>PMMO01000163.1 GCA_003162215.1 Ignavibacteriota bacterium
CAAGCAGGCCGTCGCCATCGGTGTCGTCGTTGCCGGCGGCAAGGGCTTGGATCAGGCGCAACGGAATCGCACGGCGGTAGAGGCGGATGTCATCGAGAGCTCCCTTGTAGGAGCGGTGTTGATACAGTGATTCAGCCCCGGCACCTATCCACAATTCGTAACTGTTGATGTTGAAGGAGGAGTATGAATCGACCTGATTGTATAAGGTTGATTCCTGACCGTTGATGTAGACATGCATCAAATGGTTCTTCCTGTCGATGATTCCCGTGAAAAAAAGCCATTGACGCGGAAGAAAACTGTACGAATCTGATTCATGCTGCCCCTGACCATCTCCTGCAGACATCAACAGGAAGTACGCAGCACCCAAGTTTTCCTTCAGGTAGAGGGCATACTCCCGGTTTCCATAGAAGCCACCAACAACAGGTCCTCCCTTATAGAGCACATCAAGGTAGTTGTCGGTCATGCCGTCCAGGTTTGCCCAAAACGTTATGGTCAACTGATCGGATGGGTTGATGCTGGGACTGTTCTGGATGACGATTTTGCTGCCATCTCCATCGAACCAATATGCATGGTTGGGCCTGCCAAACCGATCGGTTGTCGGCACAGGACCCAGCGCAGACCCGTCATTGCCGTACATGCTGGCATCTTTGGCTGTCCCGTCGCATAGGAGGTGCAAGACCAGTGATGAATCCTGGGCGAGAGTGTTCGGTGCGCTGAGACCTGAGAGAAAACTCGCCACCAGCACCAGTTTCAACAGAGGACGCATGACGTACTCCTGAAAGTGTCTAGACTGTTGGAGACTCCGACACTCCGTATTGCATGTACACGTTACGGAATCTCTTGCTTTAAAGTACGCACTCTCATCAATGAAGTCAATCACTCAATCCACGCGGTGGGTTCTGCTTGTGTTCTTGTCGCACTATTCTGACACATGGCACACACAACAGCCGCCGACGAGGCACATGCGCGACTTCTGTGGGAACGATGACTGGTCTTTAGTTCGAAAGCCCCCCCTCCAGGGTGCTTCCCTGGTGGCGGGGCTTTCTTGCGGGATGGGGATGAGAGACTCGAACTCGCATTTTCCTCTACTGCTTCACCAATTCCACCCGGCGATTCTTCGCTCTCCCTTCCTCCGTGTCATTGGAGGCGACGGGAGCGTACGGGCCGTCGCCATAGGCTTTCAGACGAGAAGCGACGATGCCGTGATTGCGGACCAGCGCTTGCGTGATGGCATCCGCCCGGCTCTGGGAGAGCTTCATGTTGGCTTCCAGCCCTCCGACGTTGTCGGTATGCCCAACCACGTACACTTTCAAGCCGGGATCAGTCTTCAAAAGCTTGGCAATCTCACCTATGGCCTGATTCGACTCGGGCTTGATCTCGGATTTTCCAGTGTCAAAGTAGATGCCATACACTGCGGCATGGCCTGTGGTTTTGAGATCATTGGAAAAAGCGTCGGCATTGGCAACAATGTCTTGAGTCATGGCCTTCTTTTCCACGATGGTCAGCCCGTACTTGCCGGTAAACTCAGCCCCTACCTCAACCCACACCTCCTTGCCGTCCTTGGTCAGCCGCAGGGTCTCCTTGGTTTTCTCGCTGTAGAGGAGTGTTCCACCAAGCTTCTTGACAGCATTTTCGAAGTTCCGCAGGATCTGGAGTTCGCTGGGCTTGGATACGGCCTTGGCCTGCGGATAGTAGCTGATCTGCCAAAGTTGGCCTTCCACCTGCTCGGTCTTCCCCTTCGCAATTGTGAAGGCATAAGCGTCGAATTCGCTCTGCTTACAATGGTGAATCCAGGAGTCATGCATCCTGGTGAAGAGCGGGTGGTCTTTACAGTCTTTGTTGTCCTCTTGCTGCGCAATGAGTGGAAGTGTGAGACAGAGGATACTCAGCAGGATGCACGCGGTTCTTTTCATGAACGTTCTCCCTTAGTGTTCGGGTTGTGATAGGGAATGACAGAAAATGGCAAAGAAACGGTACAATATCTCCTCACCGAATGAATAGTAACGAAGGATCACTGAAGGGTCAAGGAAAAACCGGAAAAACTGACCGTCGGGGGACACTACCATCGAGGGTTCACTACTGTTCGGTAAGAAGGTTCACCGGTCAGGGAGGTAGGTATGATAATTCAACGATTCCATTGGATAAAAAAAACTCCCAAGGCCGTGCGTATTTACTTATTGATCGACCTGGCAATTGATGTATACGCGGTTCGGATGGTCTCTTCACCGTATTTGCGTTCGAGTGAGCGGACAATGAAATGTCCAGTAGCGACTGATTGAAAATGTTCTATGAAGAGCAGATTTATGGTGGACCCACTCACCGCACCGATCACTGGGATGATTTGTGTGGAGGTTTTTTCGGAAATTACGACCTCGAATCTGGCCGCTATCCTCGCAACCAGCTTCACAAGTATCGGAGCACCTTCGTCAACTATTCCTTTTTCCGCTACGAATTCGGCGGCCTCGGAGGATATCTTTGCAAGTGCCATTCGTATGGCAAAGTACCCTGATTCGGTTGAGTCATCACTCTTGCTCTTTCCACCAAGGGCAAATACCTGAATGCAACTCAATTGCGTGTCTACGGAAGAGATGTCCTCACCCTCACTTCGGGCGATATCTGCGATGGATCTTAGCATGATTGTTGTCGATGTTGGCAACTCAAGCATCAATCCTCCAAAGCCGAAAAAACCTCCTATTGCGCCCGATGCGGCAACGGCTCCTTTGTGCATCCATCTCTTAGGTCTTCCTTTGTGCCGCGCGTTCATTGTCGCTACAGCGGCATTGAGCGCTTGCNNGAGCCAGATTGCTTTTGTCGTTGCTTTCGATATGATTTGATTGGCTCGCTTGGGCAATCGTTCTATTGCCCATTCGATTGGCATCCCGATGAGATCAGTTACCTTGGCGGTCCACCTTGGATTCTCCAAGAGCGTAACAGCACGCTTGAGGCGTTCATAGTCATTGCCCGTCAGTTCATGATCTTTGCTTTCCATTGTCAATCTCCTCTCGGGCGATGGTTCGGATGCCGTACCGTTGTATGAATGAGGCCCTGTGCGTACAATATACAAATTTACGCGCCATGGAGAACTGAGTGTACCATGAAACGATCTCTAAGGCCCTTTTGTTCATAAGATAGATTTCACCGGCGAGCAACCAGGAATGCAAATGGTGAAGAATACTACACCAGTGTCATTGTCTGAAGTCCACGGTTCCGTAACCATTGCCAAACACTACGGAATGATCAGACGTTTCATTGCGTTTGCGGGACCAGCATATCTTGTCAGTGTTGGCTATATGGATCCCGGCAACTGGGCAACGGATATCGAGGGGGGGTCCCGGTTTGGATATCAGTTGCTGTGGGTGATCTTGATGTCAAACGCGATGGCGTTGCTCTTGCAGACACTTGCAGCGCGTCTTGGTATTGTCACAGGCCGAGATCTTGCACAAGCGTGTCGGGATGAATATCCGAAACCTGTTGCGTTCGCTCTGTGGATTCTCTGTGAAATTGCCATCGCTGCATGCGATCTTGCTGAAGTGCTCGGCACGGCGATTGGATTGAATCTTCTTTTTGGCATGCCGCTGATTGCCGGTGTCATTCTCACCGGATTCGACACGATGGTCTTCTTACTCATTCAACATTTCGGCATTCGGAAAATGGAGTTTTTTATCATCCTGTTAGTGTCGGTGATGGGTGTCTGCTTCGGCATGGAAGTCCTCCTTGCAAAACCAGCACTCGGAGAAATTGCGAATGGATTTATTCCGAGATTGAGTACTGAAAGTCTGTATATCGCGATTGGAATTCTGGGCGCTACAGTAATGCCGCACAACCTGTACCTTCATTCGGCGCTCGTGCAGACGCGACTCATTGAGCAGACCGAACAGGGGAAGCGGCAGGCATGCAAATTCAATCTTGTCGATACGTCGATTGCATTAAACGCCGCCTTTATGGTCAATGCCGCGATTCTTGTTGTATCTTCATCGGTGTTTTTCAAGCAAGGCATTGTTGTCACGGAAATCCAGCAGGCACACACACTGTTGGCGCCCTTGCTCGGAACGGCACTTGCGAGCACGCTGTTTGTTACTGCGCTGTTGGCGTCGGGGCAGAGTTCAACCCTCACGGGTACCTATGCCGGGCAGATTGTGATGGAGGGTTTCGTGCATTTCAAAATGCGTCCTGTGCTTCGCAGGTTCGTAACACGCATGGTGGCCATCGTGCCCGCCGTTGCCGTCCTCGCACTGCGAGGAGACCAAGGCTCATATGAATTGTTGATTCTCAGCCAGGTCATCCTGAGTTTGCAGCTCCCGTTTGCGGTTATCCCGTTGATCCACTTCACCAGCGATAGGGAACGTATGGGGACTTTTGCGAATAGGCCGTGGGTAATAGGTATTGCATGGGTGTCTGCAATCATCATTGTCGTCTTAAATGCCAGACTGGTCATGAGTTCAATGACGGATTGGATGTCACACATGGGAGAGTTGTCAATCATTCTCTGGTTGACAGTCGTGCCGCTCGTGGGCGGGATATTCATCTTTCTTGGATATATCTCTCTGCCGAAGCGCTGGCGAAGGAGAAAACCGAAAACCCCAGTGGAGGTCGAGCAGCCCGATTTCTCCCAGCATCGATTTTCTACTATTGGAGTGGCGATCGATTTGGGGGCCGTAGATTCAAAAGTGCTCTCGGTTGCCCAGACCATTGCCAAGCAGAATAATGCCCGGGTTGTGCTGCTGCACGTCGTTGAGGGGGTCGGTGGCCAATTGTTCGGCAAGGATGCGTACGATGACGAAGCTCGTGACGACTACGCACACTTAGAGAAACACGCCGAGCAACTCCGCACTACAGGATTGGAAGTTCTCGCTGTGCTTGGGTTCGGCCGCGTACCGAAAGAAGTTATTCGGCTTGTGAAAGAGTGTAACATTGATTTGTTGGTTATGGGCGGACACGGACACAGAGGTCTGAAAGATGCTCTCTTCGGCACATCTATTTCAAAAGTGCGCCACAAATTGACAATTCCGGTGCTTGTGGCGCAGTAAACAGAAAGGGGGGGCACGTCAGTGGGGGGCAGATCTCTTCTCAACCCCAAACCGTCCGAGGGGTCTGACTTTTGGCGGCTCTGACGTCCAAAGAGCCTGCCACGGTTCAGGAGTCTGCTCGGGCAAATGAAGTTTGCTGATACTTCGCAGGTGCCTGCCGGACGAGCCCATTGAGATGGGAGGCAACCAATGTCGCCAGGCCTGCTACGTCGACGTGCTCGAAACACCTGACCGTTCTGCACGTCTTGAACATCTTGTTAAGACACGTGATGTTGCGGCAGGGACTCTCCGCCTGGTAGCACCAGGACGGGGCATCCTGGTTTGCGGGAAGATAACCCGGCTGGAATGAGTCGTAACCCGACATTCGGGGGATCGTGGCGCCGAAAAAGGACAAGACGGCGGTACGGTTCCGGAATTGATAGCGGCCCGAGCGTGAATACCGCCGAGCCGCTGCCAGATGCAGCGGGCCGGTGTCTCCGGTTATGAATACGTCGGCGAAATCAATGAGTGCCGAGTAGACCTCCAGGGACGTGCTCCGAGGAATGATACGGACCTTCGAACGAAGCACTGATGGAATGGTATCGGCCAGGCGCTCTCCGATACCCGCCTCGGTATGGCCCGCCCCCAGCAGGATCATGGTATCCGCCGTGGTGTCCCTGGCGAGTAACCCCAGCAACCTGGCCTGGCTTTCGAACGGCATCAGATTGAATTTGATGGCGCTATCCGGATTGAACATGATGACTGGTGAACGGGGGGACAGGCCTGCCTCCCTGGTGAAGCGCCAAGTGCGCTCAATCACTTCATCGGAGTAGGTTGTCCGGACTCCCCGGAAACACTCTTCGCGGACCGGTTGAGCCGCCATCAAAAGCAAGCCACGGACAAATTGGTAGCCCTGATAACTGAAGTGATTGATCTGTGCAGAATCGTTCTCATTGCGCACGATCATCGGACCACGGCTCATGAAGCTGACAAACGGCTGGCTGGGTTCTGCCAGGTCCTTTTTTCCCATGAAGGGGCAGAAGTTCAAGCACAGGTCATACTGACCCTTCCGGATGATTTCCCGCAGTGTCCCGACTTCAGTCGAAGACGGGAATCGCCCATCAGAGAAAACCGGTATGATCCGCGTTGCATCGGGATTCCCCTCGATAAGAGGGGCCACCGCTTTGTTAATCACGTAATCGATCTCGGCATCCGGGAAAAAATCGCGCAGGGCAATAAGTGATGACTGCAGCACCACCGCATCGCCAATATGGATGTCCGGGATCACGAGGAACCTTCGGAACGCCTTCATCCTCTTCATGGTCCTCCGGTTGCCCTGCTCGAACACCGCAGACATTGTGCGGCTCCCATAGACCGGGCGAATCGTCGAATCCAATAGGCGCCCGCCAAACACCGGAAAGATTTCGGTGAGCCGGCTCGTTCCGGCAAAGAATATCCCTTGTAATCTGGTATTCATAGCTTTATAGAACTGCAGCCACGATACGGCGTGGTAGTCCTCTTATCTCCTGTTCACGATAATGATCTTCCGTCACCACTAATATACTTATGGCCGGCTTCATATTCTCTCCCCACAACGGCATTCTCCACTCGGTCGAATGGCGAAGGGCCCTGTGATACATTGGAGAGTCCCGCGTAGTTTACTTCTTTGCGGCGGCAACCTTGCCCTTGCACATTAGAGGGAGCGCAGTATCACATTGCGACAGAGATCTCCTGTTTCAGAATGAACAATGTGATGTCTATTTGGAGGTTTTTCTTGGGAACAATTCGGAGAACCGAGTGCAGAAATGCACTGGGGTGAGTGAACATAGAAACCTCGCCTGGTTTTTTCTGTTGGGACAACACAGAATCAATCGGGCTGTTTGTATGCCTCTTGTCGTGGAGGGAAAGAACGCAATAATGACAAAGAAGACAATTTCAGAGTGATTGTCAAGGATTGAGGATGGGCATCGTCCTTGACATTCGACAATGCGTTGGTTAATTTGCGAAGTACTCAGTTGAACTTAATCCCGAAGGAGGAGATATGCAGAGAACG
>PMMO01000024.1:0-444 GCA_003162215.1 Ignavibacteriota bacterium
GTTAGGCGGCATGGCCCGCTGGACGATTCCGAATACTATTGCCTCTTCTGGCACAACTACGCCACTTTCATTGTCTCTTGAAACGGAACCCCAAGAATTCAAGGCTGACAACGTTGCCAGAATCATCCGCAGTAAACCGGAACATAGGATGTTTCCTCGGATCAATCGCAAAGCAGAATTGGTTCACATTCACGGGCAGAATGGCCAGAGTGAATTCAGGTTTCTCCAACAAAGAAAGAAAGAGAGTATCGTTCTTAACATAGACTTTCGCATGAGCGTACTCGCCAGAAACGGCATAAAGCCCCGAATACTTTTGAATATCCACCTTTCGGAGATCAAATGCCGCTTCGGTGCTCTTCCTTTCGAGGATCGGAAGAAACTGGTCAATGATGATCCTTATCAAATCCTTCTCAGGACCGATATTCCCTTGCGGGTAATTGCAGT
>PMMO01000024.1:471-19298 GCA_003162215.1 Ignavibacteriota bacterium
CTCGAAACTGAAAAGAAATAAAACGAGCAATATCTTCCGGTGTTGAGTAGAGTCCGCCGGAATACTTGAGAACCGATAAATCCCAGTCGGGAGCGAGATAACGCTGAAAGTCCGGCTCCAGATACGTGTAGCCCACGGCAAACCGGGATTGCTGTTCACCACTAAGCTTGAAATTCGAATCCTTCATATCGAGAGGATTGAGTATGTTGGCCTTGATATATTTCTCAAAAGGTTCATGCGCTGCATTTTCGAGGGCGATGCCAAGCAGTTGATAACCAAAATTCGAATAGTGAGGATACACATTGGGTGTGTATTCTATCTCAACCCTGTGCAGTGTTGAGAGGAGATCATCTTTTGTGACACCCCATACGATCTTTTCTTTCCCTTGCGAAACAACCCATTCGAGATTTGACAGGTAATGCCAGAAGCCTTGCGCAGCATCGACGTGCAGCCCCGCAGTATGTGTTGCGAGTTGGCGCAAGGTTGTAGGGCCGGTGTTCGGCAGGTATTTCGGTTTGTATTCTGGGATGTAGTTGACGAGGGGATCATTTAAGTTCAGCTTTCCCCGTTCAGCAAGCTGCATCAGCATTGTTGCAGCAAAGAGTTTTGTCATCGAAGCAACACGATAAATTGTCCTTGTCGTCGCAGGTATCTTCTTGTCAACGTCAGCGTAGCCGAATGCCTGAGAAAAGACTATTTGTTGATCGAGCACGATGGCAATAGAGAGACTGGGCCATCCACGCTGCTGCATCAATGACGCACAGGTTTTCGGCAATGTCCGCAGCAGTGAATCCAATGAATTTTGAGCCAGTAATGGAGCACTGATTGCGAGAGAAAAGAGAATTGTGTGAAATAGAGTTTTCATTCTGAGAGTTTCCGAGGATTTCCCAATGACAATTGTGCCCGACGTGTTTAGGCGGGCCATGCCACCTAACGCAGCTCCCCTGCGCCGCGAAGACGCAAAAGCCTCCCCATCCATCGGACGAAGAGGCCCTGCACAATACCTTTGTTCATCCCCCGATGCCTGCCATCAATGTAAGGCAGGATTTCGGGATTGTCAACGCGGGTTCCGAGCGCACTCATACCTTCTCAAGAGCGAGATGTCACATCAGTGCGAAATCGTGGTCTTCCACATCCGGCATCCACCATCATCGGGTACTCAATTATTTCCCGTCCACGGTCAAATTCACCTTTGCAGCTGCCTGTAAGTTGTTGTTTTTCAACGAGTGACTTTCTGAGTAATTTCGGACGAGCAACAGCAGCAATACCAAACGCATTTCTACCATGAACTGCCATGCGAACGTCCGCGTCTCACCTGCGCTACTTGCGATTGTCCCACTCCACGCGGCGGCAGGTGCGGGCGGCGGGTAGGTGTCAGCGGATCAACATGAGCTTGCGTGTTTGGACGAAATCTCCCGCTTGTATCCTGTAGAAGTACACGCCGCTCGACAGTCCGGCACCGTCGAACTTGACCTCATGATACCCTGCCTCCTGTTCCCCATTCTGGAGAAGGGCGACCTGCTGGCCGAGGGTGTTGAAGACGGTCAGCGTCACGTGTGAGGCCTTCGGCAACTCGTACTTGATGGTTGTGCTCGGATTGAAGGGGTTGGGGTAGTTCTGGGATAGTGCGTTAGTGCTTGGGGTTACGTTGTCCCGTTCAGTCACACCAACTGGAATGCGGACAAATACCCACGTTGCCCCTGCGTTGCTGCCATCATACCACCCGCCAACGAGAGCAGTGTTTCCGTCGGAAGAGAGAGCGACCGATTGGCCCTCGGCCGGTCGGCCTACGGCCCCGGATCCAACAAGTTTGGTCCCGTCTTGGCTCCACGTGCCGTTCTGGTCTCGCTTCCACAACCATATCGCGCCCACAGAATCATTGTCGCGCCATCCACCTTCAATTCCAGTGTTTCCGTCGCCCGAAAGACAAACGGAACCACCCTGATCGGTTAGTCCAACCCCACCAGAACCCACAAGTTTCGCTCCTTGTTGACTCCAGACTCCGCTGTAGTCGCGTTTCCACACCCACACGGCTCCTACCCTGTTACTATCAGCGTAGCCGCCGACCATGGCTGTATAGCCGTCTGCAGAAACAGAGACAGAACAACCTTGCTGTGCATGACCTGCAGCACCTGAGCCAACGAGTTTCGCGACCTGCGTCCAAACATTGTTACTGTCACGTGTCCACACCCAGGCTGCTCCCGACATGTAATCATCGAAATCGCCGCCCACGATTGCTGTCTTCCCGTCACCAGAGATTGCAACAGAAAAGCCCTGCCTTGCATCGCCTATGGCCCCTGCGCCAACGAGCTTGCCTCCCTGTTGATTCCATCGCCCGTTCTGGTCGCGGGTCCACATCCAGACGGCTCCAACCATATTATTATCGTTAGGGCCACCAACTATCGCCGTGTTGCCGTCAGATGAGAGGGACAATGATAAACCCTGGTTTGCGTCTCCGGAATAACTTGTGCCTATTAGCCTTTGCTGCTCAGACCAAACACCATTTGTACGCGTGTACACACGGACCGAACCGACACTGTTGTCGAACATTGCACCCACGATTGCAACGTTTCCATCGGCTGAGAGGGAAACTGCACGTCCCTGCAGCTGAGGAAAGCCGACACCATTGGTCCCGACGAGCTTTCCTCCCTGCTGGCTCCATTGACCGTCGATGCCACGGGACCAGACCCACGCCGCTCCAACATAGTTGCTGTCAGCGGGTCCACCCACTATGGCAGTGTTCCCGTCAGCAGAGAGTGAGACAGAACAGCCCTGCAGGGCGTATCCTACAGCACCTGCGCCTACCAGTTTTTGATTGTACTGATTCCACTGTGCGTTCAGATTGGCGGTGCAAGCGGAGCAGAGAACGACGGCCAGAAGAATCGGTCCAAGTTTCTTCCCCATGTCCACACCAGCAACATTGTCGCACATCATATGGGGGCCTTGTCTATTTCAAGAGTAGGAACTTGCGCGTCTGCACGAACGATCCCGTTCCTATCCTGTAGAAGTACACGCCGCTCGATAGACCGCTGCCGTCGAACTTCACTTCGTGATAACCAGCTTCCTGTTCGCCATTCACGAGTGTGGATACACTCTGTCCAAGGGTGTTGAAAACCGATAAGGTCACGTGCGAACGATTGGGCAGGCCGTAGCGGATTGTGGTTGAGGGGTTGAAAGGGTTGGGGAAATTCTGGGTGAGACTAAATTCTTTTGGCGTTCCTAAATCATCTTCATTTTCAACGGCTACCGGAGCATTACACAATGTACCGCTTCCGCTATATGTTCCATTAACTGTAATAGAGTCTGCACAAATGTCCGCACCTGTACCAACATCAATTGAGGTACCAGCATCATATACAATAGTGCTTTGGCTGTAAAGCAATGATGAGGTTGATATCATTGATAGAACAATAACAATTATTTTCATTTCTCACCCAAGCTCACTTTGACAGCTTCATTATTTGTTTTAAGCTTTTCAATTTCATTTACCAACATATTGTGCATCTGCTCAAACTTTGTTAGTCTAACTTTTAACTCAACGGTTGTTGTTTTTAACTCATCATTGTCATTTTTCAAATCTTGAATTGCTTTAACCATGATCGGTAATAAATTCCCCGGTGTTGCTTCAAGCTTTTCGGGGTTATCTTTTAATACAAGATTTAGCCATTCGGCATTTTCTGAAGTTTGAACTTTATCGAATTCCTGTGCAATAAATCCCGCTGTGGCCACTTTATTCATTTTACTGCCGTCCGATTTATTGTTTTCATACCATTCTCGTTTATCCCAATTGAACTGGCGGGGTTTTATTTTCATTAAGAAATCAATTCCCAAATTTAAGTCCTTAATATTTTTCTTATCCCTAGCATCTGATAAAGCGGTTATAGTTGTAACATTACAACGAAGCGAAGATATAGCGCTATTGCCAAGTGTGATTTGATTTACTGCAGTGCCAGAGGTTGGTTGTGCGTTATTACCTAAACATGTTAAATTAAAACCCGTGATTATTGTGGAACCAGCGCTAAACCCCAAAGCTGTATTCCACGAACCAACTCCGAAATACTCTCCAGCGTTAGAAAATAGAGACTGGACTCCCACCGCCGTGTTATTAAAGCCACGGGAATTGGAATACAATGAATTTGGTCCTATCGCTGTATTCCCATAACCAATCGTGTTTGAAAATGAAGACTTAACTCCTACCGCTGTGTTTTCATAGCCGTCGATGTTTAATTGTAAAGAACCGGATCCCACCGCTGTGTTTTGAATGCCGGTGGTATTGTTTTGTAAAGAAGCCAATCCCAAAGCTGTGTTTTCATAACCGGTGGTGCTGGCATTTAATGAAAGATATCCCACTGCTGTGTTATTATAGGCAGTGGTGTTGTTTTGTAAAGAACCCAATCCCACAGCTGTGTTTTGAAAGCCGGTGGTGTTGGAATATAGAGACTGAAATCCTAAAGTTGTGTTTCCATAACCATCCATGTTGGAAAATTAAGACTGATCTCCTATGGCCACGTTATAACCACCTGTCATAGTAAAATTACCGGAATTTATTCCCATAAATGTGTTATAGCCATCGGCACCATATGGTGAGTAGTTGTGTATAAATCTATCAGCACCTTTAAAAATTACACCAAGTGTAGAATCCGTTGAGTTAGGTATTACCAGACTCTTCTTAAGCGATAAATAGCCTGAAGGCTGGCTTACTGTCAAATAGTTATTTGACGCATCCTTCACAATAAATTTACCGCCTGGTGGAAGTGTGTTGGTTATGTTCTGAGAAGATGCACTTGCTGAAATTAAACAGACAAATGCTATGATTAATATTTGGCCAGCCAAGTCGGATGTCATTGCCTTCAACATTTTATTTGTCCTTTTTCTATGTTGAACTAAACGAGGTTTGGTTAGTAGAAGTCCGTTACTAATAGTCCTTGGCACAACGAAAGCCGTAGTCGCTGCTGATGTCGGTCGGCGCGTACCCGTAGGGGGACTTATTCCATCCATCACGCCGCCTGTCGGAAATAATGGTGATGCAGCCCGTCCAGGACAGCACTCCGCCAAACAGCACCACCTGTTTTCTCAGGTTCACCAGGATTCGGGATTTGTTGTTGAATCCCCTGGTGCGGTCGCTGGCTGTTGTAGAAGGCAACGTATTCCTCCAGAATCCTCTTGATCTGACTCCTGCCAATCAGCAGAAAATTGTCAAGCGCCTCTCTTCTCACTGTCCTGAAAAACCGTTCCATGATGCTGTTCATATTGGGCGCTTCCACTCCAGTTCTGACGGAGACGAGGTTGTATGCAAGATAGTCGATATTGAACATCAACGCATTGTCATGGATCAGATAGACTCTGCTCGCCATGGTCTCGCCGAAGAGCATCAGCTGCTGGCGGACACATTCCCTGGTCGGATTCTCAGTGATGGCGAACCGCACAATCTCACGTGTTTTGTGCGAGATGACCGCGAAGACATAGAACCGTTGCCCCAACATAGTGTCGACCGTGAGAAAGTCCATCGCATAGATGAACCGTATCTGCGTTTCCAGAAACCTCTTCCAGGTCAGTGAACTCCGGATCTTCCCTCTCCGCCTGAAACCCTGAAGAATCTTCCGGATAGTTTTCGTGCTCAGAGATATGTCCACCTTCAAGAGTTCACCCTGAATCCGCTTCACGCCCCAGAGCAAGTTATCGTTTTTCATGGACAAGATCAGGTTCTTGACATCTGTGGCGACAGGCTTGCGACCCCTTTTCGTCGGAGCGTGTTCAAATGTCCAAAACCGCTTTATCAGGGTCCGTTGCCAGGAGAGCACCGTTTCCGGTTTGACCAGCGTGAGCAGCTGCTTGATGTCTGCCGCCCTATTCAGGGCAACCAAAAACAGCTTGTCGTAGAAGTCGAAATGGACTCTCCTCCTCCCCGTTTTCCGTAGCAGGATCTCACTCTCTTTCTTCAGCAGTGCGTTTTCAGAAAGGATATTCCCTTTTGACCGGAAGGCGTGAAAGAAGAGGCGAAGCAGGGTGGAGAAGAAGGCTACCATGTCAGCTCTGGAAGTAGGGGAAAGTGCATTCCAGAGCAAATATCGGCACTTCAGACGTCAGATGGAATTTGTCCCCCCTACGAGATGTTAGCAGCAACCTCGTCCATGTGCTCTAAAGATACTCAAACACCGTTCCCGCAAACCAGAGCAACCCGAATAGGACAAGGAGGATTTCCAGCCAACGCCAACGGCCATCTGGAGACTCGACCTTCCGAACAGCAGTCCAACGCCAAGTGACTAGCCACGCGAGCCAAATGACCCACACGAATAGGCTTCCGACGTAGAATCCAACGGCTTCGCCCTTGGTTGTCCGGAGAGCGTCACCGACGCGAACTGCTACGGCGGCAAATACAATCGCCCCAAGCCAAACAACCACAATCCGACTGCTGCCCCATGAACGAATGGACATAAGGCATCCCTCAATCGTTGCTGTATAACCACGTATTAGACTGCAAGCACATTGCACTTCCCTGCAATCATTGTGGTGTCGCAAGTGTACCGATGAAACACAACTCCCCATCCACCGGACGAAGAGGCCCTCAATTCTACTTTTCCGCACGTCTCCGCCCCGAGGACGCGTGTTCATGCGGAAGGTATAACCAACGACGATGGTAATGTCAACAAACCATCATTTGAGAAGAACCAACTTGCACGTCTGCACAAAATCTCTCGCTTGCATCCTGTAGAAGTACACGCCGCTCGAGAGATTGGTTGCGTCGAACTTGACCTCGTGATATCCTGCCTCCTGTTCCCCATTTTGAAGAACTGCGACCTGCTGGCCGAGTGTGTTGAAGATGGTCAACGTTACGGGTAATCTTTGAGGGAGACCGTAGCGGATCGTGGTCGAGGGGTTGAAGGGGTTGGGATAGTTTTGATAAAGTCCAGCACGGAGGGGTAGCTCTGGCTCCCTGTCAACACTACTAGGTGCCACAAGAGTGTCTCCGTACACAACTCCTCCCAGTGACATACCGACCAGTTTCTCGGTGTCATCATAAATTCGTCCCGAATGTCTCTCACCAGCCGACAGAGAGTAAATCCCTATTCCTAACGCAACACTCACGCTCTGATCGAACGAGTCATGAGGGTTCTGATATCCGTGACTCGTGGTCATCGACGGGTATTGGTTCCCGAATAGACTAATCGTGCCATGAGCATCCACGGGGTCGTAGACCAGCCCCCACGAGTTGATATAGAGCAAGCTGTCAGTCGTGCAGAGCCATTGTTCCGAGCCGATCGTTTGGTTCGACAGATTCAACACCTGCACGCTTCTCGTCCCATCGGCGGTCGTATCAATGATTTCACGCGTCGTTTCGAAGACGATCTGCGTTAAGACCCCCCAGGACGATTGAGAAATCGTATGCTGGTAGTACCACTTGTTGCCGATGGCAAAGGGAAATGCTTCTCCAGGACTTTTGGATTGCGATTGCGCGTTGGATGGGGAAAGACAGAAGTTGCTAACCACGAGAACAACCATGAACACGGATGTCAGTCTTGACATGACAGCACCCTTCCATTGTGCCCTGCTGCCGATTTCTATGTTACATCGTTCGGTGTATACGAAGCCGGCGGGGTGGCCCCACAATTGAGATGGGCGCATCAATGTACGCCGGGTTTTCGGGATTGTCAACGACAGTTGCGGTGTATTACAGAGGGGCAGGTTGGGTGGAATTGGGAGTCTGGTTTGGATTCCCCATGCGTACAACGATCCGATGCTTGACAAAATTCCGACCCAAAGGGATTACCCCACCTTTCATACGCTGCCCGTCCATTTCCACCCAGGAGATCCCCCGCTCGCAGTGTTCCGGATTATCAACCTGTATCTCGTAAATCGATTTATCGTGGCGATAGCTCATCCGGAAACCATCCCACCATCCGGGGATGACCGGGGTGAGCCGCAGGGTCTCTCCGCACACATGAAGTCCCAGTATCTCTTCAACCCAGGCACGATACATCAACGCTGCCGAACCTGTATACCAGGACCAGCCGCCCTGACCGATTCGCCCGGGCAAGCGGTACACGTCGGCCGCAACAACATAAGGCTCAATACCGTAGCGCCAAACCGCTTCCGGATCGCGTGCATGCTCAACCGGGTTGAGCATACGCATCATGTTCGCCGCGCGGGTGCCATTCCCGCTCCTCGCCATGGCCATGGCCAGCCACAGCGCAGCATGGGTATATTGGCCTCCGTTCTCGCGCACGCCCGGCGGGTACCCCTTGATGTATCCTGGTGATGGCATCGTCTTGTCAAAAGGAGGCTCGAAAATGAGCACAAGCCCTTCATCCTCGCGAACGAGATGCTCCCAGGCCGATTCCAGTGCTTTGCTTGCCCGATCTTTGTCGGCAGCATCGCTGAGCCAGGCCCAGGATTGCGAAAGTGAATCGATACGCGCTTCCACATTCGCCGATGAACCCAGCGGCGTCCCGTCGTCNNCACGCCAGCCAAACGCTCTCCCCCTTGCCCCCGGCCCCCACAAGATTCATCCCATCGTTCCAGTCTCCCGTTCCCATCAGTGGCAGTCCATGAACTCCAAAGGTATGGCCGCGCGCGACCGCGCGCCGGCAATGCTCGAAGAGCGGGACGCGTTCCGATGAGATCCCCGGAGATTGGAGGCTCTCGTGCTGGTTTCTCTCCAGTGCGGGCGCATCGAGAAAGCCGACCATCTCGCGTAGAATTGACACATCGCCGGTGATTTTGACGTAGTGAGCGGCGACGTAGGGGAGCCACAGAAGATCATCAGAGATTCGTGAGCGGATTCCCGTACCGCCCGGCACATGCCACCAGTGCTGGACATCGCCCTCTGTGAACTGACGGCTTGCCGCGAGCAGGATGTGTGCGCGCACCACTCCGGGATCCGCGTACAGCAGGGCCATCACGTCCTGCAATTGATCGCGGAAGCCAAATGCCCCGCCTGACTGGTAAAACGCGGAGCGTCCCCAGACCCGGCAGCCAAGAGTTTGATAGAGGAGCCAACGGTTGATCAAAAAATCTACGGCAAGTTCGGGAGTATGAATCTGGATCGCGCCGAGCCGATCGTTCCACCACTCTTTCGTTTGCCTGAGTGCGGCCTTCACCGCCAGGCTATCCCGGTAGGTAAGAACCAGCGCCCGCGCTTCCGTCAGCGACGCAGCCTGGCCAATCAAGCACGTGATTTCCATTTGCTCACCAGGCGCCAGTCGCAGGGTTGTCTGCAATGCAGCGCACGGGTCCAGGCCCGCTCCTGTCCTGCGAGAAAGCCCTATCCGCTCCATGGCCGCGGGGTTCCCCATCGAGCGGTTGCGGCCAAGAAATTTCGTGCGGTCGCCAGTGTACGACTCCGTCGGCAGGCTTATGGCCGCAAAGGCCACTCGATCCGCAAAATCAGGATGGTAGTAGTTGCGAGCGATGATGGCATCGACTTCGTCATCCCAGTTGGTCACGACGTGCATCTGGGAAGATTCCGGAAACTCACCCAAAGTCCATTCCACGTAGTATGTTACCGACAGCCTACGTGGTCTGGCGGAATCGTTTTTGAGGAACAGCCTTTGCACTTTCAACGGCTCCCCCCCCTTTTCATCCAATGGCACGAAAACCGTCAGCTCCTGCTCAATACCATGGCTGTTGTGTTCGAATACCGAGTATCCCGCCCCATGCCTGGCCCGGTAGGCGGTTTCCTCGCGGATCGGAGAAGCGCACGGCGTCCAGTAAGCTCCTGTTTCCTCATCCCGGATGTACAGTGCTTCCGAAGGCGGATCCGTCACGGCGTCGTTCGACCAATGCGTCAGCCGATTGCGCTGGCTGTTGCCCTGCCAGGTAAAGCCGGCCCCCGTTTCGCTGACGAGTGTGCCGAAGCTCGGGTTGGCGATGACGTTGACCCAGGGCATGGGCGTGTTCATGCCCGGACCAAGATAAATTGCATACTCAAGCCCGTCCGGAGTAAAACCGCCGATGCTGTTGAAGTAAGGGAGTTCCATGAAAGGGAGCGCGGCCGAAGGATCACGGGAATCGCGCTTCGAAGCGAATGGCCCGGTCGACTCGGGAGCTTCCAGCGACACGCCCAATTGCTGGGGCAAATTCCCACGGGCCGCCACCATCACTGCACTTGCCACAGCCCGCAGGAGCGTCAGGTCTTCCTCCGAGATCATATCCGCGCTGCGCAAGAAGATTCCCCCGGGCCGGTCCACCCCGGTATTTGCCGAATGAGATTGGATCAAGCGCTCGAGTTGTTCGTGCAGCGGGCGCTCATAGCCGCGGGCCTCTTCGTTCAGGATCACCAAGTCGGTTGTGAGCCCATGCATGCGCCAATAGGTATGCGCCTGCAGCATTTGACGGACCAGGCTCAGATCCTCCGCCTCGCCAATGGCGACCAGTGCAATCGGCAAGTCGCCCGAAATCCCGTAGGCCCACAAGCCAGTTTGGCCCTTGCGGTTTTCGGCGATTGCTTCCGCGGAAGATCGCAGGAGGAGATTAGGAAACAGCAAATGGCTCGCCAGTTGCTGAAAGCGGCGCGCGTCGTCGGGCTGGATGTGCAGGAGCCGCAACTCAAGTTGAGCCGAGGCCCACGCAAAATCCATTGCTCGATCTATCGCATGGGGATCGCCATACTTGCTCATCATGCTCAAGACCTGTTCGCGTGTTGCGGCGCCGGCCAATACCATGGATACCTGCACACGCTGGCCGGGGCCCACGCTCAAGCTCTGGCGCAGGCTGAGGATCGGGTCAATGGCGAAGCCCTGGCTATTCCCGGGCTCCTGAACGGCCCCCATCGGACCGGCGAGCGTTCGCCCCCGGCCGATGAATCGGGCCCGATCCGTCTCGAAGCGCAATGCTTCAGCGTCATCGTGTTCAAGCGTAAAGCGGTGCCCAACATAGATGGGCGGGTCGCCGTCCTGCCGAAGCCGGCGGAAGGCAAGGAGCGCGTGCTGCTCGGGCACCGCCTCAGTCTGGATGAACAGTTTGTTGAAAGCCGGATGCTGCCGGTCCGCGTTGTGCGGCGCCAGGGAGAGTTCAATGTAGCTCGTCAGATCGAGCTGGCGGGTCCGGAGAGAACGATTGATCAGCGTCACTCGCCGAATCTCGACGTCATCTTCCGGGGCGACGATAATCTCGGTTTCGCTCTCGATGCCGTTGTCGACGCGGCGGAACACGGCCCGGTCCAGGGAAAAGTCGGCGGAATAGCCCTCCACCTTCCCAGCGGTCGGTTGATAGGTGTTGCACCACAACCGGTCCGAGTCTACGTCACGGATGTAGCAGAAAGTTCCCCACGGATCCAGGGTCCGGTCCGACCTCCAGCGCGTGATCTCAAAGTCATTCCAGCGGCTGTAACCGCCGCCCGCGTTCGTCAGCATCAGACCATATCGGCCATTGCAGAGCAGTTGGGTCTTGGGTGTGGAGGTATGGGGCGTTTCGAACTGGCTTACCGAAGGTGCGACTTCGCCGACGGCTGCAATCGAAGAGATCCGGGCACGCGTCGAGATCTGGTTCAACGGAGGAAGGTACGGAATGCGTTCATGAAGCAATGGCTCAAACGTGCGCACGCGCGGGTCCTCGTGGAAATGGTTCTGGATGGAATTACCATGGAGAAGGTTCGTCAGCGCCAGGAATCCCATTCCTTGATGATGGGCCATATAGGCTCGCACGATCACGCCGCGCTCCCCTTCGCGGGTTGGCTGTTGGCTAAAGTCCATCGCTTCGTAGTAGCCGTAATCGTCTAGCATTCCCAAATCGGCTAATCGTTTTAGATTTCGCAGGCTTTCTCGCGGTGCGATATTCATCGCCAGAAGTGTGGCATAGGGAGCGATCACGATCTTCTCCCCCAGGCCACGCTTGAGTCCGAGTGTCGGAACGCCGAATGCATTGTATTGATAGGTCTTATTGATATCCAGATCCCCGGAGGCAGACTCTGAAATGCCCCACGGCACGTGGTGCGCGCGGCCATAGGCGATCTGGATCGCCACGGCTTCCCGAGTCGCCTTGTCGAGAAGAGAGTTTGCATACGAACGCTGGAAGAGAAGGGGCATCAGGTATTCGAACATTGTTCCGGTCCAACTGAGCAGCACCTGGCGCCGGCCGACGGCACCGTAGGGCCGGCTCATAGCAAACCAATGCTCGGTGGGAATGTCGCCCCGGGCAATGGCGACGAAACTTCCGAGGCGCGCTTCGCTCGCCAGGAGGTCATAGTAGGCGTGATCCAATCGTCCTTCAGTGACATTATAACCGATCGAAAACAGTCGGCGGTCGGCGTCATAGAGGAAGCGCATGTTCATTGACTCGGATAGTTCACGTCCTGTCTTGGCGAGTTGCTGGCCGGAAGCCAGCATTTCGCCGGCAAGCCACTTCGACTCATCGAGGGCCTTGAAAACGCGATCGATCCAGGATGCGATGGCAGATTCGTTCGAGGGCGCTTGCTTCCGGATTCCCTGNNGCATGATGAAGAGCTTGTCGGAATGCCGGCAAGGCGTTCGGATCCAGCACGGCGATTTCATCCGCTGTTTTCTCACCCAGGATTTCGATCCAAACGAGGTAACGATCCACAATGTTCAGCCAGGCTTCCAGTTGGCTCTGCATCCGCCTTGCCCAGTAGGTCACACTCCTTCCAACCGTGACAGATATACCGGCCATTACTGCCATATCCCTGACGCCACGTTTCGCCCGACGTAGCATGCTGATCGCGTCCACGATACGGTCCGGTGGGGATTCCCACGTGAGTAGTAGCTCACGAAGGGCGAGAGTATCCAAACCGGAAGACTTCTCTGCCACGACGGCCTGGCGCAAGGCTTCTCCGGCGTCCCGCAAACCCGCAAAGGCTCTCATGTCGAGTAATTCCTCGTGCATCAACACGCCAAGTCCGTGGTCGATGGACCATAAGGCGGCAAGCAGATTTCCGCTATCGACGGTGGAAACGTAGCGCGGCTTAAGAGGAACCAGGGTTCGAATGTCATACCAATTGAGCAGATGGCCCTCATGCCGATCCAGTTTGCCAATCGTCTCCATCGTACACATCAGTTTGCGAGTGGCCTCGTCCACGGTGATGTATCCGAAATCATACGCCCCGAGAACGCTGACCATCCAGAGACCGATATTTGTCGGACTGGTCCGCATGGCCAGTTGATTCTGATATGAGACCTGGTAATTGTCGGGTGGCAACCATGAGGTCCCTTCATTGACAAAGTCCGAGAAAAAGCGCCAGGTTCGACACGCGACGGTCCTCAGGAATTGCCTATCCTGCTCCCGGAGCAGTGACTGGGGCTGTTTCGTCTGCGGGCGCCGATTGAGGAGCCAACCGATCACGGGTGATAGAAACCAGAGCACCAACCAGGGGAGGGCGATGAAACGATTCGATGGATCCCAATACTGCACCCACAACACCATGATCACGCTGAACACGCTCACAAGGCACATGGAAAGGAGAAGCATTGGCACTTTGGCCTGGGCATCATCATGCATCACCTGGGCCGAAGTCCACTCCAGCAACCCCCGATGCGATATGTGGCGTCGGTACAGGACGCGCGCGATGGCGTCCAAAGCCAGCCAGGTCTGGTATGGAAGCAATGCTGCTTCGGCAATAACCCGCACCAGATCGTGCGCAGCATTCGTGATGGAGGGGCCCTTCGATCCAAGGGGAGTAGTAGCCCATGTGAAGGGCTGCGCCAGAGAATGAAAAAGGAGTTGCATAGCGACCACTACAGTGGCGATCCAGCCGGCCTGAAAAGATATCAACCAGGAGGCCAGCAGCAAGGCCAAGCTGGCGACGGGAAGCAAGCTGCGGCGCAAGTTATCAAAAATCTTCCCGCGATCGAACCAGGAAAGCTGGTTCGGGCCTTTCCCACCGCCCGGCAGGGGGACGCTCGGCATAATCCAACCCGCAATTTGCCAATCGCCACGAATCCAGCGATGTTGCCGCTTAATAAAGCTCAGATAATCCTGTGGGAATTCATCATAGAGCTCGATATCGCTGGCCAAGCCGACGCGGACGTGTGCGCCTTCGATCAAATCATGGCTGAGGAGCCACGCTTCGGGGAACCTGCCGGCAAGCACCCGGCTGAAGGCGCGAACATCGTAGATGCCTTTGCCATGGTAGGAACCCTCACCGGCGAGATCCTGATTGACATCGGAAACTGCATTGGTATAGGGATCGATGCCGATCGGGTCCGAAAAGAGCCGACTGAAAGGCGAGCCGCTCATGCTGGGCAGTGAAGGGCTCACGCGCGGCTGGATAATCGTATAGCCGGACAGGATCCGGCCTTCGTCATCGAATCGTGCCTGGTTTAGTGGATGCGACAGGGTCTCAATCAACCGGCGGGCAGTGCCGCTTGGTAGTTGCGTATCGCTGTCCAGAGTGATGACAAACCTTATGTTGGATAGTTGATCCGGGTTGCCGACGTGGAGCAGACGGTCGGCCTCGTGTGGTCGCGTGCCACTGATCAGCCCGTTCAGTTCTTCCAGCTTCCCGCGTTTTCGTTCCCAACCGATGAATTTTTGCTCGGACTCACTCCATTTTCGCTCACGATGAAATAGGAAGAACCGATTGCCGCCATAGCGATGATTGAGGGCTTCAATGCATACCTTCGCAGTTTGAAGCAAAGACTCGTCCGCTTCGCAATGGACCTGCGGTGCATCCATGTAATCCGAGAAAAGGCCAAAGAGAAGATTGTTCTCTTTGTTGGCGAGATAGCGTATTTCAAGCTTCTCCGCCTCTTCCTTTATCGTCTCCAAATCCACCAGCATCACGGGTACGACAACCAGTGTCCGGTACGCGTCGGGAATCCCTGAAAGCCTGTAGTCCATCTTTGGGAGGGTGCGTGGCGGCAATAGACGCATAACCAGGTAGTTCATTACCTCAAGCGACAGCTGGCTTGCGGGGATGAGCATGAGGAGGGCGACAAAAAGCTGAATGCCGGGTGTCTCGCCGTGCAATCCAATCAGCACGAGCAGGGAGACCAATGCGACGGAGAAGAAACCGACCCCTGTAAAATACACCGAGGAATGATGACGATACGTCCAATGCAGCGCGCGGAAACGCAACGTCTCGCGGCACCCGATCATCCGCGACAGATCCCCTCTCCTTTGGCCGATCAAATATGTTCCGACGTGACTCGACCGCTCATCCGCAACGGAAGCACGGGCAGCCTGTGAGGCCAGATCAAGAACACGCTGGGCAACCAGGTCCTCGGCCAAGCCGGAGCCCCGGTGGAGACTCTCAATTGACCGGCGGCATCGATCGCGAGTGTTGAAATCCATCTGGGAATAGATCCCGGCTGGATCCTGCCGTAGCAACGCTTCCACACGGCTCAGCTGTTCGAAGCACACTTTCCAATCGAGCAGGTCGAGCTGGCGCAAGCTGGTAAACGCATTCCCGATGGATATTTGATCTTGCGTCTGGCGATTTTTCTCTCGCAGGCTGAGATCGCTCAAGGATTTTTGGAACTTGCGTACAAGCCAACCTTGAACCGGTGCCAGCGCGGCTTCCTCGTCGTACAGGTAATCGATCAGTTGCGACGCGAAATACGGGCTCGGGCTGGGTTGGGTTTGGGTAAGTTCCGCCAGAATCGAGAAGATCTGTTGGTGATCCCGGCGGTTGACCGCAATGAGCCTGTTCGCCCAGAAATTGGCAATCCCGCGCTCACGCAGCTCGGTCTGGGTTCTTCCGGCAATTTGCTGGATGCCTTCCATGAGCGCTGTGCGCAGCATCTGAGGAACGGACCAGAGTTCCCCGATAGACAATTGCGCCTCGCTTTGATAGGCCGCGACGAACGCCAGAATGTTTTCCTGGTCCAGACGCAGGTCCGAATGGGAGACAAGTTCCCGCGCCAGGAAGTAGATGCGGGGGAGCCCCCGGTCGGGCTCGCTCGTGAGTGCCGGCAGTTGCCGGTAATAACGCCGGGGAAGGTTGAGGAGAACCTTTCGAGTGTTGGCCTCGATGATGTATTCATTATCGAGGAGCCACTCGGCGGCCGGCGACACGATCTGTTCCAGGCGATTCGCTACGGTGAGATCCAGGCAAGCTTCGTGGACCCATCTGCGGCCCCGTTCGATCCGTTTGAGCAGTTCAGTGTTTTGCGGAGGGCCCAAGGCCAACCGGTGGCTCGAGGCCAGGCGTTGGGCATGTTCCTGAAGTTGCGCCGGAGTGATCGGTGTCCCGGGGCTCCAATCCTCTCCGATAGGGCTCTCGCGCTTCGGATACTGGATGAAAACCGCCGGCTGGACCTCCCCGCTCTCCATCAAAACGGCCAATGGAACCTGCAATGTCTCTATAGGGGCCTGAAGAATCAGAACGCTCTCGCCGGAAACCAGCCAGCGTGCGTGATCCTCAATAAGTCCCCTCTCTACCCCGAACTTCGATCGCCGCATCCATGCAATACACAGAAGAGCTCCAATCAATCCACCCACAAGGACAGGGATTGGGGCAGAACCCCACACCGCCGGACCAGGCCATTCAAGGCTGAAGGAAACAAGCGAGGCAAGAGCCCCAAAAAGGATGAAGGCCAAGACAGCTCGGAAAGCCCGGCCCCAGTGGAAGGGATCCCGGATATGGACATCTCCATCGGCACTCTTGCTCACCCATGCGGCACGTCGGTAACCCTTCCCCCGCAATTGTCTGAACGCTTTGCGCGCTTCATCCTGCTTGCCAAAGTATCCAATGAGAGTACCTGCGTACATCCTTAATCCTTATGGACATGGGAGTGAAAGAGTGGGTTGAAGACTGGCGATCTCTTCAGGCTCAGTAGGCCTGCAGTGCGTGAGGACATTTGCACACAGTACATCAACGGTTCCAATGCGACCGCATATCCTTGAATTGCCGGTGCGGACGAACGATCAGCGCGACTTGGCGAGCCGGATGATGTACAAAAGGAGTAGTGCTCCGACAACAGCTGCAATCAACAAGCCAATGATACCTCCGCTTGAAATGCCGAGCAGACCGAATACCCAGACTCCGATGAAAGCGCCTATCACCCCGATGATCAAATCGCCGATAAGACCGAACCCGGAGCCTTTAAAGATTTTTCCTGCGAGGAATCCCGCGACAATCCCGATCACGAGGAAAAGAAGCAAGTGTTCCGTATTTGTAGTCATAATGCATTCTCCTTTGTTGGTTGGGCACATCGCCCATACAGTGAAATATTGTTGTTGTTCTTCATTCTCTTAGCGCGGCCAATTTTTTGAACAAGTCTATTTCCTGCTCTCTGAGATGATCCGGTATCCTGATATCTGCCTTCACAAACAGATTCCCGAACTCATTCTTTTTGCCGTAGACCGGCATCCCGAGTCCCAGGAGCCGGAGCTCTGTACCGTTCATCGTTTCCTTCGGGATATCAACCTTGACCGTGCCGTTGAGTGTCGTGACCTGTGTCTTTCCCCCCAGTACGGCAGTATACAATTCAACGGAGAAGTTACGGTGGAGATCGTTTCCCCTCCGGTGAAATACCGGATGGGGTGCAACCTTGATCGTGATATAGAGGTCGCCGTTTGGGCCGCCGTTCCTTCCGGCACTCCCTTTGCCTGCAACCCTCAACACCTGCATGTCCGCAATGCCCGGCTTGATCGTCACTCTGATGATCTGGCCATGGAGCTGGATGATCCGAGTCGAGCCGTGATACGCTTCTTCAAGTGAGAGGGTCGTCTCCGCGTCGAGATTATCTCCTTTGAGCGCGGCGCTTCTGCTTCCTCGCCTCTGACCGCCATGTTGTCCAAACAGAAGTTCAAAGAGGTCACCAGCACCCTCATCGGCGAAGGTCTCATCAAATTCCTCGCGACTCACCCGGTGCGATTGTCCGCTCTGGCTGGCCGCATATTTCGACCAATCAAATCCGCCCGGCTGGGCGCCGGCTTCTTCGTAATGCTTCCAATCTGCACCAAAGCGATCGTACTTCTTACGCTTCTCCGGATCGCTGAGAACTTCGTTAGCCTCGTTGATTTCTTTAAACTTCTCTTCGGATGCTTTGTTTCCCTTGGCCTTGTCGGGATGATGTTTGAGGGCAAGCTTTCGATACGCTTTCTTGATCTCCTCCGGCGTTGCCGTCGTCCCAACGCCCAGGACCTTGTAGTAGTCTTTATAAGTCACTTTTTTGCAGCCTTCTGTTGATCATTCCGCGACTTGCACCTGTGCCGGGCGTAACAATTCATCTTTCCAGAGATAACCTTGACGCAGGACCTCGACGACGGTTCCTGGTTCCACATTGGCGCGTTCTGTCACGGCTACGGCTTCGTGCAGGTCGGGGGAGAACGGCTTACCCACAGAGTCGATGGCACGAACACCTTGCGCTTCAAGCAATGCAACAAGCTTCTGATGGATGATCGGCACCCCTTTTACGAGGGCCTGCTCTCCATGGCCTGTCCACCGTAACGCGTTATCCAGGTCGTCGACGATGCTAAGTAGGGAACGGAGTATCTCGCGTTTGCCTTCCTCGGCGACCTTATTGCCGTCGCGCTCGATGCGACGACGGTAGTTCTTGAAGTCCGCCAGTGTGCGCAGGTGTTTGTCACGCTCATTGCGCAGGTCCTCCTGCAATCGTTCGATATCTCCCGCCAGATCGGCCTGGGGCAGTAAGTTATATTTTCCCTCTTGCGCGAGTAATGCCATCTTACTTCGTATCGAGAATGATCGGCAAACCGTCTTTTCCCGCGCCGACGATGACCACTTTGGTATTGGGTGAGCTGGCGAGCTTCTCTGTTGCTTCAATGCCTTTCCAGCGCAATAGTTGGTCGCTGATCCCGGCAGCAACAATAGCCTGGAAGTCGGCGATCCCCTTGGCTTCAATCCGCTTCCTGTCCGCCTCCTGTTTCTCCTTCGTAAGGATGAACTCCATGCGCTGGCTTTCCTGGTC
>PMMO01000161.1 GCA_003162215.1 Ignavibacteriota bacterium
TGAGTGTGCACACCTCGCAGGGATACATCACGGTCCACAACGTAAAGGGGGTTCTGAAAGGCGGAACGTCAGAAGGGGACATTTCGATCTCCAACTGCGACGGTGATATTAACCTTGAGACATTCACTGGCAGCTTGAAGGCGGACAGCTGCGTTGGGACGATTGGCATGCGCACATCCTGCGGCGCGATCAACTTTACCGCAATTACTGGAGATGTCGACGTCAGCACGTCCGCCGGAGACGTGAGGATCCTGGATGTTGAAGGGAAACTCCGCGCATGGACTGCGGGAGGGAACATGATCGTCAAGATGAGGGGATCAAACAAGGGCGTGCATGTCGAGTCTATNNTACTTGTCTCTGACTGATGCCGGAATGTATCCAGTGCGTTTTCCCTCTCAGCCGGCCCCCCAGAGGATTCGGACAGTTGCTCAGGTGGGGGGGAACAGTGGGGCAATTTCAGATTTCGTCAGGGGTAGCAAGCGGCCACTCCTTCTGCCACACACGATGTTGTATTCCCCTTGCCGCCGAACCGGAACAGCCGCTTCCTTGTTACATAGGTCATGAACGAACGCACATTTCGCGCCCGCGATGCACACAAGTTTGAAGATCCCGAGCGGCTCAAATGGCTCCCTCCGGAAGAAGTAGTGGCCCGAATCGGCCCCGTTTCAGGGATGACAATAGCCGATGTCGGAACCGGGACTGGCTATTTCGCTCTCCCTTTTGCCAGGGCCGTCGGCATCGAGGGGAAGATCCTGGCGGTGGATTTTCAAAAGGAGATGCTTGAGAAGCTACGCCATAAGCTCTCCGGTTCCGGAGCTCAGCAGAATGTCGTCCTTGTGGAAGGGGAGGCGGCACGAACAACTCTTGACGGCAACAGCTGTGATCTTGTATTCATGGCTAATCTCTGGCACGAGCTCGATGATGATGCCGGAGTGCTCAGCGAGGTGAAGCGTCTTATCCGGCCAGGAGGTCGTCTTGCCATCCTGGATTGGAGGGCAGACGTGGTTTCCCCTCCCGGTCCGCCTGTCGCCCACCGGGTCTCCCTGAAGACGCTCCGGCAGGTTCTTTCACGGCATGGATGGACGGTTGCCTCTGCGGGGAACGTGGGGATGTACAGTTACCTNNTGCCAGTGATTTAAACGAGATTCGCAGGAGAGTCCGTTCAATCACAAGGAAAGAACTGGATAGGAGTTGCAGATTGGTCTGACATGGGCAGAGATGATCAGAATTTCTTTAGCATGCTGCTACACTCACTCTACTTTGGTCCCCAATCATCTCGTCTTCTCGAAGTCTTTCACATCGGTATTTCCTTTCAACTGACAGTCGATATGGTTACGGTTCGTACTCCCGATCCCAAAAGATCACTTCAGAAATTCAGGCTCATAGGCAAAGAGAGCTAATTAAGAGACTGGTCACTTTGTAGATTTGTTGTGTCCCGCCGTG
The DNA here is from genome assembly GCA_003162215.1 of Ignavibacteriota bacterium. Taxonomy (GTDB): domain Bacteria; phylum Bacteroidota; class Ignavibacteria; order UBA10030; family UBA6906; genus Fen-1255. The sequence continues at coordinate 1,444 of PMMO01000161.1, forward strand.
CCTCCAAGATACTTGCGGTTATCACATGACGAGGTAGTGCACCCTGGTGACAATCAGCGTTTGCCACGAGAAGGTGGCAATCTTTCATGTGATAACCCCAAGTACGCCCTCGAACCCTTCCGGATTTGGGAACCAACTCGCAAAAAGTGTGTGCTAAATCCTCATAAATCGAGCCCCAAGGGTATTGACAATGGCAGAATATATGCGTAGATACTCATATACTTGTACCCTCACAAGATCGGGATTCAATTAATTGGCAAAGGTGAAATCATGCAAATCAAGATTCTCGGTTCAGGTTGTGCCAATTGCAAGACACTGTTCCGTCGGACGGAAGACGCTCTGAAGGAACTGAATATCCATGCAGAACTCATCAAAGTGGAGGATATTCTGGGGATCATGTCCTACGGTATCATGTCGACCCCGGGACTCGTTATCGATGAGAAGGTCGTTAGTCAGGGACGCGTCCCTTCGGTTGATACCCTCAAAGGGGTAATCCTCGAAGCTCGTGGAGTGGAAAAAGCGTGATGGAGAAGCGCATCCCGATCCTTCCGTTCGCCCTTCTACCGCTGTGGGTGATTCTGTACATGGCGCTCCAGCCCGGAGTGGATTATCTGGTCGACAAGTTGCTTTCCCTCTCACACGGGAGTGCGCTGACAGAGGCTCTCCGTTTCTTCCTATTTGAAACCCCCAAAGTGCTCCTGTTGCTGACCCTTGTTGTCTTTGGGGTAGGTATTATTCGGACGTTTTTCGCACCGGAGAGAACACGGGAGATTCTGGGAAACAAACCGCTTCTTGCGGGAAACCTTCTGGCAAGCCTGCTGGGTATTGTCACACCCTTCTGCTCCTGCTCGGCTGTCCCTCTTTTCATCGGGTTCGTCGAAGCAGGGGTTCCGCTNNCTGTTTGGGTGGAAAACCGCGTTACTTTATATGGGGACAGGTCTTATCATTGCCATCAGTGCCGGCTACGTCATCGGCCGCCTCCGTGTCGAACGGTATGTCCAGGAGTGGGTGTATGAGATAAAGTCGGGACCTGGTATGAGTGAAGAACGTCCGACGTGGGCCGATAGAATCAAAAGTGGTATGGAGGCCGTGCGGGACATCATTTTGAGGGTATGGCCCTATATCATTGCAGGCATTGCGGTCGGGGCGTTCATCCATGGCTGGGTGCCGCAGGACTTCATGGCNNGTGTTGAAGCTCCCCCTTATCTTCATCTTTGTTGGTGTCGTCGCTGTGGGTATTGTGATCGTAGGATACATCTTCAACGCTGTGTATTAGATTCCACTTCTCAAAAGAAGGGATTGACATCATGCAAAAGACCGCTGCAGACCTTCAGGCCGAAATCCTCCTCGCGCTGGCACATCCCAACCGCATCCGGATTCTTGAGGAATTGCGTGAGGGAGTGAGGTGCAACTGTGAAATCGCGCCGGCACTGAAGCTTGAACAGTCGAATCTTTCCCGTCACCTGAAAATTCTCCTGCAGGCCGGTGTGCTCATTTCCTGGAAGGAGGGATCGCGGGTGAACTTCAAGGTGGCGGATCAGCGGATATTCAANNGAAACAAAGGGCCGAAGCTCTTGCCGTGTAACGCACCAACTGGCGCATCACCAGCGAACAAAGAGCGCCACAACAACCCGCGATAATATTCCGTACGAATCGAGACTATGAAAACCTTCGCGCAACTCGGGTATTCCCTCACTTTGTTTGTGCTCGTTTCTGCCAGTTCGGCCTTTGGCCAGAATCAGATAATGCCGTCGGGGAAGACCTCTCCCGCGACACTGAGCCGAACACCCCTGGTCACGTTCGTGGAGTTGGGTTCTGTCCGCTGCATTCCCTGCAGGCAGATGCAGCCGGTCATGAAGTCCATAGAGAAAAAGTACGGTGACCAGATCAGAGTCATCTTTCACGACGTGTGGAAACCTGAACAAGCGGAGCAAGCGAAAGTGTATGGAATACGTCTGATTCCGACGCAGGTTTTCCTGGACGCCGACGGGAAAGAATTCTCTCGTCATGAAGGCTTCTACCCGGAGGAAGAGATAGATCGCTTGCTCCAGAAGAAGGGCTTGAAACCGCTACAGGAGGGGTAAGAGGATGATCGAGCACCTCTTCAACTGGCTGACCCTCGCCATGAACGCCCGTTTTGAGATCGCAATGCTTGCGGCGATAGGATGGGGAGTCACGAGTATCATACTCAGTCCCTGCANNGGACGTGAGGGCCTCAAGCGCCCTTACTCGATCTCTTTCGTATTCGCGACCGGCATCCTTGTAACGATCGCCTTGATCGGAGCGCTCACCGCTTCCGCAGGCAGGATGCTGGGTGATGTGGGCGTCTGGGGAAACATTGTCGTGGCCGGAGTGTTCTTCATCGTAGGCCTCTATCTCATGGATCTGATCAAGTTGCCGGGGAACGGGATTATCCCCCAAACNNTGTTCGCGGGTGGAAAGGTGCATTCCTGTTGGGTCTCATTTTCGGCATAGGGCTCGGTCCGTGCACGTTTGCATACATGGCGCCGGTGCTCGGCATGGTGTTTACCGTAGCGGCCGCTCACCCTTTCCAGGGGCTGAGCCTCATTGCAGCTTTTGGCATTGGACATTGTGCGGTGATCGTTGGAGCCGGGGGTGCTGCAGGAACGGTGCAGAAGTATCTTAATTGGACGGACAGGTCGAAAGGCGCACTGTGGCTAAAGCGCGGTGCCGGGATGCTGGTAATGCTGGGCGGCGTCTATTACATCTACGCGGCAATCTGAGATAGGACACAGGAGGTCTTTCGTGGCGCGTGCATCGAGTAAATTATCGAGAGACAGTGAGTCCCTTTATGGAGTGGGCGTCCTGATCAGGGGACTTGTGCGGGGAATGCCGGGAGGTACAATTACCTGATTTTTGCCG
>PMMO01000056.1 GCA_003162215.1 Ignavibacteriota bacterium
ATTCTCCGAAACCTCTGTGATTGGGATATACTCGAAGCGAACAACCAATATATCGTCGGCAAGAAGAGTCGGTCGTATCGCCTGACTGCGAAATATGCTGACAGCGAGTTCCGTTCCGTTGACTACGGTCGAAAGTTCTCCGACAGATTGGACGGATTCGAAGGCAAGGATAGGGAGATTCGACTGACATCACTGCACAAGGACATCGCAGAGCAAATTCAGAAGCACTTTACGATTGATATGGATGTGGCGAACCAGTTGTTGCAGAAATTGCAGTTAGACCGTCTCACCGCAATTCGCACGAAACTTGCACTGGGACGGATGAACAGAGGAGATTTCGGGCACTCCTTCTCTGGCAAGAGCGGACGGTATTTCAATCATCTGATAAACCTGAAGAGGGAACTACGTCAAGCAATCATCTGCAAGGACGGTAGCAAACTCGTAGACGTTGACATTGCAAACAGTCAACCGTTCTTTCTGTCGTTCTTCCTTACTTGCATCGAGCGGAAAACCGTTGAGATGATGAAGATTGCAGAAGAGCTGAAAGTGGATATCAGTTCCTTACCGAAGGTCTCAACGGAGAAGGAAATCCAATGCTTTGCGGAGTTGACTACGAGCGGAACGTTCTACGACTACTTTTGCAGGAAAACTGGACTCACTCGTAAGGTAGTCAAGGACAAGATGATTCAGACGTTTTTCAAACCGATGCACTACACCACCCTCTTCGAGGTAGAGTTCCGGAAGCTTTTCCCGAAGATAGTCGAGGTGTTCAAACTTCTCAAACCGAAAGGCGCACACAACAGACTCGCGCTTCTTTTGCAGCACATAGAAAGTCTGGTGGTAATTGAGACCCTCTGTGACTTAATGGTGGTAGAGGAACTTCCGTTTATTCCACTTCACGATGGTGTCCTTGTCCCCAGGAAGGCAGCAGTTGGTGTCGCAAGAGTTCTGCGAGAGACTTCATACTACTACAGTAGATTGAAACCCACTGTTAGAATTAAGTCACTGAAAGGGAAGGAGGTCGTACCTCGACTGAGGAAGTGAACGGTGAACTCCTCTACCCGGCGGATAGGTTTAGAGGGACACCTTATTGACACTCTCGTGCAACGTGTTCTGCGAGAGGTGCGAATAGATTTGAGTCGTCGCGATATTTGCGTGTCCGAGGATGTTCTGAACGACGTAGAGAGACACCCCCGCGTCCACGAGCCACGATGCGGCGGTATGACGACAGCTATGCAGATGTAATTGCGGGTTTAGACCAAGGTCAACTACGTACTTCTTAAACCGATGGGTGAGGTAGAGGTCGTTCAGTTTGTATCCCTTCCTATGGAAAACATACTCGCAACCATTTCGTCCTGAATTTCTCTTTGACAGCATATCGAAGACCGCATCGTTCAGTGGGACTGTTCGGGACTTCCCACTCTTCGTTGTGAACCCATCAGAATTCTCAATGGTGACCTGGCGTTTCTGGAAATCCACCCCACTCCACTTGAGGTTCAAAATCTCACCTTTCCGAAACCCGGTCAAGACTGCGAACAGGAACACATCACGGAGGAGGGGCTCCTTGACCACACCCATCAGTTTCTTGAAGTCCTCTTTGGTCAAATAAATCGGAGATTTCTGGGGTACTTTCAGCAACGAGACTTTACGGAATGGATTCTCTTGGAGAAGCCCCCACTTTACGGCAGAGTTGAAGGTGGACTTGAGACTTCTCAACTCGATGTTGAGCGTAGTGGGAGAGACGGTTTCGAGGCGTTTCTGTTTGTAGTTCTCGATGTCGTTGACCGTATACTCCGAGAGGAGTTTTTCCCCAATGACCTTCTCGAACGATTTGAGGGACATAAGGTAAGGACGAAGCGTGGACTTCCGGATGGTTCCGTTGATGCGTGTCCGAAACAGTTCCGTGAACTGACTTAAACGGAGGGGTTCGACTTCCTTCTCGTTCTCCGTCTCGAAGGACTTGAGGAATGCAAGTGCATCCGCTTTGGTTGTTCGTTTGGTGGACTTCCACTTTCGGCGATTCCCCTCGACCCAACCGATTTGGTAGTACGCACCGCGTTTCGTGAGGTAGTATCTGGTTGACATCATTGTACACCCATCCGGTGTACAATCTTGTCAACAGCGGGAGGAAGCGGAAGGAAGGCACGCAGTACTCGAAACCCCGATGACTGTCCAGAGTCTGCTGTCTTCCCATTAGACGACGGGGCAATCATAAAAAGCGGTACTAATTTAACAAATTTGACCCGGATAGTCAACGGCTTCGGACTAACCCCATCTCCTTTTTCGTCAACATTTGTCAACATTTCTGTCAACGCTTCCCGCGTCCCTCTGCGACAATCTGGTTGTTGGATTTCGGTCTTCATTCTGTACACAATGCATCGGGTATCCCGATAAGCTTGAACAATCATCTGTCTATTTGACATTTGTTGGGCCGATAGATAACATTCCACCACACTCGTGCACGCTCCGACTTAAGGTTGGGGTCAATGCGGTGATATTCATCCACACCAATACTGGAGCCCGGCATGAAGGCTATTTTTCTACCCGCATTGATTCTCGGCGCAATCGGCTTTGCGATGGGGCAAGGACACTCGACCGTCAGTCCGTCTGCACGCACGGCGGAAAGCCCACGTGAACGTCTTGCGTTCCTCGTCGGGAGTTTTGTTACTGAAGTGCATATCCTCCCTGGCCGCATGGTCAAGAATGAATCCGTGGGGAAGGGGACCTCTGAGGTCTCGTGGGTTCTCGATTCGATGTTCTTGTTTGTCGATGAACGGAGCGTCAGTCCCGTCCTGGGCGTCTATAAAGGCTACGGACTTCTCGGCTACGACCCGCACGACAAGCAATACGTGCTCTCAATGTACAACAACTTCGGCGACCATCCCCAGTACCGCGGCACGTTTGCGGGGGACACGCTCGTNNCCGACGCGGGAGAGGGATTCGTTCCGGTCATGAGGCAGTCGGCACGTCGTGCCGATGGGAGCAGCAAGAAGACGCCAGGGCGCTAGAGGCACACGCATTCCAGGAGCATGCAGAAATGCAGCGGGGTCTATCGTCAACTCCCACATCATACCGGTGTGGGATTCGTATTCCATCCCCCGATGACTGTATTGATATCATTTGAGGTGAGGATGAGAACGAGACATTTGTGGCTCCCCTTATGTGCTCTGCTGACGTTCGGTTGCGCGACAAAAGGCGGGAATGCACAACCGGGTCCACCGGCCTCGCTGGTGGACACACTCGCAAGGGGAACTCGCGCAGACTCGTCAGGTCTGGTGCAGGCACAGCTCGCGGTAGGATTAGTCGATGGCACAAGGCTCATCGGTCACACAACCCGCCGCGTGTTCGCGATTCAGACCCCGTACATGAAGACCGATATCCCCGTCGATCTCCTCGTCTCGCTGGAACGGGAGTCGCAAGGTGGACCGTTCACCATAACGCTCTCGAATGGTGACCGGATTCAAGGAACCCTTTCTTTCGATGCATTGGAACTAGAGACGCTTGTCGGCACTCTTTCCATTCCGCTCGCAAAGGTGACATCCCTGGCCATTCTCCGTGAATCCTCGAGCGCAACCAACGGACTCGCCGCATTTTACCCTTTCAAGGGGAACGCTGATGACAAAAGCGGGCACGATAGAAACGGAGTCCTGCATGGTCCCGCGTTGACTTCCGACCGTCACGGCTTCGCAAACAGCGCCTACCTCTTTGATGGTGCCGCCACGTATATTCAAATTCCGGATGTCCTGTTCAATCCCTCTGCGTCCGGCGTCACGGTCTGTGCGTGGGTTCGCGCAAGCGACATTTCTCAGCGCGGCATGGCGGTGTATACTGGCACGCGGATGGGAGAANNGGAAGTTTGTTTTCCTCGTGGGAGTGTATCAGCGGGGGAAGTGTCTCCAACTCTGGATCAACGGCGAGCGGAAGAGCGAGACGCCAATTCCAGACCTTGCTCTCTATGGCGGCCCGCCCCTTGCCTCCCCGGCGATCGGGGCATATTGGCCGGAGGGCCTGAATTTCGTCTGGAGAGGAGTGATTGATGACGTTCGCATCTACGACCGTCCACTGAGCCAGGCGGAGATCCGATCGTTATACGCCGCCGAAAAATAGGGCTCAGTAGCTTCCCCAGAATTACCCGACCCCCCTTCGACCCAACCGATGTGGTAGTGCGCTGCTGTTTTGCCGTCAAGCGACGGGGCAATACCAGGAAGATCAGGCATACTGCCCAAATCGGGCGAAATTGGCAACGGCCTGATTTTCTCCGGCCAATTTCGATCAAAAACGGGACGATCGGCCCTTTCGTTTAGTGTGGTTTTTCAGCCCTCCTTTCCCTATCTTTGAGAGAATTCCGATGCTGTTCCCTTTCTTCTCCCTCTCTGTAACCCAGGTAGTTTCAGGTTGGTTCTATGGTTCCAACAACTCGCACACGTATGAAAAGGATATCGCCGGTGAGAAGCTTTTGGCTGGTTTGCATTTCCGCCGCCTGCTGCATGTATTTTGCTTGCGGGACCGCGCACGCTCAACACCTCATGGGTCGCTGGTCATTTGGGGTTCAGGGTGGGGTGAACTACTGGGTGGCGGATTACGGCAATTTGAAAACCGGCACCGGGGGTCAGGCTGTTGTCCGTTTCGGATTCTCGAAGTACGTTGGTGTCGGACTCGCCGGCGGATATGAGGTGCTGAAGACGTTCAACAGCAAGGATTTCGGACCCGGTACGCTGCATGACTACATGAGGATCGACGGCATTCCCGTCTCCCTTCTCCTGTACGTGGATTTCTTCCCGAAGGGGACTTTTAACCCGTATCTGTACGTCGGCGCGGGGATGTTCCTCTACCGGAGAACGGGGTACGCAGGAGCGCCGGTGGTGTATCCTGTCGACGGGTTGTGGCGCGCATCCGGGATCGTTCCCCTGGGGTTGGGATTTGAGGCGTTCACATCGAACAGGGTGGCTCTGGACGTCAGCGCGGGGTTCCACGTGTTCAACAAGTCGGTGGACGCTCGGCCGACGAGCCCAATCAAGGGTTTTGCGACCGCGAAGATCGGGCTGACATTCTACCTCAATTCCAGCGACGATGACGATGACGACAACGACGGCCTGACCAACGCCGAGGAGCGCCGCTACGGGACGGATCCCAACAACCCGGACACGGACGGGGACGGTCTGACGGACGGCGAAGAAGTAAAACGGTACCATACGAATCCCCTCAACCCGGACACGGATGGTGACGGGCTCACCGACGGCGAAGAGGTCCACAAGTATCACACCGACCCGACGAAGTTCGACACAGACGGCGACGGGCTTTCCGATGGGGACGAGGTGTTCAAGTATCACACCGATCCCCTGAAACCTGACACGGACGGTGACGGGTTGTCGGATGGCGAAGAAGTCCTGAAGTACCACACCGACCCGTTGAAGGTGGATACGGACGGCGACGGACTGACTGACTGGGAAGAAGTGAAGATCTATCACACCGATCCCCTGCACCCGGATACCGACGGTGACGGGCTGACCGACGGGGATGAAGTCCACAAGTATCACACCGACCCCCTCAACCAGGACACGGACGGNNACCAACCCGCTTGATCCGCGCGATGACTACCCGATGGTGCTGGAGAAGGGGAAATCGGTTGTGCTAAGCGGAGTCAATTTTGAAACGGGGAGTGCTGTTCTCACCCCCAGGTCGGACGCCGTTCTGGAGCGCGCTTTTTTCGCACTTACGAGCAACCCGCAAATCCGGATCGAAATTGCAGGCTACACGGACAATGTCGGTGATCAGAGAAGCAACCAGCGTCTGTCGCTCCGCCGGGCCGATGCGGTCAGCACATGGCTCGCACGAAAGGGGATCGCCGCGACGCGCATACTCACGGTCGGCATGGGAGTCCGCGACCCCGTGGCCCCGAATACGACTGCGGATGGACGCGCGAGGAACCGCAGGATCGAGTTTCACGTACGTTGATTTTGAGCTCCTTTTTCCGTACGTTTTATGTTGAATTCTTGCTTTTCTCCGTCCGGAGTGAAGGAGATCCTTATTGATCAGCCGATACGGTTATGACGTCGTCGGAACCGTGCTCGT
>PMMO01000040.1 GCA_003162215.1 Ignavibacteriota bacterium
TACGTTCAATAAAGATCTTGTTATAGGACAGCAGTTCGTTCAGTTCGGCGATCTTTGGCCGGAAGTACGTGCAGAAAGCACGGGTCTTTTCCTGGAAATTGGGCTTGACATCATGAGAGAGCCCGCCGACCCACATGTAATTGTAGAGCAGACGTGCACCGCAAGTCTCTTCGATGATATCGAGGACATGCTCCCGATCGCGCATGCAATACAGGAACGGCGTGAAGGCCCCCATGTCGAGACCGTATGTGCCAAGAGCGATCAGGTGGCTGACAATGCGGGAAAACTCCGCCATGATCACGCGGATGTACTCGACCCGCTCCGGCACCTGAATTTTCAAAAGCTTCTCCACGGCAATCGCGTAACCGAACTCATTGCTCATCGCGGCGACATAGTCGAGCCGATCAACGTACGGCACCACCTGCTGGTAGTTGCTCATGCGCTCGCAATGCTTCTCGAAGCACCGGTGCAGGTAGCCGATGTGTGGAACAACATCCACGACGATCTCGCCGTCCACAACGAGTTCCAGTCGCAGAACGCCATGGGTGGAAGGATGCTGCGGTCCCATGTTGATGACCATTTCTTCCGCCCCGAGCGCGCGCCCAAGTCCGGGAATGGTCACCGGCTTGCGACCTGCGTCGACATCCGCGACAACGCCTTCCTTGTGTACTGAAACGGTGACGTCCATTAGTACGGTACTTTCATGCCATTGTAGAACTCTGGAACCTGGTAGTCCTTGCGAAGCGGAAATCCTTCCCAGTCATCAGGCATCAGAATGCGTCGCAGATCGGGGTGGCCGTCGAACAACACGCCGTACATGTCGAACGCTTCGCGCTCGTGCCAGTTGGCCGTTTTCCAGATGGCCTCGACCGACTGCACGTGGGCCTGGTCCGCCGGAACTTCCACTTTCAGCACGATTTTGTGGTTCCACTTCATCGAGTGAAGATGGTAGACGACACCCAGTTGTCCTTTGGTGTAGTCCATGCCACTCAGCAGCATCAGTGAATCAAAATGCATCCGCTCGTCGTCGCGGAGGAACTTGGCAATATCCCTGACCTTGTCGGGTGCGACCTTGATCCAGGGATCCAGCACGCCATCCAACTTCGATTCCAGGATGGCCTCACCGAAGGTGCCTTTCAGGGTGTCGTGGATTTCTTGAGGTATCATGCGGGTTCTTTGTCGGTAGTCAGAGGGTGAGCAATCAGGACGGCCTTTTCTTTGCCAGACTTTCGCCTCGGATTTTCTCCTGAAGCTTGAGCAAGCCCTCAAGGAGGGCCTCAGGGCGGGGAGGACATCCGGGAATGAACACATCCACAGGGATCACCCGGTCGACCCCCTTCAGCACGTGGTAGCCATGTTCCCAATACGGACCGCCACAGTTGGAGCAGCTGCCCATGGAGATCACATACCGCGGCTCTGCCATCTGATCGTACAGCACCTTGATCCGTGATGCCATTTTGAGTGTCACGGTACCCGCGACGATCATCGCGTCGGCCTGCCGGGGGGAAGCACGGAAGAACGTGCCGAATCGATCCAGATCGTAGTGCGATGCACCGGTCGCCATCATTTCGATGGCGCAACATGCAAGACCGAACTGAATGGGCCAGATGGAAGAAAGACGCGCCCAGTTGAGCAGGCTGTCCGTCGAGGTGATGATGATGTTGCTGTTGTCGAAGCGTTGGTCGAGCAGTCCCATGGCATTCCTGTCAGACGGCAAGTTCTTCTTTAGTGAGCGGTGCCTCGCGGACTCCTACCCCGCGTTCATACCGCGGGATGCGTGGCGCGGGTTTGTCCCACTCCAGATCACCCTTCCGCCACACATACGCATAACCCGCAAGGAGGATTGCGAGGAACACAATCATCTCGAAGAACGCAAACCATCCGAGGGACTTATACACAAGCGCCCAGGGAAAGAGGAAGACCACTTCCACGTCGAACACGATGAAAATCAACGCAATGACGTAGAAACGGATGTTGAACCTCATGCGGGTATCGCCAACAGGGCTTTCGCCGCATTCGTACGTTGTGCGTTTGCTCGGATACGGACGGTGCGGACGAAGCAACCATGCAAACACCATCCCGATGGCTACAAACACCACACCGATGAGGATGAAAATGAACACACGACCGAATTCGGTGAGCATGAAACGAGGTCTCCGGAAACCAGAGGGTGAGATTCTTCGTGAGACGAACTACAGGCGTCAAACAACGGTGTCAAAAGATAAAGAAATCAACGTGGAATGTCAAATTCCTATCCCCCATGTAACACGAGCGGCGGCCTTTCCGGGGCCGCCGCTGATGATGTTCTTCCGGACCTCAAGCTGTGAGGTCTGTTTGGGGCGAGGAGGGACTGGGGACAACTTCACCGTGACTATTGTAAACCTGCACAGGAAGCTGACGCGCGGGTTCATTCACGCGCGGAGAGGTCTCCCGCTCGTCCGGGATCTGGGCCTTGACCGTTTTGGCTGGTGCATGCTCCGTCACTCTCTCCATCGGCACTGCCGCTATGGCCTGGCCTGCCCCGCTCACAACGCCGTTACTTGTCATGCGATCTGCTCCACATGTGGTAAAAGCACGCTCCCTTCATACTCTCCTCTCTACAACACCGCGCAAATATCACGCCATGGCAGGGAAGCAGGAAAATGGCCAAAATGACCAATCAGAGAGGAATCACTAGAGCCCATGTTCATTCATCAAGTGTACATTTGTACATCTGTCCACCCCCCAACCGTCATCTCACGGGACTTTCTTGACGAGGTAACGTTTCACCTTCAAAGTTGTTGTCTTCTCAAATTCGTTTTCCCGGAGATGGAACTTCCGGATCTGTTTGAACCCCGGAAGTTCCTTGTTCACTTTTGCCACTTCACTGCCAATCACTTCCTTCATCAGCTCATCGGTAATCTGAATCCCCCGCGTCTCCGCGAGCTCGATAAAAGCCTCTGCATCGGGAACAACCTGTATCCCAATAATCTCGTCATGCTTTTCGTCCGGTTCGCCGAATACCATCGATTCCAATACGTACGGGCTCCGGTTAATCAGGTCCTCGATTTCTTCCGGATACACATTCTCGCCACGGCGGGAGATGATAACGTTCTTCATGCGGCCGCTGATATGCAGAAATCCGTCTTCATCCCGGTATCCGAGATCGCCGGTCTTGAACCATTCTCCTTCACGAGCATCACGCGTAGCCTGCTCGTTCTTATAATACCCCAACATGACATTGGCTCCCTTCGCCCAGACCTCACCCACCCCTTCGATGTTTGGGGCGTTTATCTTGAGCGTCACACCGGGCAACGGAAGACCGGCCGCTTCATCCTTGAACTTGAGCGGATGGTTCAACGCAAGAATCGGAGAAGTCTCCGTCAACCCGTAACCCTGCAGAAACGTGAACCCGAATTCCCGCAATCCTTTTGCCACCATCGGGTCCACCGCAGCACCACCGGCGATGAACAGGCGGATGTGCCCTCCAAAGCGCTCATGGATCTCTTTGAATACCTGCCGCTTGCAGCTCTTCCACCCGATCCACTCCATGAAATTGCTGGCTCTAATCAGTGGCCCGATCACCATGGATGTCAGGCGCTTTTCCTTGATCGACTTGTAGATCCGTTTGAACATCTTGTCGTACAACAAGGGAACGGCGAGCAGCATCGTCGCACGCGACGCTTGCAGGTCATCCACAACCGTCTTCAACGATTTCGCGTAAAATACCGACGCGCCTGCGTAGAGAGGGCAAAGCATGCCGCAGGTACATTCGTATTTATGGTGCATTGGAAGCACCGACAAGAAACGATCCTCCGGGTAAATCATCACCATCCGTACCATGCTCATGAGGTTGGCTGCCAGATTGCCCTGGCTCAACATCACCGCCTTGGCACGGCCGAGAGAGCCGGAGGTAAAGATGATTTCCGCCAGTTCCTCCGGCACGATACGCGGCAGATCATCCACTTTGCGCCCCGGACTCTGCTCGATCAATTCCATCATCGACAATGTGCCGTCAGACTCCGCCGGACGGTCCATATTGATATACACTTTCAACTTCTTCATGGACATGCGACGTTCGCTGAGCATGGGCTCAAAGGCCTCAGAGTAGATCACTGCAACAGCATCCGACTCGTGCAAAATATTCAGGATGTCGTTGACCCCCAGGTTGCGGTCGATCGGCACTACCACGTAGTTGAAGCACATCAGCGTAAGATAGCTGAGACTCCACTGCACGCGGTTTTCGCTGATGATGGCGACATGACTCCTCTCCGGCAGATCGAGGTCACGGAGCGCAGCGCCAAAGCGAAGGACTTGTGACACGATTTCCTCATGCGTGAGCCGTCGGATCGGCGTCTCCTTGAGATCCTCCAGTGCCTGTTTGTGTCCGTAAATGCGTGCAGAACGGAGGACAAGATCCTGGATGGACCGGATCTCCGGAACGGTGTTGAAGGCAATCTGGCGTTTCATAGTTTCACGGGCTCCGCAAATTTCGCGAGTTCGTTTGCCGAACGCTGTTCGACGTCTGCGTGGAGGCTGTTCCCGTGGGCATCCATTGTGACGATCGCGGGGAAGTCCTTCACCGTGATGTGCCACATCGCTTCGGGAATGCCGAATTCCAGAAAATCCACACCCCGCACATCTGTGATGCACTGGGTGTAGTATTGCGCCGCACCGCCGATGGCGTTCAGGTACGCTGCCCCGACCTCTTTCAATGCTGCGAGCGTCTTCGCACCCATGCCGCCTTTGCCGATGACCGCACGCACGCGGAACTTCCGGAGAATATCAGCCTGATACGGTTCTTCGCGGCCGCTCGTGGTCGGACCGGCTGCATTCAAGAACCACTTTTCACCCTTCTTCAGCGCCACCGGGCCGCAATGATAAATCGCACCACCGTTCAAATCCACCGGGGAATCGTGTGTCATGAGATAGTGGTGCAAGCTGTCACGCCCGGTATGCATGGGGCCATTCAACAGAACCACATCACCCATCTTCAGCATGCGTATCTGTTCTTCAGACACGGGAAATGTCAATCGGATTTCCCGGCCGGTCAACGGTATGCCGGCGCCACGTGCCATCTTGATGGCCGGGGTCTCATCTTTGTAGAGCCAGCGGACGAGCGCGCCGGTCCTGCTGTCGATAATCGCCCCAAGACGGCGGAAGGCCCAGCAATCATAGGCAACAGACACGAAGAAGCTCGCGGGTAACCTGTGCTGTGCGCCGATCTTGCATCCGATCAATGTCGCCTGTCCGCCGAAGCCCATGGTGCCGATCCCGAGATCATTTGCATGTTCGAGAATGTACTGTTCGAGCTTCGCCAGTTCCGGCGCCGGGTTTATGTCGTCGAGCGAGCGGAAGAGCTGTGCTTTGGCACACTGGTACCCTGACGTTCTGTCGCCGCCTATCGCAACGCCGATCGCACCGACGCTACACCCATGACCCTGTGCCTGCCACACCGCATGGAGGATGCACTTCCTCACACCATCGAGGTTCCGGTCTGCTCGCCCCAGCTGAGGTAATTCACACGGCACGGAGTACTGTATATTCTTGTTCTCGCACCCGCCGCCTTTAAGCAACAGGCGCACTTCGATGTCGTCTTTTTCCCATTGATGGAAATGCATAACCGGGCATCCTTCGCCGAGGTTGTTGCCGCTGTTCTTTCCCGTCAACGAATCCACGGCGTTGGGGCGGAGCTTTCCCTGTTTGGTGGCTTCGGCGATTGCCTCGCGGATGTCCGCCTCCATGCGCATCTGGTTTGCACCAATGGGCGTCATGATCTCGAAGGTCGGCATGCCGGTATCCTGGCAGATCGGGGCTTCACCGTCGCACGCCAGGTCTACGTTCAAGGCAATGGTCTCCAGCGCGAGCATCGACTGCGTCGCGGGCGTCTCTCGCTCGCGTGCGGCAAGTATCGCCCGCCGCACATCAGGAGGAAGATTGCTGGAAGTCTCCACAATCAGTTTGTACATGCTTGATTTGAATTGTTCCATAACACCTCCTGTCAGATGCGATAGTCAGGCTGAACGGCGTACATAATGGGGTCGGCGACTCCGGCATTCTGGAAACCGCGCAGGCGGAGTGCACAACTGTCGCATGTACCGCAGGCAACATCTTCCCGTTGATAGCATGACCATGTCAACTGTAACGGCGCGCGGAGTTCGACTCCCCTGTGAACGATTTCCGCCTTGGTGAGATCAATGAGCGGTGTGACAATGCGAATGTGCGTGTCGGGCTTTGTCCCCTCACGGATGACTGCATTGTATGCATCGTAGAAACTCCGGCGGCAGTCAGGGTACCCGGACGAATCTTCTTCCACGGCACCGATAAACACCGCTTCGGCATGGAGAACCTCAGCCCAGCTGACAGCCACAGCAAGAAGGTTCGCGTTCCGGAAGGGTATATACGACGTCGGGATGCCCGTTGCGTGCAGATCGGCCGGAGTAACCGGCATCGTCCGGTCTGTGAGACTCGATCCTCCTATTGCCGTGAAGTGTTCCATCGAGACCACCAGCGATTGCGTGGCCTTGAAATGAGCGGCGATCTCGCGGAACGCCCGGAGTTCGCGTTGCTCCGTGCGCTGGCCATAGTTCAGATGGAGAAATGCACAGTCGTAGTCACGTCCGGCAATTGCCGCCGTTACACAACTATCCATGCCCCCGCTGACAAGCACGACAGCATGAGGTCGTGGCATCATGCACCGTGGAAGGATCGACCGAGATAGAATATCGGCATGCGGTGGTGGGAAAGCCTCACCGGGCTAACATAAGAAGAACACCGAGGAAATGCAAGATCGGAAAAAGGGCATCATTCCGCCGTCACACGCTTCCGGCGCAATAAGGTCTGCGCAACCGCCGCTGCGATCACCTCGCCGTCGGCCGGTTTCACGATGAAATCATCGACGCCAAAACGCTTGCCGGCAATGAGGATTTCCCGGTCTATGCGGGTCGCATGAAAGAGAAATGGGATTTCCTTGTACGAGGGATCGCTGCGCATCCACAAAAAGAGATCGAATCCGCGCGGTCCGGCCTCAAAGTTCACTTCCGAAACCACAACATCCGGTACAAGAGCCGCAAGAACTTCGGTCGCTTCATCGTAGCTCGCTGCACCCATGCTGTGGTACCCGTGACGGCGGAGGGTCGTGCCAAGGCCCGTGAGCACCCGTTCGTCCTGGTCTACACACAGAACAAGCTCACCCCTCCTCGTGTGACCATTTCCGTGGCCGTTGCCATTGCCGTTCCCGTTATGCCGATGGGTCAGCTCCTCAAGTGTCATCTCAATCTGCGAGCGCAACGCCTGGCCATCGCCGTTTGATGCATCCAATGCCAGAATCGCGTCGACGGTGTTCCGGGCCTGCGAATAGCGTCCCATGCGGACAAATTCAGAGGCTCTTCGGATAAAATGTTCAATTTTCGCCTGGTGATACGTCTCACGCGGTGTCATAGATGAACCATTCTCTTGTTGGCAGGACTGGCGCGTTGGTTGGGAAGGTGCGCAGAACAATCTACGCAAACAGGAGCCGCGAGGATGTGTCCCATGTCACTTCCTGGCTGAGTGTTACCGATGTCCGGCAACACTCAGCAGGCGAGGGATCAGGGCTGGAGGACGTTAAACATCAAAAGCGCCGTGAGCACGAGACCCAGTACCAGGCGGTACGCGACGAACACCATCGTGGTGTTCTTCATCAAATAGCGGAGCAACCAGGCAATGGCGGCATAACCGGAAATTGCGGCCACAAGAGTTGAAACGACAAGATTTGTCATGCCGAGCTGGAAGATATCTGTTCCGGCGTGCGACATCTCGTAGATCTTCAGAAGTTCAAACACACCGCTGGCAAGCACGGCAGGTATGCTCAGGAGAAATGAAAACCGGGCTGCGGATTCCCGTTTCAGTCCGAGAAAGAGACCGGCAGTGATTGTGGTGCCGGAACGTGATGATCCCGGGATCAGAGCACATGCCTGCCCGAACCCGATCACGAGGGCATCGATCCAGTGCAATTGATGGATCTCGCGCGCATGCCGCGCAACCTTCTCCGCCAACCAAAGAAGTGCAGCGAGGCCCACCAGACTTGCAACAATAACAAGGAGGCTCTTCGTCAGGGCACCCTCAATCTGATGCCGGAAAAGAAATCCTATCACAGAAACGGGCAGCGTGCCCAGAGCAATAAGCCACGCAAGCCGCGTTTCCGGGGAAGCCGGCGCGGACCATTTTCCCCCCAAGCGTTGCCCCAGGTCGCGGAACACCGAAACACTCATCGTCACAATATCGCGACGGAAATAGAAAAGAACGGCGGCAAGTGTTCCGAGCTGCATTACCGCAATGAATGCCGTCCATGCCTCGGGGTGCTCCTGACTGACAAGGCCGAGGACCTTTCCGGCAATGGTAAGATGCGCGGTGCTGCTGATCGGGAGGAATTCGGTCAAGCCCTGCAGGATTCCCAGAAAAATAGCTTCCAGTAAATTCACTTGATCTCCTCTTGTGTACGCTTATCCAAGAATCGCCAGCAACACGTCGGCTGCTATGCCTATCCCGACCACGAACTTCTGGAGGTGTTCGGTCATGATCCGGCGCCTATTCGAAAGAGAGGAGGACCTGACCTGCCTCGATTTTGTCTCCCGTCTTCACTTTGATTGCTTTGATCTTTCCATTCTGTGGCGACGAAATATTGGTCTTCATTTTCATCGCTTCGAGGACAAACAGCACGTCATTCTGTTTCACGGCATCACCCTCTTTCACGGGTATCTCCAGAACAACTCCGTTGATTGGTGACGTGAGTGATTTCGTGTCCGCACCGGCTCCTTTCCCTTTGGAAGAACCGGTAGACGCGACAGGCATCGGCACAGTCGGTGGGGTCACGTAAGTATCAACCGTGCGTACCGGTGGGCGGAACGCCGATTGGGGCTCGATCAGATCATCATCCTGCACAATTTCCACATCGACTTCATAGCGCTTTCCGTTCACGGTTATCATGAGCTTTTTCATGACTGCGATTTCCTTCTTGAGATTGCATGAGATGCCATGATATTGAGTCGTCCTGTGACAGCCCAGGCCGGCTCCGGTGCGGGCACAAGGAAACGCACGCGCCTGACCGACACCGGACGTTTCAGCATGACGTTCGCTGCCGCCGCAAGCACGGCAATCACTTCATCGTTCAGATCGGCATCCCCCTGATGCGTTTCAACCTTTTCGGCATGGCCCTTGACGCGGCGGATGATGAGAAAGCCAGCCGCGCTGAGCACCACCAGCGTCACCGACATGCCGATGACGAGAAGTTGTAGACTTTGAGAAGAGTTGTCCACTGTGTATTCCTCGGAGTATTAGAGTGGAATCAGTCCGTGTTTTTTTTGTGGACGCAGGTCACGCTTGTTACGAAGAGATTCCAGTGCAACAGAAAGATACGCGCGGGTGGCCTTCGGCTCAATCACCGCATCCACCATTCCGCGTTTGGCGGCCTGGTACGGCGTGGAGAATTCTTCTTTGTACTTCTCAATGAGGCTCGCGCGGCTGGCTTTGGGATCGGGGGAGTTCTTGATATCGTTCCGGTAGAGCACATTCACCGCGCCTTCAGCTCCCATCACGGCGATTTCCGCGGTCGGCCACGCGGCCACGCGATCGGCCCCCAGCGCCTTGGCGCACATGGCCAGATAGGCGCCCCCATACGCTTTGCGTACGACCACCGTGATCTTCGGCACTGTGGAGGCAGAGAAAGAAAAGAGCATTTTGGCACCATGCCGGATGANNATACCTCCGAACTCCTGCTCTACACCGGGCAGGAATCCCGGCACATCCACAAACTGGATGAGCGGAATATTGAACGCATTGCAGAACCGGATGAAGCGTGACGCTTTGTCGGAGGCGTTGATGTCGATCGCACCAAACTTCACCGCCGGCTGGTTCGCCACTACTCCGACAACCCGTCCGTTGAGCCGCGCGAAGCACACGATGATATTGTTTGCGTAATGGCTGTGCACTTCGAACAGCGTATCCGGATCGAAGATTTTGTGCAGAACATCAAACATGTTGTAGGGATCCCGCGGATCATCCGGAACAACTCTGTTCAATGCTTCATCTTCGATAATGGTCAGTTCACCCGAGTGCAGCGACGGCGGATCCTCGGTGTTATTGTTCGGGAGATAACTCAGCAGGCGTTGCGCAATCTCGATTGCGTCCGCATCGTCACGAGCGATGAAGTGAACATTTCCGCTTTGTGCCGTCTGTGCATCCGCGCCGCCAAGCTCCTCGGCGGTGATCGATTCACCTGTCGCTTCACGGATTACTTCCGGCCCGGCAATGAACATCTGTCCAATGCCTTTGACCATGATGATGAAATCCGTCAGGGCCGGAGAGTACGCAGCACCGCCGGCACAGGGTCCGGCAATAATAGAGATTTGCGGTACGACGCCGGAGAGGAGCGTATTGTGATAGAAAATCCTGCCATATCCCTGAAGCGAATCAACGGCTTCCTGGATTCTCGCCCCGCCGCTGTCGTTGATTGCAATATAGGGAGCCCCGGCCTTCAGGGCCATATCCATAATCTCACAGATCTTCCACGCGTGCATCAACCCCACACTTCCCCCCATCACGGTGAAATCCTGTGATGCTGCATACACAAGCCGCCCTTTGATGGCTCCCAGTCCGGTAACAACACCATCTGCCGGCAGGTCGCGCCCGGCCATCCCGAACGAGGTGGAATTGTGCTGGAGCAGCCGGAAGAGTTCATCGTAGAATCCGTTGTCAAACAGGAGATGCAGGCGTTCGTGCGCCGTCATCTTGCCCGCTTTGTGCTGTGCTTCAATCTTCTCCACACCGCCGCCCAGAACGGCATGCGCGTTCTTCTCTTTCAACTGCCGGAGTTTCTCTTGAACCGTGGACATACGCTGAGTTCCTGTGGATGGAGCTCGCCTCAGTGGGCGGAGCAGAGTTCGACCAATACGCTGTTCGTGGACTTGGGGTGCAGGAATGCGATCTGGAGCCCTTCGGCCCCGGCGCGCGGCCGTGCATCGATGAGCTGGGTTCCGGCATTCCGCAGTTCCGCCAAACTTGCAGGCAGGTCCGGTACTGCAAAGGCCAGATGATGGATCCCCTCCCCCTTTTTCTCGATGAATTTTGCGATCGGGCTTTCAGGCGCCGTCGGCTCGAGGAGTTCGATTTTAGTCTGCCCGACTTTGAAGAATGCGGTTTTCACTTTTTGTTCCGCAACCTCTTCCACGGCATAACATGTTGTGCCGAGCAGGCGTTCGAAGATGGGCAAGGATTCCTGAATGTTCTTTACGGCAATACCGATGTGTTCAATGTGCGTTGGCGTCATGAGGATGTCCGTTGATGTCGTCGTTCGTAGGTCGAGAGCAGCTGTTCCGCTGCATGGGCGACGGTGATCGACCCGGCCTTCACAGCGCGCTCGATGTCCGGAAGCAACTGCAGGACGTCTAGGTCAGTGGCAAAATGAGAGCGGAGACGCTCATCAATCATGCTATGCATCCAATCCAGCATCTGCAGATTCCGTCGCTGTTGAAGAACGCCGCGCTGTGTTGCGGAAGACCGGAAGTCCTCCGCGGCGTTCCACACACCGGCAATGCCGTCGCCATCAAGCGCTGAGCAGGTCAACACGGGAGAAATCCAACCCTCCGTCGCCGGAGCGAAATAGTGCAGTACGCGTGCAGTGTCGGCACGCAAGACCTCGGCACGAACCCGGTTTTCCCCGTCGGCTTTGTTGATGACCACCGCATCAGCCAGCTCCATGACACCCTTCTTGATTCCCTGTAGTTCATCTCCGGCACCGGTAATGAGCAACAGGAGAAAGAAATCGACCATTGACCGCACCACAATTTCGCTCTGACCGACGCCGACGGTCTCCACAAGGATGACATCAAATCCGGCTGCTTCGCACACGAGAATGGATTCGCGGGTCTTTCGTGTAACCCCGCCGAGTGTTCCTCCGGAGGGAGAAGGGCGGATGAAACACTGAGGATCCCGCGCAAGCCGCTCCATGCGGGTCTTGTCTCCCAATACGCTTCCGCGCGTGACGCTGCTGCTGGGATCGATCGTAAGCACCGCGACACGATGGCCTGAGGCCGTAAGCTGACATCCAAGCGCTTCAATAAATGTGCTTTTGCCGACACCGGGGACACCGGTAATTCCTACACGCAAGGAGTGACCGGTTGAGGGGAGCAGCTGCGTGAGCACTTCCTGGGCGAGCGATACATGGGCGGGGGCGTTACTCTCGATAAGCGTAATCGCGCGCCCGAGGATAGCACGATCGCCCGAACGCACCCCTTCAACGTACTCATCGATGCTGAGCATGCGCCGTCTGACACCACCCGATTCCGGTACTCCCTGCCCGCTCGGGCCGTCGGGCATGCCATCATGACCACCTTCCACACCGTCACGCACAGTGGTAGCGTACGTCCCCCCACCTTTCCGCGGGACCCACTCCGGTGTCCGCCCTTGCATCTCCATGCTATCCGACTCTCCGTTGCAGTTCTTCCAGCATCTTTTTTGCCGCAACAGGAATTACCGTGCCGGGGCCAAAAATCGATGTCGCCCCGTGCGCCCGCAGGAAATCATAGTCCTGCGCAGGTATGACACCCCCGACAACAACGAGAATATCCTCCCGCCCGAGTTTTTTCAATTCACCCACCAACGCCGGCAGCAACGTCTTATGGCCGCCTGCAAGAGAGCTCATGCCCACAACATGGACGTCGTTCTCCACTGCCTGACGGGCAGTCTCTTCGGGCGTCTGGAAGAGCGGACCGACGTCGACGTCAAAACCGAGATCGGCAAATGCGGTGGCAATCACCTTTGCTCCGCGGTCGTGTCCATCCTGGCCCATCTTTGCCACCAGGATACGAGGACGCCGCCCTTCGCTTTTCGCGAACGCATCCGACAGAGCACGGACGGTGCTGACTTCATCTTTCACGGCAAACTCCCGGGAATACACACCGCTAATCGTGCGAATGACCGCGGTGTGACGACCCCAGACGTTTTCCATGGCCAGCGAAATCTCGCCAAGGCTCGCCCGGGCTCGCGCGGCTTCGATTGCCAACACAAGAAGATTTCCCCGACCCGATTCTGCACTCCGCGTAATAGCCTGCAGCGCTGCCTGTACCCGTTCTTCATCCCGACCGGAACGGAGCTGCGTCAATCGGGCAATCTGCGCTTCGCGTACAGCACTGTTGTCAACTTCGAGAATTGCGATCGGGTCTTCTTTCGCCAGGCGGTACCTGTTGACACCAACGATCGATTCACTGCCGGAGTCGATATGGGCCTGCCGCCGGGCCGCCGCCTCTTCGATACGCATCTTGGGCAAACCGGTCTCGATGGCTTTGGCCATCCCGCCCAGACCTTCGATCTCTTGAATGTGCTCCCAGGCGCGCCGCATTAACAGATCCGTCAGAGCCTCAACGAAGTATGACCCACCCCACGGATCGATCACCCGGCAGATTCCGGTCTCTTCCTGCAAATAGAGCTGCGTGTTGCGCGCGATGCGGGCCGAGAAATCGGTCGGCAGCGCGATCGCTTCATCAAGAGAATTGGTATGAAGCGACTGTGTGTGGCCTAGTGCTGCCGCCATCGCTTCAACGCACGTCCTGATGACGTTGTTGAACGGGTCCTGCTCCGTAAGACTCCACCCGGAGGTCTGCGAATGTGTCCGCAGCGCCATGGACTTCTGATCCCGTGGATGAAACTGCTTGATCAGCTTTGCCCAGATCATGCGGGCACCACGCAGCTTGGCGATTTCCATGAAATAGTTCATGCCGATCGCCCAGAAGAACGACAAACGCGGTGCAAATGCGTCGATGTCAATCCCCGCCTTCAAACCCGTGCGCACGTACTCCAGACCATCCGCCAGCGTATAGGCCATTTCCAGATCCGCCGTCGCACCGGCTTCCTGCATGTGGTAACCGGAGATGCTGATGCAATTGAACTTCGGCATATACTGCGAGGTGTAGCCGAAGATGTCGGCAATGATGCGCATCGACCCTGCAGGCGGATAAATATAGGTGTTGCGCACCATGTACTCTTTGAGAATATCATTCTGAATCGTTCCTGAGAGCTGCTCGAGCGAAACACCCTGCTCTTCGGCTGCGACAATATAGAACGCCATAATCGGCAGCACCGCACCATTCATCGTCATGGAGACCGACATCTTGTTCAGCGGTATTTCATCGAACAGGATCTTCATGTCCAGAATCGAATCCACGGCAACACCCGCTTTTCCCACGTCACCGACGACCCGGGGATGATCCGAATCGTAGCCGCGATGCGTTGCCAGGTCGAATGCGATCGAGAGCCCCTTCTGTCCGGCCGCAAGGTTCCGCCGGTAAAAGGCATTGCTCTCTTCTGCAGTGGAGAACCCGGCATACTGGCGGACGGTCCAGGGCTGCACGACATACATCGTCGCATACGGACCACGGAGGTACGGTGGAATACCCGCAGTGAAGCCGAGATGTTCCAGATGCTTCAGATCTTCCGACGTATAGAGCGGCTTGACGGGGATGTGTTCGATTGTGTGCCAGAGCAGGTCATCGACATGCATTCCTGTTGTGCGTTCCAGGGCGGAAGCCCATGATGCGACGCTCCCGTCGCCGGAACGGAGAATCAGGTTCACCTTCGAAAAATCAGGCATTTGCTTCATGGGCGCACTCCTTTCTTCTCAAGAAGAGACCGGAGTGTCTCCAGCACATTCGAACGGATATGTATGAATTCTTCCACCCCTGCGGTACGAAATGCTTCGATGTGCTCTTGCGGGTAGCCCGCGAGCACAATCGTCAGGTCCTTCCGTTTGTTCTTCACTGCTGCACAGAATGGAGCAACAAGGCCGGGATAGGTATCGTCTGTCGAACAGAGGACAACGATTTCCGATCCGGAGGCGCATGCAGCGCTGGCCGCTTCTTCCGGCGTGGGGTAACCGGCCGGCGTGATCACTTCACAGCCGGCCACAGCGAAGAACCCTGCAGCGAAATCAGCACGTGCTTTGTGCTGTGCAACAGGTCCCATCGTTGCAAGAAAGACCCGCAACGGGTGCCCGTTCTTCCGCGCCACGGAAGCCATCGCACTACGCAATGCTTCGAACCCCGCTGCCAAACGGGTTGAATGCAACGGTGTAACGTTCACCGGTTCATCGTCGGAGGACGGCGGAATGGCGCGCATCAATTCGCCGACTGTTGCTTCGTGCCGTGCTGCATCAATCAAGGCGGCCATGAGACCACCGGGGTCTTCCTTGAACCTGACTGCGATGCGTGCAACTGCCGCGGCACTGCCGGAACTGTCCCGTTGCGTACGGTATGCCCGCACCTCGTCTGCCCGCTGCGTCTGTATCATGGCAAGATCCTCTCCCCGGCCTTCGAGAGGGATTTCGGTCGCATTGGCATACGCAGTCACCCCGACAATCGGATCCTTGCGGCGCTCAACTCCATCAGCGCGCTGCGTCGCAACCCGGTGGATCCGCTCCTGAATGTCACCCCTGAGAATCGCGGAACCCATCCCTCCGGCGGCTTCAATTTCCTGAAAGAGCTTCCAGCTCCGTTGAGCGATATCGTCTGTCAATGATTCAACATACCATGACCCACCGGCCGGATCGATGACTCTGGGAAGGTGGGCCTCCGCTTGGAGGATGATCTGAGTGTTCCGGGCAATCCGGCGGGAAAATTCGTCTGGAAGACGGACTGCCTCATCAAAGTAGCCGACGTGCATGCTGTCACATCCGCCCACTCCACCCGCAATGGCCTCAGTTGTCGTGCGAAGCATGTTGACGTAAGGGTCTACTGCGGTAACAGCATATGCTGATGTCCGGACGTGCAAGTGCATTTTCTGAGCCGCTTCGGAACCTCCGAATGCATTAACTGCTGTGGCCCAGAGTAGTCGCGCTGCCCTGAACTTTGCCACTTCCATGAAGAACTGCGTCCCGGAACTGAGCGAGAACCAAACCTGCTGTGCAGCATCATCAATGATCATCCCTCGCTGCAGCATGGCACGCACATACTCAACTCCCGACGCGATGGCGCATGCCAGCTCTTGAACCGCGTCTGCACCGGCATCATGACATACCCTGGAACGAACTGCGATCGACCTCAATGTAGGGGCATTCTTCGCCGACCACGACGCCGTAAGATGCATTCTGTCAAATGCTGTGGTCAGGCCGAACGGGAGGTTCCCGTACAAAAGAAGAACTCCAAGGGGATCTGCAGCAATGGTGCCATTGAGATGGTCGGCCGGGACACCCGATTTCTCCGCAACAGCTATGCACATAGCGAGCACTGCAGGCGAACCCAGATCCGCTTCGAAGTGCAAGGGAGTCAACGCCAGGTCGATTCCGGAGAGAACGGTGCGCAGGTCTGCAATCGAAGAGATCGACAGCCCATCACGTCCGACTGCCGACTGGTCAGCCTTGTCTGCGTCAAGACCAAACCGGGTTGCCTGATCGAGGGGTAGGTACACCGAGGTCTGCCCGCGTTCAAGATCGCTTCTGAGGGCAGCATTGGCTTCAGCGGGGGTGCGATAAGGTATCTCTTGCGCAACGAGCCAGGGTCTGACAAAAGAGCCCTCGACGGCGATGCCCCGCCTGAACGGCGAAGAGCCAGGCATTTCCCGGTCGATCGCCGGCGAGCCGGGATTGTCCGCCGTGTAAATGGGTTGGAGATCGATCCCTTCATAAGTGCGGGTAATCATCTTCTTGTCAAACGGGGCACCTTTGAGGAGCTTCTCGGCGGCCGCTCTCCACTGTTCAGGCGTTGCGGAGGAGAATTCACTGAGTGTAAGTTTCTGAAAAGGCGATTCCGGTAGCATGCAGTAACATCCTTGTTCACGAGACGGAGAACATGGGGTCCGACACCGAGGATCAGGGAAGTGAAAGACACCCAAATTATCCCAATAATATAGGGAAATAAAGGGAAAGAGTGAAGCTCAGTCCAGAAGCTCAGCCCAGGATAGCTTGCAGAGCTCCACGAAGAGTAGGATACTTGAAGGGAAAACCGGCCTCAAGGAGGCGGGCGGGAATGATGTGACGCCCCTGAAGTATGATGCCGGACATCTCACCGAAAAGCATGCGCAACACAAAGGAAGGCACCGGCATCCAGGAAGGTCGCCCGATTGCCCGACCAAGTTCCCCGACGAACGTGCGCATGTTGACACTTCCCGGGGAAACCACGTTGAGTCCCCCCTCGCATTCCGGATGATCCAGAAGGTAGGGTATCACGGCAATCGCGTCATCACGGTGCACCCACGGGTACCACTGGTTACCGGATCCGAGAGGGCCACCGATGAACATCCTGAATGGCAACAGCATCCTATCGAGCGCTCCCCCTCCTTCAGCGAGCACCACTCCGAATCGCGGAAGCACTACTCTGACACCAAGCGGAGCGGCCGACAATGCTTCCGCCTCCCATTGTTGGCATGTTGTTCCCAGGAAATCATCTCCCGGGGGGGATTCCTCAGTCACAACATCGTCGCCGGACATGCCATAGTACCCAACCGCAGATGCATTGATGAGTACCCGCGGACGGTGGATGGAAGTCCGCATCGCTTCGACAAGCGCCCGTGTGGGGAGCACCCGGCTTTGCAGAATGAGCGCCTTCCTCCGGGGTGTCCACCGTCCTCCACCAATCGGGGCACCGGAGAGATTGACTACTGCATCGACATCCTCCAGGGAGAGACGCCATTCACCAACGGTCATACCGTCCCAGCGACGTACCGTCACCTCCGGTGGGAACATCCCGGTTGCTTCTGCAACATCGCGGACGAGCGCAACGATCTCATTCCCCTGTGCCGACAGCTGTCGTATGAGCGCACGGCCGATAAAACCCCTACCCCCTGCAACGAGAATTCTCATGTGGAGGCTTTCTTCAGTTGACCGGCAAAAACGCTTATTGAGCGAGAATGCATGGCGTGCCATAGAGCCGCATTATGATCCACGCGGATCGCCCGCCGCATCCAGACGAGAACCCTCCGGTGCTTTTTCGAGCCGGCCATTGCGTCTATTCCCGCCTGTCGAGAAGCCTGCGTACGCTGTTCATCAAGAACTCCATCACGGTTCCTCCTCTGCCGGTCGACGATGCGGCGTTCATACACCTCGCCCCGCTGATGGCACACTTGCGGGCATCTTCAGTGCCAGGTAGTCCAGGATATCACGGGCAGAACCCAACACGGCATCCACCGATGAAATCTCGCGTGTACCGGGAGGAATCCCGGTTCCGCCGACCACGGCGGAAACGCCCATTGCGTGCACTGTCGCGCTCAGATGACGCAGGTCTTCGAGAGATCGCTGTGGGTCACTCGGGTAGGTGACAGAAAGAGCTAGCACCAATGGATGCGAATCCCGGATTGCACTAACCACCGCATCCGTAGGTGTGCGGGCTCCGATATAGTGCGTCGTCCATCCTTCAGCCTCGAAGATATAGGCAGCCGAACGAAGTCCGATTTCGTGCAGCTCTTCTCCCGGACATGCAAATACCGCAGACTTCCCATTGTCGGGCTTGACATAGATTTCCGATTGCAGCCTCGCAAGGGCATCCAGCGTCTCGTACGACGCACGGTGCTCCTGGTTGATACCGATTTCTCCCCGTTGCCAGCGCTCGCCTATCTGCCTCATGCCGGGGCACAGAACATTGTCGTAGATTTCCCATAGAGCAATGCGGTGTTCATAGAGATAGGAGAAAAACAGATACAGATCTGTTCGATTCGGCGAGAGAGCTTTCTCCACAAAGGCTTTGACCAGCGCGGGAAAATCCCTGCCGAGGATAGCCATTTGAATAGAAGCGCCCAGATCATCTTGCTTGGGCAGCACCAGCACACCGACCGGCTCGAACTTGTTCCGCTCAGCAAACTCGACGATGTTGCGCATGGGAAATTTTCTGTGCCCGCCCGGCGTCTTGTGGCAGCGCAGGGTACCATCGTCCGCCCAACGCTTCACGGTTGTTTCGGTGACGTTGAACAGGCGCGCAACATCAACTGTAGCGAGTATGGTTTTCCGCATGGATCACTGTGTGGTTAAGTGCTGGGACGCGATATCTTCGCGCCTTGCGATAAATGCGTTTTGTGCGTTTCTATACCTTGGTTAACATAGTGGGTCGGAGTATCGTTCCCAACAAATGCCGGAGAAAGGGAAAAAAAGGGGGGTGGGGAAATCCGCGTTAGCGGACGTCATCAACGATGAGAAACGTGACCTTACCCGGATTTACAACTACGCGCTCGGAAGGAATGCGAAAGGACTTGTCGGTCGCAGTGACTGCGAATTCATACGAACCCGCCGCCAGCTCTAATCAAGCCAGCTGAATTTGCGCTGGAAGGGTCCGCCAGGATCGTACGTCGGCTTGTTCAGTCGCGCCAACCGCGAGATCAATGGCAAGAGATCCCAAAAAGTTGACAAGTCCGTTCTCGCTTTTCTCTTTGAGCTTTGACTTCGCAGTTTCAGCAGCCAGGAACTTCAGGAGCGTCCTCCCCCCACTCTTGAGGTACACGAGGCCAAGACGATCTTCAAGGCATTGGTCTGCAATTGCAGTAATATCTTCGGCCACGGTGGTCTGTGCAGTAGCCCTCGTCACACTGTCGCCGGAAATCCGCACCGCAACATCATAGGCACGCCCGGCACGCATCCGTGGGGTGAATTTCGGGAGCGCAATTTGGAACGTGTGTATGACCCCGGCGCTATCCGGAATAGAAACGCTGGGCCGTATCTCAGTTTTGATCGGGGCCCGCCCGGCATACGCGACGACAATGACACTCCCTTGCCGCCCGCTCGTGGTCACGGTGTCGGTACCCCCGAGCTGGCTGTAGTTCTCATGCTCATCGGTGAACGACAACCGCTTCGCCATCCGGACAAGATCGTTCACCAGAAACGATGGCGCCTTCGTACCGTATGTACGTGCGTATTCCCCGTACGCCTCGTGCGCCTTCTTGTACGATATGAACGCATCATTGAGCTCACCACCGGATTCATAGAGTGCTCCCGCAAGATACCGGGCGAAGGCATCTTCCTGGAATGTGTTCTTTCCTTCGTACTGACGCGCGAATTCGCGCAGTTTCAGATCGACCTTCCGCGCCTCGACGATTGCCTCATCAGGGAGTGAGGGAACAGAGAAATGAAGGCGAAATCAATCAAGGGTCAGCGAGTTCACACCGAGAATGTCTCTAATCGCATCTTTGAATGCCTGCTTTGGCAGAGCGCCCATTGCCATTTGTGGTTTCCCGTTTTGGGGCACAAAAAGCAAAGACGGGATGCTCCGGATGCCGAACATTGCTGCGAGGTCCTGCTGGTCTTCGGTGTCAACCTTGTACACATTGATCTTCCCCGCATATTCTTTGGATAACTCCTCAAGAATCGGGGCGACCGTCTTGCACGGGCCACACCAGTCCGCATAGAAATCTATGATACAGGGAACTTCTCCCGCATATTTCCAGTCCTTGTTACCCTCGAAGTCAAAGACCTTGGTACGAAACGTCTCCAGCGTCAGGTGTTCCATATAAATGTGGCCCTCAGGGTGATGTATGCATGCGATTGGACGCATCGTTTGTCCTTTGCTCATGGGATGCACACCATCACCCAAAAGGGTCACATTCCTAGTTATTTACCGCAGCTACAGCCTCGTCAACCGCCTGTCTGAACTGGTCGATGCTTTCCTTGAACACACGAACGGTCGCCCGCGATTTCTTGTCTCCGTCTTCGAGGCCGTTTTCCGCAATCGTGAGGTACTTTTGGCCGTTTTTGGCCACTTTCACATCGACGAAATAGGTCGTCCGCCCGGAGCGGACCATGCTGGAAAACAACGCTTCAGGTGTTGCCATGCAAACCTCCCTGTGGCTGATAAAGGATATGGTGGGACCAATCCCGATCCACCATATCTACACGCAGGGTGGCGGATTTTCGATGGGCGGGAAAAATAGTTATTGATGAGGAGGTTCTTCGTGGATATCAATGATTTGAAGATCGGCTGCATAGGGTTTGGAGTGGACGCGGCCGAGCGATTGGGCCTTCCGAACGAGGCCCTCGATGCGGTGAAGTTCGGCACCAAGCGCAGTCAGTTCTTGAGCAAGCTCAGGGTTGTTCGTGGGATCAATACGCGATGCAATACGTTGCTGGAGCAGCTTGGCAGCGGCCAACGGATTGCCGATTTCATGAGCAACAGTCCCGGCCATCTCGAGTACCGTGGCCTTGCGAATTTGTTCCGCGAGCTCACCTTCGAGTTTTCGTGTGCGGAAACCCACGCCGATGCGCGCAATCAACTCCGCGTTGTCGAACGGCTTTGTCAGGTAGTCGTCGGCTCCTTCATGAATGCCGCGAACGAGGTCCTCACGGCCACTGCGTGCTGTCACCATGATCGTGTAGCGGTTCTTATGGTCCGGAGAAGAACGCATTTGTCGAAGCAGGCTGAGGCCATCCGATCCGGGAAGGTTCCAATCCAGAATCAGGACCTCCGGTTTTTTCTCCACGAGCACATCCCAGGCAGCAGCGCAATCCGGGGCTGTGAAGACCGTGTACCCTTCTCCCCTGAGGAGGACGACCATGCCGGTGAGGAAGTCCATGTCGTCGTCGATGACAAGAATAGAGCCTTGCTGTTCCATGAAAGGACCTTCGTTAGTGCTGTCGCAATGCGGATATGCGTTTCCGGCATAACGCAGCGGGCAAACGACTCTGCTGCATTTTCCATTTGCCCGCGATCACGGTAGTACGCACCGGCCTCTTCCTACGCGTTGGTCAACGGCTCCACCGTAGGCCTTGAAGGGATCGAGTTGTGTCGGATCCATCGGACGATTGAAGAAGACGATCTTTCAGTGAGTGTGGTAACGTTTACGGATGACAGGAATCAGGTATTCTTCGAACGCACGGCGTTCATCATAGGCGGGTGCAAGACCCCAATCTGCGCGCGCAGCGGAGTCATCGACATCTTCAGGCCACGAATCGACAATCGCCTGCCGCTTGTCATCAGGTGAGAATTGGATGTCGGCATCAGGGAATGCGCGGAGCACGATCGCCCGAATCTCCCCTGCCGAAGGATTGAAGCTGCCGATATTATAGACGCTATGGGAAAGGTCCTCCCGAGGAGCATCCTGAAGGGCCAGCAACGCTGTGATGGCATCAGGCATCGCCATCAAGGGAATACGGACATCTTGCCGCACAAAGCAGGCATAGCTCTTACCCTGTGCCGCGGCATGAAGCATTTCGGGCGCATAGTCGCTGGTTCCCCCACTCGGAACGGTGACCGCAGAGATCAGACCCGGGAACCTGATTGCACGGAAATCCACACCCGCCTTCTCCGCGTCTGCCGCCAGTTGACGATAGTGCTTGGTATAGTAGCGTCCGAGGTGTTCGCAGTACAGCTTGTTACAGCCGTACATAGTCACCGGTTGATTCCACTCATGCTCTTTGACTTTCCCGGTCTTCCGCTTCACCTCAAGTGAAGGTAATCCATAGACAGCGATCGAACTCGGGAACAGGAATTTCACGGGTGCGCCCTGCCAGCGCGATTGCTCGATGGCAAGCTTGAGGAGATACATCGTCCCTTCAACATTCACCCTGTGGGCGGCCTCGGGCATGAATTCCGCACGGGTGGAGAGCAATGCGGCCAGATGGTAGATGGTATGGATCTCATACTCACTCGCCAGTCGTTCCATCAATCGCGCATCGAGAATGTCGCCGACCAGTATCGCACCGCATTTCGCTTTGATCTCGTCGTCCACCGGCCGCACGTCGATAGCAATGACATTCTGATTTCCCTCTTTCGCCAGCCGCTCGATCAATCCATGACCCATTTCTCCGTTTGCACCGGTGATAAGCGTCGCAGGAGTACGGATGTGGTCAGACATGAAGCGTCTTCCTTATGAGCAGATCGAAATGCTGAAACGAGGAGGGAAGGAGACTACCTTCCCCCTCGCAGTTGTTGGTTCAGGCGGGAGCGGGTCCCCCCCGGGGGGAACTTGCTGCGCTTTTCGACAGGCGTGGTTAGAAACGATATCCACTCTTTCATTTCATCGACCGGGCGGGCCTTGCGAAGAAACCCATCATACCGCGGGTCTTTTACTGCCTCCAACGTGTGTTGGTCGTCGAACGCCGACACAAAAAGGAATGGCAGTGTCGCGCACTCGGGAAGGGCCCGCACTTCCTTGTGGAAACGGATGCCATCCATCAGCGGCATGTAAATATCAGAGATGACGAGATCGATCTTGCTCTCTTTCAGCTTCTTCAGACCATCTTCGCCGTTCTCCGCCAGAACAACATCGTATCCGGCATTCTGCAGAACACTTCGCAGCACGTTCCTGTAGGCCGGCTCATCATCAACAACAAGGATCATCATGGTGTGGATCCTCCAGTAATTGAAGGAGAAGCGTTGGTGCTTCCCGGCACATCCGGCTTCTCTCTCATGTTTTTCGTCCCTTGATGAAGAAGTTCGACTATTGCTTTGTCATGGTATTTGGTAAATGTACGACTTCACCGCCAAACACGCAACCTGCACTGATTTGATTGCATTCAACCAGCGTGCGGAACATACACTCTTTGCACCCTTTTCGTGATCAGACAAGTGATCTCGTAGGGAATGCTTCCTATGATGTCTGCAATATCCCAGGCCGTGATGCGTTCGGGACCTGATTCTCCGATCAACACTACTTCATCCCCCGCACGAACAGCGGATTCCGATCCAATATCGAGCATCAACTGGTCCATGCAGATCGTCCCAACGACCGGATAGCGCACACCGTTCACGAGGGCACTTGCTTTGCCCGTCAACATCCTGGGGTACCCATCGGCGTAGCCCATCGGCACCGTGGCAATTCGGGTGGTGTTGCGCGTGTAGTATCGACGGCCGTAGGAAATGCTCGTGTTCGCAGGGACCGTCTTTACAAATGCGACTCGCGAAACCAACGAGAGCACCGGCAGGACCGGGAAACGCTCAGGCATTCCGGCTCCCGGAGGATAGCCGTACAGCATGATTCCGGGACGTACCAGATCGAGAGACGACTCCTGTATGGATATGATCGCGCCGCTATTTGCCATGTGACGCAACGGGATGGAAATCCCGGATCGTCGCGCCGCGTCAAGCACTTCGTGAAACCGGGAAAGCTGTTCACGTGCGAATCTCTGATCCGGATCCTCCGAAGTCGCAAAATGGCTGTACACCCCCGCCAGATCGAGCCAATGTGACCGTGCGACATGTTCTACAACGCGGATGGCTTGAGCGGGCGGAAGGCCCAGACGCCCCATCCCGGTATCCACTTTNNATTGAAGCAGACGGCTGGTGCAGCCGCAACTCCACCCCTTCGTGCACACGCGCTACACCAAAGTCGGTGACGCCAAAGTCTTCTGCCGCCCTTGCCAGCTCTGGCATGCCGTGTCCATAGCCATCGGCCTTGATCACCGCCATGATACGGACGCCGGGCCCGATGTAGGACCGCACGGCCTGGAGATTGTGTTGAAATGCGCCGAGGTTTATCCGGGCGCTGGCTGATGAAGACACGGTTCCGTTTGTCATGGTAACCTGATAATATCGGCAGAGAACATGTGAATTTCAAGGAATTGCATAAAAGAGCGCTCTTCGCTAAGTTAGTATGATATCTACGAATCCAAGGAGTACCCCATGCGGAGATTTGCACTGTGTCTTCTTGTCTGCTGCCTTACAATTCCAGGCATCGCCCAGAAACGCGCCTTTACCATTNNTACCATCAATGCTGATGGCAGCGGCAGCACGCGCCTGGCTGCCGGTCTGGATCCATCCTGGTCGCCCGATGGCAAACAGATCGCCTTCGTCGTCCATGAAGACAATCTCGCACAGGGGACGGGGAACTCGGAGATTTATGTGATCCGTGCAGACGGCACCGGCCTGCGCCGGATGACGAACAATCCTGCAACGGACAATGCACCCCGTTGGTCTCCGGACGGTCGCAGCATCCTTTTTCTCTCCACTCGCAAGAACGGATCACAGGCCTGGTCGATCCCCGGGGATGGAGGCGAACCCCGACAGCTTACCAATTTCAGCGCAGGGGTCAACGATCCGATCTGGTCTCCCGATGGACGCGCGGTCGTTTTTGCTTCAGACGTGTTCCCCGAATGCGGCGCATCAGACAGCTGCAATAAGTCGATCAGCGATGTTAGGGAGAATGGACCTCTCAAAGTGCACATGGCAGACGCACTCCTCTACCGTCATTGGACTTCATGGAAGGACGGCAGGAGGTCGCACATTCTGCTTTACGATGTTGAAAAAAAAGAATACCGCGATCTGACTCCGGGTGACTTTGATGCTCCTGCCTTCTCCCTGGGGGGTGGCGGATTCGCGCTTTCCCCGGACGGCAAAGAGATATGTTTCGTGTCCAACCATGACGCCCACGAAGCCGAAAACACGAACAAAGATCTCTGGATCGTGCCCCTGACCGGCGGGACGCCGCGAAACATCACCGTGTCCAACACAGGCTCTGACGGCAATCCCGTCTATTCACCGGACGGCAAGTCTATTGCCTACCTGACCCAGGCGACGCCAAACTACGAAGCTGACTGTTTCCGCATCGCCCTTTTTGATCGTACAACGCAACATACGAGCATTCTCAGCGGTTCGTTCGACAACTGGGTAACCGGTCTTGCCTGGGGACACGACTCACGAACCATCTACTTCACAGCCGACGTGAAGGGGCACGTACCGCTCTTCAGCATCAACATCACTACCAAGGCGATCACTCCGGTTGCTGATGCAAAAACCATTGATGCATTCAGTGTCGCCGGCAATGGCTCAACCATAGCATTTGTTCGGCGGTCGGTCGGTGAACCGCGCGAACTCTGGGCCATGGACTCACACGGGTCCTCCCTGCGCCGGCTCACGACATTCAACAAAGAGATGGAAGACTCTGTGGATATCCGTCCGGCAGAAGAGCTCTGGATTCCGTCACCCGCCGGACGCATGATTCACACATTCATCGTGACACCCCACGACTTTGATCCCACGAAGAAATACCCGTTGATTCTCAATGTCCATGGTGGTCCCCAGATGCAGTGGACGGATGGCTTCCGCGGGGACTGGCAAGTCTACCCGGGCGCAGGGTACATTGTGGCATTCCCGAACCCTCATGGCTCCACGGGATATGGACAGGAGTTCACCTCAGCGATTTCCCGTGACTGGGGAGGCAAGGTATACGACGACGTGATGGCGGTGACAGACTCGCTGGCCCGATTGCCGTTTGTTGATGCCAATCGGATGGGCGCAATGGGGTGGTCGTACGGCGGCTACATGATGATGTGGCTGGAAGGACACACGCAACGATTCAAAGCCATCGCTGCCATGATGGGCGTCTACAATCTTCAGGCTATGCACGGAGCAACCGAAGAACTCTGGTTTCCGGAATACGATCTGCAGGGAACCCCCTGGGAATCAGGTCTGTACCAGAAGTGGGCACCAAACGGTTTCGTCAAGAATTTCAAGACCCCGTGCCTGGTCATCACGGGCGAGCGGGACTACCGCGTGCCCTATACACAGAGTCTTGAGTTCTTCACTGATCTTCAAAAGATGAGAGTACCCTCGCGTCTGATCGTATTCGAAAACGACGGACATTGGCCAAGCGGCATCAAGTCCATGCCCTTCTACTATAATGCGCATCTTGACTGGTTTCACCGGTACCTGGGGGGGCCACCGGCACCCTATGACATGCAGAAGATGTGGAGAAACCAGGCATTCGACAAATAGGAAACGGACCAACGAAGTGCACGATGGGATCAAACGGGTTTGACGGCTGTACTGCCTGGGTTGTCGCCGCCGACATGGGTTATGGCCACCAACGCGCAGTCTATCCTCTGCGTGGCATTGCTGAAGAAGGCATCATCGTGGTCGGCCAGAACGACGCAGCAAGCAAAACCGAGCGCCAGCTCTGGTCACGCTTGCTTTCAGTCTACGGGGCGCTTTCGCGCGCACGCGGCGTTCCGGTGATCGGCAAGCAGATTTTCCAGATGCTCGACACGCTGCTGCACATTCCTTCGTTCTACCCGAGCCGCAACCTTTCCCGTCCGACATTTCAGGTGGAACTCCTTGATTCTCTCATCCGCCAGGGCTTGTGTGCGGGCATGTTGGAGCATGTGGCCGATGCCCACCTCCCGATCGTGACTTCGTTCTTTGCGCCGGCAATCGCCGCTGACAACCGTGGAACACATCGCGTCTTCTGCATCATCTGCGATGCCGACTTGAACCGTGTCTGGGTGGCAAAAGACCCATGGGACAGTCATATAGCGTACTTTGCTCCCTGCGGCAAAGCTGCGCAACGGCTGAAAGCATACGGGGTTGCAGAAGAGCGCATTTTCCTCACCGGTTTTCCACTCCCTGCCGAACTGCTTGGCGGACCGGACTTCCCCACATTGCGCGCGGATCTCGGACAGCGATTGCACTACCTGGATCCGTCCCAGCGATTCTGGCCTTTGCACAGTCGGAATATCGAACACTTTCTCGGCCCTGAACAGTGCGTCTTCCGCAATGACCGCGTAATGACGATTACCTATGCCGTTGGCGGGGCGGGTGCCCAAAAGGAGATCGGGTCAGCCATTGCGCGCAGCCTGGCCGGTCGCATCCGTGCCGGCGAGGTCGCGCTGAATTTGGTGGCAGGGACACGGACGGAAGTGCGCGACTATTTCCTCGAAGCGCGTGATAGCATTGCCCCGGGATCACAGAATCTGCGTGTCTACCACGCCTCATCGCCGCAAGAGTACTTCGATCAGTTCACACGAGTGCTTCGCGAGACAGATATTCTCTGGACGAAACCCAGTGAGCTCTCCTTCTATTGCGCACTCGGAATCCCGATCATCATGACCCCACCGATCGGGTCACAAGAACGCTTCAATCGCCAATGGCTTTTCGAAATGCAGGCGGGTATCAAACAGGAGACCCCCGAGTACACGAACGAATGGCTGTTCGACCGGTTGAACGACGGACTGTTTGCCGAGATGGCCTGGTCGGGATTCCTTAAAGCACGGAAACTTGGCACCTACAAGATCATCGAAGTGCTTCGCGAAGGGAGGATGACGCGCGACCCATCCCCTGTAATACGCTGAATTTGTGGTGATTCCTGTGAGTATACATCGGGGTGTGCTCTATCTCACAAAACCCATGTTTTTACATGCCCACCGTTGTTTTTGCCTTCGCCACATGCTATCTTTTGTACAAGTTACTCCGAACTCTTCACTGGTTTTCGCTGTTCACGAGTTAGACGCCAATGACTGACTTGCCGGCTATATACAGTCGCCCCAACGGGATCCGACCAGCAGCTCCCAGATCCGTTCTGAGCGTACACTCCATTACGGTGGCGGGCAACCGCCGCGAAAGTCTTCAACGCCGTCCGCTGCACCTCGTCGGATGGAGCCGCCATGTGCACACGCAGACGTATGATGAAGGCGGCCGTTTAGTGGAGAGCACAGCACACCCAACTCTTGATATCTGCATGTGATCGCCGAGCGCATTATGGAACACCTTTTTTCGATGCAACCGTACGAAGCAACAACAGAGAACATCACCATCACCGTTCGCCCTCTCTATCTGGACGGGCAATCCGATGCGATCGCAAGGAAATTCGTCTTTGCGTATTTCATTCGCATTGAGAACAACGGCCATGAACCCGTGCAGCTTCTTCGGCGTCACTGGTTCATCCGGAATGCTTCCGATGAACTTCGCGAAGTGGACGGTGAAGGCGTTGTCGGCCAGCAGCCGGTGGTTCATCCGAACAAGGGACACGAGTACAACAGTTACTGCGTTCTCGACACGTTTGAAGGGACGATGGAAGGGACGTACCTGATGCGGCGTCCCAATGGTGAGCTGTTCTACGTGGTCGTCCCCCGATTCACGCTCCGGGCTCAGGCAAACTAGGAGGTCTCACCTGATGCACGCCGAGCCGACGCGCCGCATGCTCCGGGCGAAAATTCACCGCGCCCGCGTTACCGAGGCAAATCTGCATTACGAAGGAAGCCTGACGGTCCCCCCCGATCTGCTGGATCATGCGCACATCGTGGAGTACGAAGCAGTCAATGTGTGGAATGTCACGCGCGGCACGAGATTTGAAACCTACGCCATTACTGGACTCGAAGGCTCCCGCGACATTTGTGTGAATGGCGCGGCCGCCCACCTGGCAAGCCCCGGCGATATTATCATCATTGCCAGTTTTGCAGAGGTTCCTGAATCTCAGGTTCCCGATTTCCGGCCGACGGTCGTCTTCGTCGACCAGGACAACAACGTCACGGAAATCGGTCAGGAGGCCCCCGGTCCCCGCACGCATATCCGCGGTTGCTGAAGCCGATAGCAGTTCCGTTCATCACCATCAATCAATCGATGCGTCTCCTCTCATGTATCGCTTTTCTGGCACTTGTATGCCTGTGTGCGTCTTGCACCGAAGACGATACCGCCTCCGGGGTTCCACACTATGTGAACAAACTCACGCTCGGAACGGGTGCGAACGCCTCGAACTCCGGGCTTACCGGGGAAAGTACCACCTTCAGAGGCCTCGGAGGTGTCACGGTCATCTACTGGCGATTGGAATCGGCTGCAGATTTTGGCGGAGTCGGCCTGTCATTGAAAATCGAAAAGAGATCCGGAAGCACCTATACGACTATCGGAACCTATCCGTATGCATCGCAAAAGAACTATGGTCACGTCATCGTATCCTCGATCAGTCTGGCTGATGCAGGAACATTTCGTGCGACGGGACTGCTGACCGCCACGTCCGCCGAGGTCGCCTCAACAGTGTTCACGGTGCAATGGTAGAACCACCCTGACGCCAATACAGCATTCACCCATAACATATCCCATTCAGGAGATACAATGCGTTCATTTACTCTGATAGCAGCACTCGCACTCCTCGTCACATGTTCGGCATGCAAGAAAGACGATCCGGCCTCGAGCACCGATCAGTTCACCAACAGACTCACGCTCGGCACGGGGATGAATGCCTCGAACTTCACTCTGACCGGCGAAGGCAGCACGTTCAACCGGGCGGCCGGGATCGCCACCATCTATTATCGTCTGGAATCTGCCGCCGATTTCGGGGGGGCTGGAGTGTCTATCAAGATTGAAAAGCAGTCGGGAAGCAGCTACACTGTGGTGGGAACATACCCGTATACGAATCCCCAGAACTACGGACACATCATTATGTCGGCATTTGCTGTTTCAGATATCGGGAGCTACCGTGCGACGGGATTGCTGACCGCCACGTCGGCCGCGGTCGCAACAACAACGTTCACCGTGCAATAATCACCCGCGCACAACAGCGTGGGGCTTAAGCCCCACGCTGTTGTTGGGACGTGGAACGTATCAAAACCGCACCCCCACCGAAAAGCGGTTGACATTGGGCAGCAGATCGTAGACCGCGTACGCATAGTCGAACGTGACCATAGCCCCTGCCACCGGGGCGACGACGCCGGCCCCAAAGGTCGCCCGTTCCGTGTCATACCCAAATCTGTACCCACCGCGGAGAAAGAAGTCCCCAAGAATAGTCAATTCCGTTCCGACATTGACCCGCTCTTTGTTATCATTCGGATGGGCAGCGTCGGCGGCAACGTGTATCTTCAAGTTTTCTGAATTCACCACGGTCATCGAGACACCCACCTGGAAATAGAGTGGCAGAGGGTAGTCCTCTGCAGCGAGTTGTGCCGGGGTCAGCCGATTATCGGGAAGCTGCGTGCTGCCATCATATTGCACGGAAAGGTCGCGCCCGTCATAGTTCATATCCGGACCGAAATTCGACATACTCATGCCGATTGCAAGATCTTCGATGCCGATCCGGTATTGAGTGCCGACATCGAACGCAATGCCGGTTGCAGTTTCATTCCAGATCCGCTGGTTCACAAGCTTCATCGTGACACCGACAGCGAAATCTTCCGTTAGGTGACGCGCGTAGCTCACCCCCAGCATGAGGTCCTGAGCATCAAATTTCTGGCCCGTCCCTTCCGGCTGTAATTCCGTGGTCACATCCATCTCTCCCATTGTCAGCAGGCTCATGGAAAACCCGAAGGATCCGAGATTCTCCGTTGAAACAACGAGCGCAGCATGACTCAGGTTGATCCCCGCCCAAAGGGAGGTGTAGGATGCGAAGAGTTCATTGTCCTTCACATTGACTATTCCGGCCGGATTCCAAAAGAGCGCAGAAGCATCACTCGCATTCGAAACGTATGCTCCGCCCATTGCGGTTGCACGTGGACCCACGGGGATTTTCAGGAATTGCGCCCCGGAGGTGCCGATGTTCGGGTTCTCCGCGAAGAGTTGGCCATTGACACTGAGCATGAGGCCGGCAACAAGAAGAATGGTTCGTTTCATGGCTGGTCTCCTATTTGATCACCGCGAAGCGGCCCAGCTTCTGTGCCGTATCGGTTTTGACAAGGAAGAGATAGACACCTGGCGAAATCTCACGCCCGCCTGCAGCCCTCAGATCCCATGATTCTGTCCCGTTGTCACTATGGTGTTCGATTGTCTGCACCTTGTCGCCTGCAACGTTGAAAATATAGATCGTGCAATCAGAGGGAAGATTGTTAAAGCGTATCTGGCGAATGGGCTCACGTCGTATGACGCCGTATTCCTGTTCGTACAAGGAGGAGATGAGGTAGGGATTGGGAACAACCTTCACCTTCTCCATGTCGGCATCGGTGACTGACCGGCTTGCACCTGCCTGGCTGGTGGAGAAGGTATAGATGTCCTTGTACGTGATCTTGCTTGCCGGCAGACTATCTGCAGGCTGTACTGCAAGAACCACACCCGTTGTCGTGCTGTACCCAACACCGTAAGAAAACGGCTGGAGGGGCAGCACTGTTTGTGTACCGCTCGTGACCAAGACCCCTGGGCTAATCACCAACGAGTCCCCTTGCTCGGGACGTTCCCCGACCGCCGCCGTGCTATCGTCCGTTAGTGTCAGACGAAGCCCTTCAAAAACAATGGGCGTATTGGATTGATAGGCCCCTGCAGCGTTCACAACAGTACCTTCGGTGATGTTCCTCAGCACAAACTGTGTTGCAGAAGTAAACGTGAGGCTGAATGTTTCGGCTGTTTTCGCTCCGTTCGCGTCGACGCTCAACTGGATCGCCGAACGGAGATTGCCGAGCTGGACCGTTGCAATGGGGCCGAATTTGATCTGGTAGTCCCGTCCACCGGCATTAACAACATCGAGCGGACGCACATCTATCATGACGTGTGACGCACCTGTCCCGGTCTGGTGAGGGACGGTTGCCGTCACTGGAACCCGGCCGATTGCTGTAGAGCGCGGGATGGCGATCGCGTAGTTGATATCCTCAACTGTATTGCCTCGCGCGCTCTCAAGAACGGTTTGATGGACCTCATCAGTACTATAACCGGTCACAGAGTACCGGTAGTCAAACCCGTTCGCCACATTGGTATCGACATAACTGTACTGGATGCCATTATCCGGCCCTCTCCCATCAACCCTGTCAAAAACCGCGAGAGGGACAGGATCAGCGCCGGTATTTGGCGACAGATTCCTGTTAATCTGGTCCCAGTGCAATCCCTTGTCGATGCTCTTGTAGAGCCGATACCCTTCGAAGCTCAACTTGCCTGTGAGCGGATCCCTGATACTCTCCGATTGGGTATCCCATGTAAGGGTCACTTTCTTGTCGCCTGCTACAGCAGTGACTTTGGGAGGATCTGGTGGCTTCGTTACGATGAAGCTCTTTGCCAGCAGGTCATAGGCATGGACCGTGGTGGAATCGAGCTCTGCAACAGTATTCCCCGCTACCAACGCCACCATGAATTTCAATGTATCGCCGGGTACAAGTCTGTAGGGGCCGGAGCCCATATAGGAAACGACTTCCATGCCGGAGGCAGGTTGTGTCGACATGTCATCAAAATGGAGGTTCGGCGCATTGGCACCCGGATGGATAAACTTCGGACCAATGGGCGATGCAAACAGAGATGGAGCGCTTGAGAGTATGCCGTACTGGACGCTGTCGATGTTGACATCATCATCGTAATTGTTGTAGTGGAGATCCGTAAGTCCCAACTCGACGCTATCCACTTTGGGAGTTTGCATGAACATCAGACCGAATACACCTGTCGGTGTATTCCATTCGGTTGACCATCCATCGACATCATACGAATAGATCCTGTTCCACTTTTTGTCGAACACCAGCCGCTGGTCTAAGAAATCACTCGTGTATCCCCCAACCTCAATGTCGCTATACATCCCGAAGTACAGGCTGTCGTAAATCCGCGCAGAGAAATTAGTGATCTCAAAGATGAAAATAATCATATCACGAACGGACTTGTCAGTGAACGCGTACCCGATCTGATTGATCTGGATGCCGAGTTTTCCCTTTGAGTTATTGGAATCGCAGTAGACGCAGTAGCTGTCCTGATTCGAGACAAACACCGGTTTGCCGGCGGCATCTTTCACCGGCCAACCCGTTTTCGGCCAGGTTAAGGGCTTGTCACTGAAGGCGATTTTCGCGCTGTCGGGGTTGTTGTAACCGGGCATCGCCTCCCATTCCTGGTCTTTGCTATACAGATTTTGAATCACATTCCCACGGATGCCGACCATAGGATTGCAGTAGTAGATATACTCGTGGAGGCTCCCGATCGGGAATTCGCCTGACACACCCTGCGCTAGGTTCTTGGCATAGAGCCGTCCACGATTTTCGAAAAACTCGCCAATGTTGCTTTTATTGTGTAACCCTCCTGCACGGTCGACTATACTTTCGGTTTGTGCAGCATTCACGGTCCGCTCACGGCTCTTGCCACTCTGCATCCGTTGCGCCGGCGATTCTGCAGGAAGAAGCGCACAGGCAATAAGAACTATCCCACATAGTGTTTTCATAAGTGCCAACTCTCCATGGCATGATTAGAAACGAAACCGTGCGCCCAGCCGGATCCGCCGCGGCGGTCCAAAATTGCTCGGGTCCTGCATGTACTCGATCGATGGAAGCGGCGGCGCCTGGGTTACATCCGGCTCACCCGTATCGGAGTACACATAGAGCACATTTCGGTGGTCGGTGAGATTGAGAATCTCCGCAAACGCAGTAAACATTGTCGGGCCGATCTTCCACTCTTTGCTGATCTCCAGATCGATGGAATAGGTGGTCGGCATTCGGCCGGAGTTTTTCTGAATAAATGTCACCGTTCTGCCGAGCAGCGTCGGCGTGTACGGCTCCCCGCTGCTTGCACGAATCACCAAATCCCAGATGGTATTCTCGAATGGACTTGTGCCAAGAATCGATGGTCCGCTAAGATCCGGTATGCTGTAATTCAGATTGAGATTGAACAGGTGCGGTCTATCAAAGGACAGCGGGTACAGAAGTGTCGACTGAGTCGATCCCGGATAGTCTTCTGTTTCCGAGGACGCGCTGCCTTTGGCAACCTGATAGGTGTATGTCAATGCGCCGGCGAGATTATGTGTCCGGCGCAATTCACACTTCATCTCAAACCCTTTGATGTTTGAATATGCTTCATTTACGTAGAGCGTGTAGCCAACGTAGCGCCCATCAACAAAGGGAGGATAGTATCGCGTTCCTACAAGGCCGATAACGTCTTTATAAAACGCCGTGAAGGCTCCGGCCATCGCATCGGTGAACTGATGGGAGATACCGACCTCGTACGCCGTGGTCCGCTCCGCGTCCAGATTCGGCTGTCCGAAAATCGGCTCCTTCACGTTGATGTCGTACTGTGAATTCTCGTAGAGCCGTGTGTAATCGGGGTTTTGGAAGAAATGCCCGTAGGAGAAATGCAACGAGGTCCGGTCACTGATAGGATGTGCTACGCCGACGCGCGGGCTCCACTGCACCTTGGGCTTCGACGCCACAATGGAGTTGCCATCCAGCGGGTTGCTCCTGAATGGAGAGAGTTGGTCCGCGTAGTCGAACCGAAGACCGATATTCATCACGAGGGAGTTCAGTTCAATCTTGTCCTGCATATATGCCGCCAGCTCGAAGGGGCGTTTTGCAAAGTCCGTGATGTAGGGGAATGTACGTTTGGGGTCGTAGACATCGAAGTACGAAAGATTGTGCTTCTTCACCTCCACACCACTCTTCACTTCGTGATGCTTCCCCATTTGCCAGACGAGGTCCGCCTTGATATTCCATGTCTCTGTGCGGTTGTCAGTAAGCTCGATAGGGTCGTTGAGAGCATAGAACTCAAAGCCTGTCCCCTTGTCTGAAAGATAGCGATACGCCCCGACCGGCAGATACTGTGAAGTATCTTTGTCGACTCCCGAGTAGTACGACTGATTGAAGTAGGAGGCCCTGATATCATAGAAGAGATTTGTCGAAACCGAATGGGTGATCGAGGCCATCAATTGCCGGCTCTTCTCCCGCACTTTCAGATATTGATCGGGGATATATTTCCATGAATGGCTGTACGGCCGATGTTCGTTTTCGCTGTAGCGCCATGTGAGATTCCCCTTCACCTGCGGAAGGATCTTCGCAGTGAGTTTGGCCATGCTGCTCAGCGTGTTGTCATAGCCAAAAGGAAGCCACGAGCCCCGGGCATCCCGCTCGGCAGTGGCGAAGAATGTGAGATCATCACCGATAATCGGACCACTGAACGTGGCATCGACCCGGTTTTCCTTGTAGTTCTTGAACGGGGTGACGAAAAACTGGCTCGATCTCCCTTCAAGGTTTCCAGTGAAGCTCTTCGCTCCCTCTTTGGTCACAACGTTTACCACGCCGCTCAGCGCATTGCCGTACTCGGCATTGAAGGTTCCGCTGAGGAAATTCAGCTCGGCGATCGACTCGTTACTGATGCGCGTGGCCAGCCCACCCATCACCGGGTCATTCACATACATGCCGTCGATCAGGAAGGCAACTTCGTTGCCCCGACCCCCGCGGACGTAGAGTGTCTGGCCATTAGCGACCACGCCCGCCTGCATGCCAAGCACCTCGACGAAGTCTTTGACCGGCAGCATGCGGATCTGCTCGCTCGTCATGGTATACGATGTCGCGGTCAGGTCTTTCTGCACCATCGGGCGCTCTGCCTGAACGATGACGTCTTCGAGCTGCACGGCGGAGCTGGTCAGGAGCACATCGATTACCGTCGTCTGATCGGCGGTTACCCTGACCTGGTTGATGCTGACCGGGCCGTATCC
This sequence comes from Ignavibacteriota bacterium, assembly GCA_003162215.1. Taxonomy (GTDB): domain Bacteria; phylum Bacteroidota; class Ignavibacteria; order UBA10030; family UBA6906; genus Fen-1255. The sequence continues at coordinate 35,995 of PMMO01000040.1, forward strand.
TACCAGCGTTACGCGAAGCTGATAGGTCCCCGGCTGGAGGTTCATTATCACATAGGCGCCGTCAGGGTCGGTGGAAGCGCCGGAGTTGCCACCGACGACCACCACGTTCGCGCCTGGGAGCCCCTCGCCTTTGTCGCGGTCAACGATGCGGCCGGATATCTTTCCGGTTGTTCCCGCCCATGCCACAATGCTGCACACAAGCATGAGCGCAATGCAACAGCGCACGAGCTTCATCGGGGGTCTCCTCCGTTTACACAACACGCTTAATCGGCGGTGAAGTGACCGGCCTCCCTGTGCAGGCGGCCGATCTCCTTTTGCAGACGCAACGCACGCGACCGGTTCTTGAGTGCGACTTCAGTCACGAGCGCGTTGATCACCACGGAGATTGCGGAAATGGAATTTGTAAAGATCATATTCGTGCTCCGTATAGGGAGCACAAATGAAGCGCGGTAGCTTACCGGCGACGTAACGCGATCGGTAATGCCGACGACACGTACTTTCCGATTCGCCGCCGCCTTCACCGCATCCACCGTCTCACGCGAATACGGCGGAAAAGAAAACGCAATCAGCAGATCATCCTGTTTCAAGAAGGGCACCTGGTCAAGGAATGTCTCGTACTCATGCACAAAGGCCGTTGCCGAAACCGCTACCTGATTCAGCGAATAGGCCAATACCTGCGCCATGAGCGAGGAGATGCCCAAACCGAGCGTGTATACATGCCCGGCGTGAACGACAGCATCCGCAACAGCATGAAACACTTTCCGATCGAGCTGCTGCACGGTCTGCTGGATATTCTTGAGGTCTTGCTGGGCCACCGCATCGAGCGTTTCGGTGAGAGTGATCCCGGTCGGGAACGGATACACATCCGACATCCCCATTTCCAACTGCAAGCCGGTACGCAACTTCCGTCGAAGCTCGAGGAATCCGGTGAACCCCAGACTCTGGGCAAGACGCACCACTGTGGCTTTGCTCGTACCGGCCCTGTGCTCGATTTCGGTGACAGAGAGAAACGGCACCTCCCGCACATTCGCCAGAAAGAAATCAGCGACCTTCTTCTGGTTCTCCGGAAGCTCCGGGTACTTCCGCTTAATGAGTGCTTCCAGGTCCGGCAACCTGCGCCGCTTCTCCGTCCCGTTCCCGCCCACCCACATCATCGCTTACTTCACCAGCAGCATGCGCTTGGAATCGGTGAACGAACCGGCGACGAGCCTGTAGTAGTAGATCCCACTTGCAAGCTGGCGCGCGTCGAACGGCACGCGATAGGTCCCCGCATTCAGCGTGCCGTTTGCCATCACGGCCACCTCCCGCCCGAGGACATCATAAACTCTCAGCGAGACTTCCCCCGCGCGATGGAGCTGGAACTCAATCACGGTGCCCGGGTTGAACGGGTTCGGATAGTTCTGCAGGAGCGAGGTGCTCTGCGGGACGGCCGGAGATGTCTGCTGGATCGATGTGAACACCTTTCCGTAGCGCACATCGGCGGAATCCGCCGCGGCCAGCAGGGAATTCACCGTTGTGCCGTAGAGGAAGGCGGCGCTGAACGTGGAGGAGTCTCCAGCGGCGATGCTCACCCTGCCGGCGTTGAGATTGTATATCGATCCGTCCGCCCCGACGGTGAGTGAATTATCGAATCCAGGAAGCGCCGACATGTTGTAGCGAGTCGAATCATCGGCGGCATCCGAGCTGGGATCCGACGGAGAATACACGGCATAATCAAGCACGTGGAAGGAATAGGGGGATCCACTTACGAGCTTGACTCCCATATACATCGCTGTCCCGGACGCGAAGAAGTACGCGACTTTCTTCGTGGCGTCATAGGTCACTGTCTCTCCGCCATATGCCCCGCCGGGTTCGGGCGAAATAGCAAGCCCCAGGTACAGGGGATAGCTGATGGTCGTATCATTGATAACGGTGTACCGGGCGATCANNACAAACAGGACCGTCCCGACGCGGGGACTGGGACCGCCACTGGTAACGGTCGGTCCGGACACGGACTGGGCATCGTTTGTATAGTCCCCCACGTTTGTCTTGCTCAGCGCCAGGAGAATGGATGCCCGGTTCAGCTGGACGGTCCCGTTCGTGTCGGGCGAATAGATGCGGATGCGCCCGTATTTGTTCAGCCCGTAGCCGAGCCCGTTTCCCTGNNATCCACCTGAACCAGCGCTCCCAAGGAATCCCCGCAAGCCCCAGGACACCCATCGTGACCCCGGAAGTAGGCAGGATCGGATTGATCCACCCTTCGCCGAACTGGAAGGCAAGCACGGCCGTCTGACGCGAAATGCCAACCACATCCGCCAGCGGCGCCATCACCGGCATAGTCAATGCGGCCTGTCCCGAACCGGAATGCACGAAAAAGTTTATGATTCCCTGCGTGACAAACATTGCCTGAGCTGCAAGAATGGGATGCAATCCCGATATCACAGATGCCAACCCATACAGCATCACATCCAGGATTTTCNNAACGCCTCCGCTGTCGCCGACAGTGAAAGGCGACCCAGCAGGCCGGAGGCAATGCCCAGCCCGAGGAAGAGCGCGGCGATTTCATTGATGTACCATCCGAAGTTCAGAACGCCAACAATCAGAAACACCATTGCCCCACCGAAGCCGGCAAGCACCACGCGCTGCGGCATCGACATCCCGGCATGCTGGGATTCATCGAGATGCAGGTTGCTCTTGCGTTCTTTGTCCAGATCGTACACGGGGCTCTGTTCAGGCGCAGCTTTGATGCGACGCGCATAAAGCATGATAAAGGTGATCATGCTGGTGGTACTGAGGACCCAGATAATCATGCGGTATTCGATACCCGAGTAGAGCGGAAGCTCTGCGATTCCCTGCGCGATGCCGACCGTGAACGGGTTCAGCACCGAGCCGGCAAAGCCTGCCGCCGCTCCCAGGAACGGAATCGCCGTGCCGACAAGAGAATCATAACCAAGTGAAAGTGCAAGAGGAACAAAGATCAACACAAACGGCATCGTTTCTTCCGCCATGCCGAACACCGCACCGCCGATCGAGAAGACCGTCATCGTCACAGGGATGAAAAACTTCTGCAACTCAGGACGTTTGGAAAATGTGAATGCCATGGACTGGACCGCGGCTGTCACAGCGCCCGTCTTTTCAAGCACTTTGAACGTCCCACCGATGAGAAGAACGAATGCAATGATATGCGCTGCTTCGATGAAACCTTTCACCGGGGCCATCAGAAGGGCCCCGATTCCTTGAGGATTACTCGGCACTTGGGTGAACGATCCCGGCACGACAAGAGTTCTGCCGTTCTTCACCGCACGCGTATACGTTCCTCCCGGCAGGATCCAGGTCGCAACGGCAACCAATGATACAACGGAGAAGATCATAACCAGCGTATGGAAACGAAACGCCTGTTTCACCGGGTTTCTCTCCCCGGAAGCGGTGCAAGCCGGCGCATGTCAAAACCGTCACCATCAAGAATGATATGCATGCGCAGTCCATCCGCGCCAAGATTCCCCCGGGTGTCATTGCGCACGTTCACCGCCTGTGATGCATCAAGCACCATGACACTTCCACTGCCCATGACCCGGAACGTGCTGTCGGGCGAGACAATGACCGCCGTCGCCTCGTCAATGCCGACGCCGACGTGAGGCGCGTGCTCGAGCACCACACTGATCAACCTGTTCATCCTTTTGCGCCTGATGAAGTGCTGATCAACAATCACGCTGGTGAGAAATCCGAGCCCCTCTGTAACAACGATATTGTCCCGTTTGATGAACACGAACCCGTTTACGGTGTCACGGTTTAACTTTTCGTCTCCGGTCAGCATCACGGCACTCATCACAGCGGCCCCGGCGCTCGTTCCACCAATCACAGCCCCGGAACGATAAAGTTCCTTCAACTTGTCCTGTACCGGAGTCCCTACCAGCTCTTTGGTGATCCGTGATTGGTCTCCGCCGGTGAAGTAGACGCCCGTAACGTTCTTGAATTGGTCGAGAATTCCGGGCGTCATCGCCTGTTCGCGCGTGATGAACAGTGAACGCGCCGTGTGGACACCCAGACCGCGGAATTCTTCTGCCATTTCCAGCCCCGTCGTATCCCCGTCACCACTGGCCATTGGCAGCACAAGAATGGAGGCACGCTCGGCACCTCCGGCCAGACGCACGTATTCGTTCATGAGCTCGGGTCCACGCCGGCCGCCACCGATGATGAAGAGGTGGCCACCCTGCGGCCCTGCGCCGGCTTCGGCCACGCATAAAGTACCCGCCAGCAACGCAATTGCAAGGCCGACAATCTTTCCGAGAAACACCACCTCGGTCATTCCGAGGCTTCTTGTGCCGAAGTCCCTCTCTCTGGAATCCCGCTCCGGGCGGGACTTCATGGCGCTTCCAGCGCCGTTCGCAATGACATCTCGAAGCGAAGGTTTCAACAGGCCACTAGAGATTCCCATCTGGAGTCCTCTGCATCAGATCATGTGCAATGGTATATGCCTTCTCAAAATCCTCCAGCAATATGAACTCATCCGTGCCGTGCGGGTTCTGAGCACCGATGCCGAGATTCACCGCCGGGACATTCTTCGCGTTCAGCATGTTCGCGTCACTTCCGCCAAGGTACTCGATCGGATTTGGCTCCAACCCGAGGCGCCGTAGAACAGCGTACGCACGCTGGAATACCGGCGCATCGGCCGGGAGCACAAACGGCGCGAAATCCTCTGCACTTTTCATCACTACGGTTGTCTGGGATTCCTGGCTCGTCTTCTGGAAGATCGATGTAATCTCTGTAAGATACCGATCGATCTCGCAAGGGGCAAACGACCGGACTTCCCCTTCGATGACGCAACTGTCAGGTACGACGTTGGTCGCAACCCCACCCTTGATGGTGCCGACATTTGCCGTCATCTTCGGTGAAAGCCGTCCAATGCGTATTTGTGCGATTGCCCTGGAGGCAACCTGAATAGCATTAATTCCCTTTTCGGGAGCAACTCCGGCATGCGAAGCACGGCCCAGAAACGTCGCCGTGTACACTGACGACCCGACGCACGACTGGATGAATGTCCCCGGACGGCGCGAGCAGTCAAACACATATGCCATCCGCACGTTGTAGGGCGACAGATCCACGTGCTTCGCGCCCCACATGCCGAGCTCCTCCGCAACGGTGAACACCACTATGGCGTTCCCCTGCGGATTGGTCTGCACGGTCGAACGCAACGCATGCAAGAGCACACTCACGCCTGCCCGGTTGTCCACTCCAAGAATCGTGGAGCCGTCACTGCTGATCCGCTCAGCCGTGACAACGGGCCGTACACCGGCGGTTGACGAGGGAGTATCAAGATGGGAGAACAGGACGGTCGCCGGTCGATCAGATGAGAACGTATGGGGAATACAGATCAGATTGCCGCATCCCGTACCCAGCACCGATGCGGCGTCATCTTCGACAATGCGTATCGGCAGACCCGCCAGATTTTCCCGAACGAATCCAGCCATCGGCGCTTCATGGAGGGAGGGCGCGTCAACCCGGACCGCACCGAGAAACAGGTCGATGAGCGGTGAAGCCATGTGAAGAGATTTCCAGAGATGGGAGAATGTGAGAAATTCTTTTCACAGGAATATACATCCCATCCCTGGGAATGTCAAGCTATCGCTTCTATTTTGATCCGCCAAAGGTCATGGTGATTTCCACGATTTCCGGCCGGTTGCCGGTTCGCACGGGAGGCCCCCAGGTTCCTACCCCGCTGGAAACGTAGAAATGCGTCGAGCCTTTCAGCAAATACCCCCAGCTGACTTCGTAAATCGCCGAGGTGATGTAATTGAACGGCCAGAGCTGTCCATGATGTGTGTGCCCGGAGAGTTGCAGATCCACCCCGTGTGCTGCAGCTTCCTGTAAATCGAATGGCTGGTGGTCCATCAGAATCAACGGAGTGTGCGGATCCACACCGGCGAGCAGAACGTCCAGAGACTTCCGTTGCTTGCCGCCGAATTGCCTGCTGCTGCGGTCTTCCCTTCCCGCGATCACAACCCCCCCTTCGATCTCAACGCACGTGTCTCTCAGCATTCTGATCCCGTGTGCTTCGAGGTATGCACAGGCCTGTTCCGCTCCTCCTATGTATTCATGGTTGCCGGTGATTCCNNTCCTTGCGGGATCGGATTGAGAGGAGAGTTTCGCCAAGGTTCTGCCGTATGACAGGGGCGAGGTCTTCGTCAACAACATCTCCCGCAAACAGTACCAGGTCCGGACGAAGGTCGTTGATCTGTTCGACGATACGCGCAAGGCGTTGTTGCCCGATGATCGTCCCGAGATGCACATCGGAAACCACTACCATCCGGAGCGAGTGGATGCCCTGTGTCTGTTTCGCGACTGCCACAGCGAACCGGTGTATGCGTGGTGTCCGCGCGTTCCAGAATCCTCCTGCAATGACGAGGAGGACGATGAAGACAACGCCAAACATGCCGAGCTGACGCATCCGTACGGGATCACCAAACTCCGGTACATGCCAAGGGAGAAGAATACCCAGGAGCCGCACGAGATCAACGGCGAGGCATGCAAGCACGAAGTACGCCAGCGCAGCAAGCCAGAAAGAGCCAATCCACACAAACAGATCGCTGACCACGGAAAGCCAGTAGTTTTCCAGCACGCGTCCTATGATGAACGACAGCGATAACAGAACAAAGAGTACAGCGTACCACGTACGCAGGGATGATGCTGCCGGCAGGGCCTGCCAGCCGCGCAGAAATACGTAGCTGTTGACACCTGCATAGACAGCAAAGACTATCAGAAAGAAGAGCAACATTTGGTATTTTCGCATGTTGGACCGAAATGGCGGGGAATCACGAAGTCCGGATTATCACAACAGTCTGATCGTCGTGGGGGTCATTACCTCCACCGAAAGCGGAAAGATCAGCAAGCACCCGGTCACGAATCTCCTGCGCAGACAGTGTTGCGGCACTTCTGATGACCCCGGTGAGACGATCCTCGCCATACTCCTGCCCGGCGGGATCGCGGGCTTCCGTAACACCATCAGTGATGAGAACGAGAATATCGCCTCCTCCATAGTTCTGCGTGCGTTCTTCAAGCTCACTGGCGAAGATGGCGGCATCACTTAACCCGAGTCCCAGGCCATGCGGGACGATGCGCTCCACGCGTCCTGTCGACGATCGATAGATGAATACCGGGAGGTGCCCCGCACGCACGAGCTTCACCTGCCGCTGCCGTGGCAAGAAGAGCGCCGCAGTGGCAGTAATGAATGAGTTCTTCTGCAGGTCGGCACACAGCAGGCGATTCGCCCGAAGGAAGAGCTCCTGCGGAGCAAGACCAAATTGATGCAGCGAACGCAGAATGCCCTGCACCTTTGACACGTACAGGGCTGCGGAAGTTCCTTTGCCACTGACATCGCCGACGATAACCATCACGTCATTTCCTGATCCATCAAGATAGTCAAAGAAATCACCGCCCACTTCGAGCGCGGGAATCGATCGGCCGGAAATGTCGAGTCCGGAAATCTGTGGAGTAACCGAAGGCAGCGAACTCAGCTGAATCTGACGGGCGATGGACAGTTCATGCCGCATCCTCTCCTGTTCAGCAAGGTTTTCATAGAGAAACGCATTCTCGATCGAGACGGAAACCTGTTGGGCAAGACCCGCCAGGAATGAGAGATCCTCCGCACTGTGTGGTGTTTCCGACAATTTCCGGCCGACGATGATCGCGCCGGAGAGGGCTCCCTTGGCGCGTATGGGTATGATATACTCGAACTGCATTGCATCCAGCGGCGCGGCCAAATCAGCAGGCAAATGATCCACACGCAGTGCATCGGCAATACCTGATAACGCATGTGCAAATCGAGCATCCAGCACGCAGGAAAACCCATGCCACGCGTCGTCAGACACACCGGATGCGGCATCACAGCAGCAGGTTCGACCATCGCGGAAGACCAACAATGCCGCCGCACGAATCTTCAGCAAATCCAGGAGCGCGTCAACAAGGCCCCGTGCAAGATCTGTCATACTCAACTTGGTGGCAAGAACCCCCGAAATTTCCCTTGCTGCCCGTTTGTAGTCGAATTGCATGCGATGATACTTCCGATCGAGCAATCGCTGGCCGATAGCGCGCAGTTTCCAGAGAAGGAACCAGACACCCACCCCGAGAACCATCGAGACTGCACGTTGTGCCACAAGCTGTTCCTGGGGAGTGGGCAGTTCCTGACGGACTTCCATAGAGAATCCGCTCAGAACGATGTGCGGTAGAGGCAATGGTATCGCCGGCAGTGCAAGGAAAATCCAGATGCATAGGGATGCCACCAGCCCTCCCCAGAGCCAGCTGAACAGCGAATACTGCACATTCCGGCGGACCCTGAGATCCAGATCCAGCAGCCTGTAATGACCGATCGTATAGAGATACGAAAGAGGCAGGAAAACGAGAATGATGCCGCTGAGACCGACGAGGTTCCCGTACCTCAGTACAGTCAGCAGCACAACGCAGCAGAGCGATCCGGCAATCGTCACTATTCCCACTATCGCGATGGGGCGACCAAGCGCACGTTGTTGTGGCGTTCCTCCGCGCGTGAATGGCGGACTGACAAACAACCCCATAAGAAGAATAACAGAGAGCAGAAGGAGTCCGTAGAACTCGTTATTGAACAGCAGGACGACCGGAGCAACGGCCGCCATGCAGTACATGGCAATCAAGCCACGCCTCCTCCACACGCTCACCGGACGCTGCCACGGGCTAACAAGCCCGGCATGGAATGCAAAAACTGTCCCCAGAAAGCACCCGTAAACACCTAATACATTTCGGGTGACCGTGAACAGCGACGATGATGGTTCGCGCCGGACGGCGACAACCGCAATGAAATAGCCGAGCGATACCATCAAGAGTGCGAGCATCCGCGCGGAAAAGAAATTCGGCCGCTTCAAGCCAAGAAACGTCCCGATGAGGATGTAGACCAATCCGGACACAACGAACGTGAGCGTCCCGAAGCTGAAACCAAAACGTGCGAGAACAACATTGAGCGTCAGAGGCGTGCCGTTGCGGGAGACTTCGTACGCATTCGCCTTGCCACTTGTACCCTGCCGCATTGCCAGATCGGCTTCAGTCGCGGTTTTGAACCCCACACCGTTGATGCGCACAATGAAATCTCCCACCTTCATGCCCGCGCGGTCTGAAGCCCCACCGTGTGCCACTTCGCAGACAAGGACTGAGGGTGGCTGCTCAACAAATCTTTCCGGAACAAGATCGGAACGGTGGACAGACCACCGGATGGTGCGGAATTCGTTGAGTCTGAGAATGGCAATGGTCGTCGTATCGTCGGTGAGCCCCGTCAGAACACGCCGGCAGGTTTCCATTGTGCGGACCTGAGATCGTCCAATCGAGAGCAGAAGATCGTTCGTCAGCACAGAGTCGCCCGTCGCGTACGCGTCGACGTATGCCCCTGTTCCCAGGAATGGTCTGACACCGAGAGGCACTGCAGCGAACGGCGTTCCGACCGCAACGGACGAGGGAACATCCATGAACAAATTCTCGTCGGTGGGCATACTGGCGGCATTGAAGAAGGTAATGCCTGCAAAGATTACGAAAATCGACGCCAACAGGGCAAGAAAGGCTCGAAATGCGGTATCACCTATACGGATCGGTGGCATGGGAAGCGTTTATTCTTCAATAATGTACGCAATCTACGTGAAATGGTTCAGACATGCCAGTTAATCGCGGTGTTGAATTTTTCAACACCGCACTTTTTCCGGGTATTTGTTCCCGAAGTTTTTGGTGCATCTGATTGTGCGATTCTGTAGGTTTGCGTTTACCATCCGATTCAACTGTCCACAATACGTTCGGCTTACCCCAAAGGGTTGAAGAAGGCCGGCAGGTTCTCTTGCAGTTCATCTACTACCAATCACGAAAGGAAGAGCTATGTCCCTTGCACGTTCATTCTGCGTGTTCGCACTACTGGCAGCGATGGCGACTGATCAGTCGCTCGCCAGCGGGTTTCAGCTCAACGAGCATGGCGCCCGTGCTATGGCCCAAGGCGGGGCCTTCGCAGCACGCGCCAGCGATCTTTCTGCGATGTACTTCAATCCCGCAGGACTGGCCTACCAAAAGGGTCTGGGCGCTTATGTGGGCGGCACAATGATCCTTCCGAGAACAACTTTCACAAGTCCCGCTGCGAAGAGCACAGATATGGTGAACCAGACCTTCGTCATCCCGTCCGTGTATCTCGGCTATGGGATGGAGAACGGGCTCTCCTTTGGCGTAGGATTCTATGCTCCGTTCGGGCTTGGTACCGAATGGCCTGAAGGATGGGACGGACGTCGCACAGCGTTGAAAACTGATCTTCAGGATCTCGCCATCAACCCGACGATTGCATACAAGGTAAGTGAGTGCTTCATGGTCGGTGTCGGGGTGAGCTACACATGGTCTACAGTCAAACTCTCCTACAATTTCCCAACTTATTCAAGCGTCACAATCCCCCCCCCGCCCCTCCCCGTACCGGCCACAACCGATGGAAAGGTTGCGCTCGATGCTAAGGGGAATGCCATGAGCTTCAACGCCGGTGTCATCTACAAACCGATGCCGTCAATGTCGATCGGCGCTTCGTACCGTCATACAACAACAATTGACTATGAAGGGACTGCGACATTTACAAATACACAAGCTCTGGCACCATACTTCCCTGGTGGTACCGGAAAGACCACGATCAAGACCCCAAACCAGTTCTTCGTGGGCCTTTCCTATGATATCTCGAAGGACCTGACGGTGGAGGCGGACTATCAGTGGATCGGCTGGTCAACATACGACTCGCTGGGTGTCGAACTGACAAGTGGCCCGGTCTTCCCATTGACTCATCAGCCCCTGCAGGCGAGCTCAAAGTCAGGAAAGAATTGGAAAGACACGTACATGCTACGCCTTGGTGGAGAATACCGGCACAACGATCTTTCATTCCGTCTCGGGTTCATTTATGATGCTTCCGGACAACCGAACCAGACGGTTGAGGCTCTCCTGCCTGACGCAAACCGGTTGGAAGGGACCATCGGTCTCGGCTACAAGTTCGCAGAACGTTGGCTCGTGGATATCGCCTACCAGATGATTCTGTTCAACGACCGTACTGTTACCGGCCCCCCCCCGGCCGGCGACTTGAACAAGTTCCCTGGCACGTACAAGAGCACCGCCAATCTGTTTGGCATCAACATTGGATTCACCCTTTAGATGAATGCACCATCCGCGGATGCCGGATGAACCCAATTGCACGAAGGCCGGTGCTCTGCAAAGAGCACCGGCCTTCAGCCTGATTGCAACGCACCTGGTCTGTGCTCAGCCCTTGGTGTGATGTAAGATTCGCACGATACCGCACGCTGCAAATGCAACAATCGCGAAGTCCACTGGGAAACGATGCCGCCCCTGAGAGTAGTCAACAACAAGTGTCGCGGCAAGTGAGCACACGCTGTAGCATACAAGAAAGAATAGGACTTTCCTGTCCAGGTTCCGTGCGGCTATTCCATAAACCGCAAGCAAGAGGACAAGGATCCACACCAGAGCGCCCACACCCACGACCAAGCCCATGATCTTGTTCCTTCCAACTGTCCCCATGGGATCTTCGACCAGGTGTTTTCCCCATTCAGTTTCCGCTTCCCAAATACCGAGGTAGTTTAGAACCTTGGTCTCATCGAATTTCAGCGCCAGTTTGGCCGATTCAATCGCCATGATCTGCAGAGCTTACCCGACGTGGCGCGAATAGAGTGATGTAAGGTCGGCAAAACGGAACTCCTCCAGCTTCTTCGATTCGAGCCAATGTGCCTCTTGCACCCGGTCTTCCCCGGACAACACCGTCACAAGATAATCCACTTTGCTTTGAAGAGTTCGACCGAGCATAGAAGGATCGCCATTTGAGATATTCCATTCTCCCCTGACGACGTATGAGGGGACAAACCATGATGATAGTAGAAGGAGAGAAATCAACACGAAGAAAACGTGAGTACGCCAGGCACGCGGAGCGGTTACCAGCGCATAGACAGCAACAATGGCCGGCAACAACAATGCAGTCGGTCTTGTGAGTGCAGCAAGAGCCCACATCGCGGCGGCAAGCACAACATCCCTCCGTGTCCCATCGGCCAGATACGAAACCGTCAAGGCAGTCGCAAAGATGCACAACGGAACGAACACAGCCTCCGAGACGAGCATATGGGGGTAGGCGACCATATGGGGAAGGCAGGCATACATGACGCAGGCAATCGTTGTCGCTTGTTCAGAACCAGACAACCGAAACGTCACTGCGGCAACTGCCAAAAGCGACAATGACGCCAACACTATCTGAGCAGCAATCACACAGAGAACCGGCGAGCCAAACATCTGGCCGACACGATAGAACGCAGCCTGCCAGAGGTAGTCCCCAGGGAGTCCATAGGAATATATCTCCGAGAGACACGACGAGAAATCATCCGCAGCCAGGACACGCTCTATCTGTGCAATCCGCGTCAATGATCTGTCGCCTCGCAGAAAAGCTTCTGGATGTTGCGTATCGAACGCAATGAGAAGCAACACGTGTGCGACAAAGTAGACTGCTGTGACACGAAAGACACTCTTCGACATACTGCGGCTTCGAGGAGGGACGTGCATCACGATTCTCTGGGTGTTGTTTACTTTACATAGAGCAGCTTGCGTGTCTGTTTGTAGTCCCCCGCCTGGAGTGTGCAGAGATACATCCCGGAGGCGAAGCCTTTCATATCCAGCGTGACCTTGTGCGATCCGCCGACCTCAAATCCATCGACGACTGTGGCGGCGGCTTGCCCGAGAAGGTTCCATACTTTGATTACAACGTGTTCGTCTTTCGGGATGAAATACCGTATGGTGGTCAAAGGATTGAAGGGATTGGGGTAGTTCTCATACAGGAAATAGTCCGAGCTTGGTACTTCCGGCGGCGGAGAGCTGTTCACGGGATTAAGTCGTATCTGATCCAGCGAGAAGACGTCTCCCGACACCCCGTACCGACTGAAGTCAAACCGCAGCATCACATCATTCACAGGAGAGAGAAAATTCTCAGGCTTGAATTCCAGAGTGAAGAGCTTCCATTCCGTGGTCAGTTCAATCTGTCTTAACAACAAGCCGTAGCTTGTCTGTGGGGATGTGAGTTTCTGGACCGAGACTTCGATGCTATGACCGCTGGAAGAGTAAGCCGCAAAACTCAATCGGTAGGTCGAATCGGGGCTCATCACCATGTTCCCCTGGTACAGTTCAGTAGTAGAGCCGCTTTGCAGGATGGAAATTTTCGCCGATGTGGCTTTGTGGTAGCCAGGTGAACCGAGAGCAAAAGTCGCATTGCCGTCCGTGAAGAAATCCCATCCGGAAGTCCCGTCATCGAATGTCGGATTCGTCACAACATTCGCAGCAAATTCGGTCGGGAGAGCAAACGTCGTCAGGGTAGTAACCTGCGACCACGCACTCGTTCCACGGCTCCCCGTTGCATTGACACGCCAGTAGTACTTCGTGCTGTTCTTCAGCCCATCCACGAGCACGCTTGTGCCGGCGATTCCTGATCGATCCAGCAGCGGCGTGGCAAACCCAGGTACCGACGACAGCTGGACAGCATATGTTAATGCACCGGGAACGCTGTTCCAGGAAAGCAACGGGTTTGTCGTAACGCCTGTCGCGCCCATTGTCGGGCCGCTTGTGGTCGGCACACCGGGCACCACGCCTGTGGGCGCCGTCGTGAATGAAAGAACCGACGACCATGCACTCAAGCCAATGCTGTTGCCGGAGCGAATGCGCCAGTAGTACGTGGTGTTGCCTTCCAAACCAGTCAACACAAAGATCGTGTCACTGATCCCGCCCGGTGCGTTGACCAACGGGGTGAACGTCGTGCTTGTCGATATCTGAGGATAGTAGGTGGTGGCACCTTTGGCCCTCGACCACCTAAGCTCGACGGTTGACAGCTGGCTTGACGCACCGTCGGGGGGACCAGCAGGTTGGGGGGGGAGGGGAAAGACCGACTCGCCGGAAACAAATTCACTCGCGCCGATATCCGGCGCAACCCCCTGAAAGGCGAGGTGAACACCTGCTCCCGTATCCCAGCTCCGGGGATCTGACAGCGTGATAGTGTTGCTGCTATAATCAAGAGAAGCGATCACTACCGGACTACCATAGCCGATCTGGATCTTATCTCCATCCGTGATTCCAAACCCATCACAGAAGAAATATGCATCATCCACCCGCAATGTTCTGCTGTTGGTGCCGGCTTCAATCGCCCTGGCAACAGGTCGGCCGGCATCAATTGCCGGGGAACCGGGTCGAACGCTGAAATTCCAACTGGTATCGTAGTCGACAGGGTACTGCGGCACATTGTTGAACTGGGGATCCGCCTCGATGCTATTCCCGTCTTTTCCTCCGAGATACGCGTATCCTCCGAATGTATCGAGCACATTTTGCCACTGTGACAGGCCTACACTCGTGACGGCATTGGGCATTTCATGATGGAACTTGACGGTCCCGCTTGGATCGTAGTAAAGGTTATTGTTGATGTAGAATTTCGCACCATAGTCCATGTTCCAATTGAACACTCCCAGATTGGGCTGCATCGCGACAATATTGTTCACAAATGCGCGCTGCAAACCGGTGATATTCCACATCGTGACTCCAGCAAAGTCGTTTCCGGCGTAATCGCCATTCGAACCCCTATAGCTCCTCCGGTTGTTCAGAAACACATTGTTGTAATACCGGTCGCCATCATACATGGTCGCACCGGTGTGGTTGTCCCAAATAATGTTGTTCCGCACCACCATGTACCGTGAGTATGTGTCAGAACCACGCTGGATGCCGCTTCCTCCCGAATCATCGGGCCCATCAAGCTTCCCATTGTCGTCACCCGCGGATGAATACATCAAATTGTCTTCCAGAATGATGAATTGCACGCCCTTGGTGTCAACGGCATTCTCTGCTGCATGGCCCAATCGACAATGGCGGATAATCGTCCCGCGGTTTGTCATAATGGCATTGTCAACATAGTTCGACTCGAACTGAATATTGTCTTCGATCCAGGATGTATCCATGACGCAGTATTCCACGAGGTTCCGTTCCATCGTGGTGTCGGTCTTTTCCCCGTCATACGGCGATGTGATCACAAGATTGCTTTGTCCATTGCTGAGAAGTGTGTCAAAACGCACTATCGTGTACCGTGGTGTTCCACCGGAGACTTCCACTCCAATATTCTGCCCGCGAACAAAACACCGTTCAATCGTGTTGTAGCGGCCGTATGAATAGATGCCACGGGAGGTTGCGCCCAAGGAGAAGATGTTGGTGTACGGATCCCCATCGGCAATGACACGGCAGCGGCGCATTACGATATGGTTACCGACGAGGTTTACCCAGTACGAGTTGTTCTTGAGAACTCGAAGGTGGGCACGGTTTCTGATTGTGAATCCATCGACCACCGTGTAGTTGCTTACATAGACGACAACAAGGTCGTCGAGGAGGCCATCTACAACAACTTCCTCCTCCGGTGCAGCCACATAGACGATCGGCTGACCGGGAAGACCGGCTGCAACCGGAGTGATGGTCTCGTGGTACACTCCTGCACGCACTACTACTGTGTCTCCCGGCTGAAGGGTTCTGTTTGCCTTGTCCAGAGTGCGCCAGGACTGATCGGTCGTCCCGGGATTCTCATCATTCCCTTGAGGGGAGACAACAAATGTTGACGCAAGAATCGTACCGGCAGTGCATAACAGTCCAATCAGAGGAACAACAAGCGCATGTGCGCTGCGTTGTTGAGCCGTTTTCCTCAAGTGAATCTCTCCTTCACATTGACACAACACTTCCAGGATCACCGCTACCACTGAACAGGGTTACGGTTGTTTTTTGTGATGATCCCGGAGTTTTTTCTGGAGAAGCTCTGCAAGAGAATGTCTTGCCTCTTCATATGCGTAACCGCGTTGAGCCCACGTCGGCTGACTAGATTGCGATGTGAGCGAGTTGTCGTCGTAGTCATTGAATGCAGCCGGGACTATGGCGTTGACGATCGCCTCGGTAGGAATCCCGTTGACCCTGGCGAGCCAAAGATACTCATAGTCCTGAAACCCTCTCCGGAGGTTCTTCAAACGAAGAGACATAATAGGACCCTTTAGGCCCCTATTCTCATCAGGATGCTTGACATCGACACCCGTGTAGACGAGACTTCCCGCATACGGAGCAGCCCAGATGTCATGCGTGGTCTCAGAATAGTATGCCGTCTCCCAATAGAAGTACTGGTCAACCCCGTACTTCCAACATATCCATGGATTGATCCGAGCATCAGTGGCAAAGTCGTCAATCGCGTCCGGGTCTCCGTATGAAGGACGCTGGGCATTGTAGACTCCTACGTGCTCCCCTGCCGCTTGACGCTGATGTGCCACCGGAATGTCGAACCCGATAGTTCCTCCGGAATCCCGAAACCCGGCATGTCCCTCCACCAGCCAAAAATCGACAGACCCAACCAGCTCGGATGAAAGACGCGCAGAGAATGCTATCTTGAGGTCTTTGCCCGGACCGGGACTCGTTTTGATCCATTGCGCCTTTTGGATGACATTGGGCCAATGATAATACGGTGCTTCATCCTCCATGTACTTGAATCGAACAACCTCCGGTGCATTCGCCTGAAACCAGGATTCCCACGCATCAGCTGCAGCTTGCCATGCGCTCGGCGTATCAGGAAAGAATCCCGACACCCACCCGTTCAAGGGTTGATCATATGTCCCGATGCTATAGGTCCCGTTGCCCGTTGCAGTGCCCGGTCCTTCATACCCGTACTGGGGGNNAGTTGGCGGGAGAACACTGAAAGCTTTCGGCGTCCATCGATCAAGTCAAGCCGGTGCCGATGAAACGTCTTTTCATAGTTATGAAAAACCTCCCAATACTCCGGAGTATCATCTTTGATCCCATGGCGATCAACAATCGCCATTTTGTTCCAGCTAAAATGATTTCCAAGATGAGTTGTATCGGAAAGTGTGAACGCGTAAACATGCAGAGTTACAGGCACACTATAGGTGACCCTCCTTCCCTCGGTCACCTGAAGATCTCCATGGTACTCTCCTGAAGGTTGGCTGGCCGGAATAAAGATATCGACCCAGACCGCCTGGTTGCTCTCTGCGGCAATTGCAAACGGTCCGCCACTGCTGCCGTGTGGAAATTCACCCTTCGTCTCAATCGGAACAAGTGCATCAGGGATCCACCCGAGGTGGTCCTTGTCGCGGAGAGGGCGAGCAGAAGCGGGAGACCACCTTCCGCGGGATCTAATTTCGTAATAGCTTTCAGTGAACAGTTCGATCCTTCGTCCAACATAGTCGTACGGATCCGCAGAATGGCGGCTGTTCGAGATTACGTCACCGCCTGACCGTAGCGAATCCAAACTGACCATAACACTCTCGGCGCCCAAACTCGCGGCTTCCAGAATCACCTGGAATCCAACCACCTCATTCCGCCCCCCAAAGAGGTGTATTGAACTCCCTTTCCAGACGGCATTCCGCGGATCGCTTTTGCCCCAGTGGTCGAGTTCGTCCCTTCGAACCTTCTCACTTTCGTCGATTGCCCAGACTGCAGTAATCCCCCGGCGCTCCGGCAGATCGCGGCAAGAGCAAATGACAAGCAAACCCAAGGGAACAACAACCTTACTGAGAGGCAAAAGGAAGAAAAGGTACCGTGCAGCCGGCTTGAACCTCATTCCGCCTTCAGGGCCTTAAATAATTTCACACAAACTAACCCCTTTTGAGGAAAGATGCAAGGTTTCAGCGCAAACAGCAACTAGCGTATGAGCACCATCCGTTTCGTCTGAGTATCTTCGGCCGTC
>PMMO01000249.1 GCA_003162215.1 Ignavibacteriota bacterium
AGCGACGGCAGGTTTCTCCGGCTCGCTGGAATCCCCGTCTATGGTGTCTCAGGAATGTTCAACGATATCGATGATGTTCGGGCGCACGGAAAAGATGAACGCATAGGCGTGAAAGAGTTCTATGAAGGTATCGACTTCATGTATGAGTTGTTGAAGGCTATGACCTCAGGGTCATAAGTGTGGCAAATGAGAATCGTATGGAAAGGATTTTGATATGATCGTAAAAGGGAATACACAGGGGAAAAAAGTGCCAAATCGGGCGATCATCGCGGCGATCACCATGCTCACCGGGATTGTCCTAATGGGACTCGGCTATTTCCAGATCAATCAGGTGATGGTCTATGCGGGCCTGGCAATCACACTGAGCGGAGTCATGGTGGAGGCGATCACTGGCATTATCGGGAGCGCAAAGCTGCGACGGAGAGGGAGAATCGCGAGAGTCTAGTATGGATAGACACCTCGCTGATACCTGTTGTGAGTTTGGCGGTACAGGGTTGCCGGCAGCAATTAGAGGAGAGTCATGAAAATCCTTGCTCTCGAAGTAGATGTACCAGGAGTCGACGAGAAGGCGTTCACCGATGATCTGCTCAAAGAGGAAGCCGGGCATGCCTGGAAGCTTCATCAATCGGGCGTGATCCGTGAGTTGTACTTTCGGGCTGACCGGCATACAGCAGTTTTAGTGTTAGAATGCGCGAGCCTGGATGAGGCCAAGGCGGTTCTCTCAACGCTACCTCTCGTGCGGCGCGCATTGATCGACTTCGAGATTATTCCCCTTTCAGCCTATGCGGGCTTCGCGAGGCTCTTTGAAAGAGAATGAAATGAAATCGAAAAGAATCGCAGTTTTGGTAGGAAGCCTTCGAAAGGAGTCTTTTAACCGGAAGATGGCAAAGACGCTATCAGCACTTGCGCCCGAGCCCCTGATGCTTGAAATCCTGGAGATAGGCGGACTTCAGATGTACAACCAGGATCTCGAAGAGGCACCGCCTGCAGCATGGATGGAGTTTCGCGATCGGCTGAAGGGCTTTGACGGCGTCCTTTTCGTTACGCCCGAGTACAACCGCTCAGTTCCTGCGGTCCTTAAGAACGCAATCGACATTGGCTCCCGCCCTTCTGGAAAAAATTGCTGGGAGGGAAAACCAGGCGCCGTTGTGAGTGTTTCGACAGGAGCCCTCGGCGGATTCGGCGCAAATCATCACTTGAGGCAATCGCTTGTGTTTCTCAACGTTCCAGCTATGCCGCAGCCCGAGGTCTATATTGGAGGTGCCGCGAAGCTATTTGACGACAGCGGAAATCTTGCAAATGAATCAACCCGGGCATTGTTGCAGAGGTTCATGGGTGCATTCGCAGAATGGGTCGCGAGACATACCGCTGAGACAGAACATTCGCGGCGATCAGGAACCCGGACCTGACAAATTCTGGAGAAGGCCCTGAACTCGTTGTCAAATTCAGAAAGTGATAACAAGCTCTCGCCAACCAAACGATCCTTCGATGCGTTTTTCGTTTGATGATGTTCCTACCTCCCCAGCATATGCATCGCGGATTCCGGGTACCTCGTCCCGGCAGTCGCGCCCTTGGGCAGGACCTCGTTGATCCGATACATGTCCTGCTTGGCGAGCCGGACGTCGAGTGCGCGGACATTCTCTTCCAAGTAAATTCTTCGCTTCGTCCCGGGGATGGGGACAACGTCGTCGCCTTGCGCGGCCACCCAGGCGAGTGCCAGTTGGCTCGCAGTGCATTGCTTTTCCGCAGCAATCTCCCTTATGCGCTCTACCAACCGGAGATTCTTTTGGAAATTTTCCCCCTGAAAGCGCGGATTATTCCGTCGAAAATCATCTCCCGGTAGATCTTCGGGACGCTTGAATCTGCCGGTGAGAAATCCACGGCCGAGCGGACTGTATGCCACAAATCCGATCCCGAGCTCACGGCACGTGGGTAGGATCTGATCCTCCGGGTCGCGCGTCCAGAGCGAGTATTCTGTCTCAAGTGCGCTGATGGGATGGACTGCGTACGCACGCCGTAGCGTCATGGGTCCGGCTTCGGAGAGGCCGATATACTTCACTTTCCCTTCCCGGACCAGCTCGGCCATTGCTCCTATGGTCTCTTCGATCGGTGTATCCGGATCGACCCTGTGCTGGTAATACAAGTCGATGTGGTCGACCTGCAGCCTCTTGAGGCTCCCCTCACAGGACTTCTTCACATAGCTGGCCTTACCGTTGATCCCGCGCTTGTTGGGATCGGCACTATCCCGCACAATTCCAAATTTGGTGGCCAACACCACACGATCCCTCTTCCCCTTGATGGCAGTCCCGACGAGTTCCTCATTCTTGAACGGACCGTACATGTCAGCCGTGTCAAGAAAGGTCACACCCAGCTCAAGAGCGCGGTGGAGTGTGGCGATGGATTCGGCATCGTCACGGCCGCCATAAAACTCCGACATCCCCATGCAGCCGAGACCCATGGCGGAGACGGTCAGACCCTGATTCCCAAGCTTTCGTGTTTGCATGAATGTTCCTCCATACAAGTGAAGATACGCAAAAGAGTAAGAAAGGGGAAACCCACCTCGCAAAGATCGAAGAAACTCGAAATGTTCGGCGTGTTCGGCGCATAATGGTAGTTGACAATCAACCGCGCATTGGTTATGTTTGCGACGTGCTCACATGATGGCTCTTTCGGCCATCGAGCCGCCGCTCTGAACCCTGTTCCAGTTTCTCCGTTGTAGAGCCCACCCCGACGACCCCCTGGCTCTCGAGCCGAACGATACGCACGCCAAAATCAGCTCCCATGTACTACAATCATTCCAACAACACCCACTACACAGGAGGCAGGTATGTATAGAAAATGGGGCTACTCACAAATCGGGTTGGTCATCCTGGGCTGCATGATCTACGCATGCAGTCCTCAGAAACCTCCGCCGGACATCCCGATCACTACCGCGTCGGAAGAGGCACGTCAGCTCTTCCTGCAGGGGAGGGACAAGCTTGAAAACTCCGAACTGGTCAAGGCCGCCGCGTTGTTCGACCAGGCGATCCAGAAGGATCCCAAGTTCGCGCTTGCGTACACCTTCCGTTCGATGTCAGGCGGAGGAGCGACAGTCGCTCAGGAAAACCGCAATAAGGCACTTGCGCTGATCGGGGCTGTCACGCCGGGAGAGCAACTGCTGATCAAGTATATGGCTGCGGCTGCGCCAGGGAACCAACAGACCGCCCAGGCAAAACAGTATCTTGACAGTCTCCTGGTCGCCTTCCCCATGGACAAGCGTGTACAGATGATGGGAGGTTTGTACTACAGGTCTCTCGGTGATCTGAAGACCGCCGTGACATACTACGAGAAGGCTGTTGCACTCGATTCAGCGTACGCTCCGTCGCATAACTTGTTAGGGTACGACAATATGTCCCTGGGCAAGCCCGACGTTGCGGAGAAGGCCTTCAAGACCTACATGCGTTTATTGCCGACTCTTCCGAATCCGGTTGATTCCTACGCCGAGTTTCTCAGACTTCAAGGGCGCTATGATGAGTCCATTACGCAATACAAGAAAGTGCTGCAGATGGATCCCTCCTTCACAGGTTCAATTTCCGGGATCGGTGACAGCTATCTTTGCAAGGGCGACGGTAAACAGGCCCGAGAATATTATCGAGAATATATCGGGAAGGCGTCGCAGATTAACGAAAAACTCGCTGGTTACTACTCTCTGGCGGCAACGTATGTTCAGGAGGGGAATATCCCCGAAGCATTGAAAACCCTCGAGGAACTTCGTGAACTTGCGATCGCCCAAAAGCAAAACGTCGCGGCTGTCAACTCTCTCGCAAACGAAGGACATCTGCTGAGTTCGTTCGGGAATCCGCAAGAGGGTCTCAAAAAGTACAACGAAGCAATCGCTCTGGCGAAAACGGCGAACATGCCTGAGCGCACCCGGGAAAACCTGATGTTCTGGTCAAACTATTGGCTGTCGTATGGCTACATACAGGCGAAGAGTATGCAAAAAGCAAAGGATTGCCTCCTGGCGTTTTCGAAGGATGTCGAACGTCGTGGCAACCCTGGAGAACCTGATGCATTGAAGTCGGCTCAAAGCTATATTGCAATCAGGGAGGGGAAGTACGATGAAGGAATCAAACAACTCACGAACATTCCAGACGATCCTTTCAATCAGTATGCTCTCACGCTTGCATACATGAAGAAAGGGGACAAGGAGAACGCCGGAAAAATGATCGAGAAGCTGCGCCGGTGGGAGAGCGTCACCCTTGACAACGCTGTGGGTCTGCGATTGGCAACGGCGCTAGTGAAGAAGTAGCCTCGTCTGTCCACACTTCAGAGAGAAAGAACGCTGCATACAGAGGTCAATGCCCGCCGATATAGTGGCGG
>PMMO01000071.1 GCA_003162215.1 Ignavibacteriota bacterium
CGAACCGGTATCGGAGCTGCCGCGATGCCTTCTGGTAGCACGCCCGCTCCTCGGGGTGCGCGGCGAAGATCTGGTTCCAGACCGCGACGCTTTGATCCACGAACTCCTGGCGGAGGTCCATCTGGCGGCCGACCAGCGGACAGATCCGTGCCGCGCCGTAGATGTACGTTAGCCCTACGAACCGGCCTTGAGCATCCAGGTAGGGCTCCAATGGGAAGAACCGGCAGGTCGCGGAACGGTAGGGTCGGTCGCAGCGGCGCGGATGCACGCAGCACGCCGGGACGATATGCTCTGCCCATCTGGAGAATGTTTGCTTTTCGGCCGGGTTCCGGGGGNNGGCATCACAGCAGACCGCGATCCCACGTGAGCCGTTGCGGCACAGCGCACCGCAATCCTCGTCCGTGGCGCACGCGGTGAACTCCCGTAAATCTTTTCCCAGTCTAGCGGCACAGCCGCCCCTCCCCTCCCGGCGTGTCCCCCGCCCCTCCCCGCAGGGACGTTCTNNACGCCGCAGATGGGCCTTTTTCAGCAGCCTGTTAGAAGACTCGCGGCCGTCCGGCCTCCAGCAGGCGCATGAGCCTATCCATCGGCTGCTTGACCTTGGACAGGAAGATCATGGCCGCGATCACGTAGGGCTTGTAGCCGGCCTCCCGGTACAGCAGGTCCCGGTAGCGGTCGAAGACGGAGGCGGCCACCTCACCCTCCTTGCAGCTCACGCCGGAGATGTCGGCAGGCAGGCAGTGCATGTAGAGCGCCTTGCCTCCCTTCGTTGCCGCCATCTTCTTCTCGTCACATTCCCACGACAGGTGGCGTGCATTCTCCACCAGGCACTGGCGCTCCAGCTCGGCGAGTCCCGGGCGATCTCCTTTTTGCAGCAAACCGGTGCGTTTCTGCATGACGTGGAATGGCGCCCATGATTTTGGATAGACGATGTCTGCCGCGGCGAAAGCCTCCTCCATGGAGTTGCTCACTGTAAGGGATCCGCCGCTCATCCGTGCCTGCTCCCTCGCACGTTCCACAACGTCGGGAATCAGCTCATATCCTTCGGGGTGCGCCAGCGATACATCCATCCCGAACCGTGTCATCAAACCGATGATCCCCTGTGGCACCGACAGTGGTTTGCCGTAACTCGGTGAGTACGCCCAGGTCATCGCAATCTTTCTCCCGCGCAGCGACTCCAAGGAGCCAAATTGCGCCTTCAACTGCATGAGGTCTGCAAGTGTTTGCGTCGGATGGTCAATGTCGCATTGCAGGTTGATCACGCTCGGCCGCTGATGCAGCACACCTCGAGCGTGTCCCTCCTCCACTGCCGCCGCGACTTCGCGCATATACCTGTTTCCTTCGCCGAGATACATGTCATCGCGGATGCCGATGACTTCAGCCAGGAAAGAGATCATGGTTGCCGTTTCCCGCACGGTTTCACCATGTGCGATGTGTGACTTCACCTCGTCGAGCTCCGACACACCCAGGCCGAGGGCATTTGCCGCTGAGGCAAAACTGAACCGCGTGCGCGTGGAGTTATCGCGGAAAATCGAGATCGCCAATCCGGTGTCGAATACACGGCAGGATTTCCCCTGGCAGTGGAGCTCTTTCAGACACCCGGCAACAGTGAGCACGGCATGTATTTCGTCGTCAGAATGATCCCACGTGAGAAGAAAGTCCGTGTTGAAAAGCGCTGTGCGATAGTCCATGAGTTCGTTGATGAAGTGGTTCATGGGTGTGTCCTAAAGATGAAGCATGGGTCTGGGGCCTAGGGTCTCGGGTTCAGGGTCTCGGGAATGCCATGCGGGATCTGTTCGTAGCAAACGGCAGCCGCTTCGATGGCATCCACAATTTGCTGGTAGCCGGTGCAACGACAAAGATTTGTGTAGATGGCCCGGCGAATCTCGGCTCGCGAAGGACGTGCATGATGGAGCAACAATGCGTGTGCAGTCAACACCATTCCCGGGGTGCAAAAACCGCATTGTATCGCCCCTGCATCGATGAATGCTTGTTGCAGGGGATGCAAACCACCCCCGTCGCCCCTGAGACCTTCAATGGTCAACACGCGATGTCCCGCAACATCCTTCACCCGTGTGGTGCAGATGCGCATCGGTTGTTCATCCACCAGCAGCGTGCATGCGCCACATGCACCGATGTCACAGGCATTCTTGACTCCCGTCAGATCGAGGTCTTCCCGGATAAATTGGATGAGGCGCATTTCGCCCTGCGCTTCATGTACAGGATAGTCTCTGCCATTTACCGTGATGGTCATGTTACCCTCCCACACTCTTGCGCATCCTTGCGCGCGTGGATGTTCCCCCAGGACGGATGGGCAGACGATGGTGACGAACGCCTGTAGCGTTGTGTATGGCATTTGCCACCGCTGGAGCCATGAGCTCGTTTGTCGGTTCTCCGATGCTCTTTGCACCCGAGGGGGAATGCGGATCGGGATTCTCTACGATGATGGCTTTCATCTCGGGCACGTCGAGCGACCGCGGGATACGGTAAGTATTCAGATTGGTGTTGACGATTCTGCCGCCATCCAGAACGAGTTCTTCATGCAGCGCATAGCCGATGCCCATGGCCATGCCACCGAAGAACTGTCCCTCGAGCATCTCGCGGTTTACCGCCCGTCCGACATCATGCGCAGCAATGGCATTCAACAGCGAGACCTTTCCGGTCGTGCGATTCACCGTCAGCTCCACCGCCTGGCACCCGTAGACCCACGTGAAATATGCCTTCCCCTGGCCATGGTCTTCGTCCCAGGTCACGTTGGGTGCCTGAAAGACGCCGAACGCGTGCGGGAATTGTTTGCGGCGGAACATTTCCTCTACCGTTTGATCGAACGTGACCGCGTTCCCATTTCCTTCAGCCATCAACCGCTCGTCGCGGAAGATGATGCTTTCTGCACTGCACTGCAACATGTGCGCCGCCACGCACGCCATCTTCTGACGAAGCTCCTTTGCCGCAAGAACCACCGCGCCGCCGCCCATGATCGTCCCGCGCGAAGCAACCGTCGTGCCGCTATCCGGGATGACCGAAGTAGAAGCGCGGCGGTACCGGACGCGCTCTTTGCGGATGCCAAGCTCCTGAGCCGTGAGAAGAACCATCGCGCTTTCGGCACCCTGTCCGTTTTCATGGATTCCGGTTTCCACAAGAACAGATCCATCGGCCTGCACGTTGATCATCGCAGCGCAGAAATCAACTCCCTCTGCACCCAGACTGACGCCGCGGTAGCTCATCGCGAGGCCGACGCCGTACTGTTCTTCCTCGTCCCCCTTTCCGTGCGCACAGCGGGCCAGTTTCGTTTCATAGTCGAATTCCTTCACGACCGTGTCGAGCACCTGACCCATCGCCACCGTATGATCGTCCAACGCCTGCCCCGTTATGGTCACGCTGCCCTGCTTCACCATATTCTTCCGGCGAATATCGAGAGCGGGGATATTCAAACGGTTGGCCACAATCTCAATCATCGAGTCCACCACGAAATTCATCTGGGGCGATCCGAATCCCCTCATCGCGCCGGTCACGATGTTGTTGGTGTACACGCCGAACGTATCGCAATGCACGTTCGGCACATCGTACGGGCCGCAACATTGCACGGTGGAGCGCCAGGTGACCCATGGCGTCACAGAGCAGTACGCCCCTCCGTCGGCGACAATGCGGCATTGCACCGCCTTGATCATGCCATCGCGCGTCAATCCCATTTTGTAGGAAACGCGGTAGGGATGACGTTTGTAGCTCTCGCGGATCGACCAATCACGCCGGTACATCAGTTTCACCGGGACACCGGTAAGTTTCGCCGCAAGAGCCGCGCGCGCGCAGACAATGGCAGCAGTGTCATCTTTCCCGCCGAATCCTCCACCCATTGGCGTGCCGATCACTTCCACTTCCGAGAGAGGCATACCCAGAAGGGCGGACACAAACCGGCGGGTGCTGAAAGGGTGCTGCATGCTCCCATGGACCTCGACCACTCCATCATCGCGCACACGGCACACGGCAACTTCGGGTTCCATGTACGCATGTTCAACGAACTGGGTCTCGAAATGCTCCTCGATCACCAGATCGGAGGAGCGAAAACCACTCTCGACATCGCCACGACGGACGCGGTGTGTATTGATAAGATTTGTGCCGTGATCTTCATGGACCAGCGGAGCACCTTCACGCAGCGCTTCTTCCGGGTCAAGCACTGCCGGCAGCGGCTCGGCCTCCACGCGGACCAGGTCGGCCGCCCTGATGGCCTGGTCCCGGGTGTGCGCGATCACCAGCGCGACGACATCTCCGTGGTAGCGGATCTTGTCGTCGGCGAACACCCGGAAATCATGCACGATCTGTCCATACCTGTTGGCTCCCGGCACATCACGTGCAGTCAAAACGCGCACCACACCCTCGGCGCGCTCAGCGTTCTCCGTATGAACCGCAATCAATCGGGCATGGACAAAGTCCGAATACACCGGCGCCGCGTACACCATGTTCACGAACTTCAAATCATCGGCGTACTTCGTCCGTCCGGTCACCTTGGCAATGGCATCATTCCGCCACGCCCCTGGAATCACGTCGGCCATAACGTTCTTCCTCTCCGTTCATCGGGGTTCAGGAGCTGCCCATCCCGCGCAACCTCCTGACCACGAAGGAACACATGTTCAAATTGCAGATGCGACTTCATGTCCGGATACGTCTCATGCACATCTGACAGTGATGATCGGACAGGTCGCTCCGAAGAAGAGATTCTGCAGATGGCGAGGTCTGCGTCGGCCCACGGCTGTATGACACCTTTCCGGGGATACACACCGAGGAGTCGTGCGGGATTTGCCGAAAGCCGTCGGGTCAGCTCCAGCATGGGATCGTGGTCGGTCTGCGCAAAGAGCTTGTACACGAGGTGAGGTAGCGCGCCGATCCCCGCGATGCCGTTGGGAACCTCACGCAACGATGCGTGGCACATATCCTTGTCTTCGCGTGTGAACGCACAATGATCCGTGGCAAAAAGATCCACAGCACCCTTCGCCGCCATCGACGCCAGCTCTTCCCGCATCTGCGGACTTCTGAGCGGTGGCGAACAGACCCACCGGTGTCCGTCGCCGCGCATCAGCCACGACTCATCAAGGAACAGGTACTGGGGTCCCGTCTCGCAGGTCACTCGTACCGACGACCGGGCATCCTGAATCAGGGCAAGACCCTCCGGTGTCGAGACATGCACGATGTGCACGGCAGCCCGCTGCCGTTCGGCCCGGTGCAGCACTTCCTTGATCGCCAGAACTTCTGCGTGTGGAGGCCGCGATCGCGCATGGGCAATGGGGTGCTTCCACTCTTCATCCGGCAGACGAACTGCGGACAGTGTGGCATCATCCTCACAGTGAATCAGAAACTGCATACCGTGACCGGAGAGCTTCTCAAATATCCGCTCCAACTGATCATAGTCGGAAAAAATTCCTGCATGCCTGTACGTTGTATAGAACTTCAACAGACGGAATCCCCGCGCAATCAAGCGGTCGAGGGCACGCCATCCTTCTTCATCGAATCGAATGGGTGTCAGATGCCACCAGTAGTCCGCATAGCATGTACCCGACGCCCTCTGCTGGGCGGCACCAAGGGCATCCTCAAGCAGCACATCGGCTGATTCCGTAACAAACGTGGCGAGAGTGGTGATGCCATTCTCCACTGCAATGTGCGTCCCTGAAAGGTAGTCATCGGCCAGTGCGTAACGACCGATGCGATCGGCAACGTGCGTGTGGATGTCCAGTAATCCAGGCAACACAAATGCGCCTTCCGCGTCGACACATCGATCGGCATCGGTCGCGATAGTGTCCGCTACTTCGGCAATGCGGGCATCGTGCACGAGAATATCCGCCCGCTGTACGCGGTCTTCGAAGCACACAGCTCCATTGCGGATGAGTGTTGTCACGGACGGCGATCCCGAAGAAATTGTCGGGCGGATTCAATGTCAGGTGGCACCGGGGACGGTATCGTGACACCCTTCGATGCGGCGTCCACATCTTTCAATCCATGTCCCGTGACCAGCAGCACGATGGATTCACGCGCGTCCACACTACCCTCAGTAATAGCCTTGCACAGACCGGCGACTGTTGCTGAAGCTGCCGGCTCTGCAAACACACCTGTCATACTTGCGAGAAGCCGTTGTGCGGACAGAATTTCTTGATCGGTGACGATCACCGTTGCACCCTTCGAGTCGAGAACAGCCCTCCGGGCAAGATATGCATTGCTCGGCGTGCGGACGGAAATGGAATCGGCGATCGTGTATGGTGAAAGCGCATCGCTGTATGTGCCGCTTTGCACGAACCGGTGGATCGCATCGGATCGTTCTGCCTGGACACCGAGCAGGCGCGGCAGGCGTTCGATGATCCCTGCAGCCTGAAGATCCAGAAACGCTTTGTGTATGCCGCTGATAATCACACCATCACCGACCGGGACAACAATCACATCCGGCACGGTATCACGATTCTGTCTGAAGATCTCGAGACCGGCGGTCTTTTTCCCCTCAATGGTCAACGGATGATACGCGGTATTGCGATTGAGACCACCCTCCTCTGCTGTGAACTCGAGCGAAAGGGCAAATGCGTCGTCATAGGATCCCTCCACGGGAACGACTGTAGCTCCGTACAGGATCATTTGCACCAGTTTTGGTCGTGGCGCTGACGCCGGCACAAAGATGACGGCCTGAACACCGGCGGATGCGCACACCGCTGCGAGCGCGCTGGCGGCATTCCCCGTGGATGCGGCAACGATCTTCCCGATACCAAGACGCTGTGCTTCCGCCACTACGAGAAACGATGCCCGATCCTTCAGCGACCCACTCGGGTTGGCCGCATCGTTCTTGATGTGGAGGCGCGAGCACTTCAACTCTTTTGCAAGCCGGGGTGCCCCCATGAACGGGGTCTGGCCGACTGCAAGGGGGGGAAAGAACCGGCGTTCGACAGGAAGGAATACATCTTCATCAGGCGCCCGATTATTCGCCGCTGTACAGAGCTCTTTGGCATCGAAAACAACTTCGAGAACACCTTCCAGCGGCCTCCCCGTACGATGCCCACGACTGCACTCGGGACAGAGATACCGCACTTCGTCACGCGCAAAGCTCAATCCGCACAG
This sequence comes from Ignavibacteriota bacterium, assembly GCA_003162215.1. Lineage (GTDB taxonomy): Bacteria > Bacteroidota > Ignavibacteria > UBA10030 > UBA6906 > Fen-1255. The sequence continues at coordinate 7,087 of PMMO01000071.1, forward strand.
AGTGCAGCGGTAACGAAAGGGTGTCACTGAAGTTCTCCTGAAAGCGTCCCCACAAGACCCGCATAGAAGGCCGCAGCACCGGTCAGGTCTTTAATAGGTGTCGCTTCGTTTGGCGCATGTGCGTACACCTCATTGCCGGGACCGAGTCCCATGCAGGGGATGCCATGGATGCCGGCTATCGCCACCCCGTTCGTGCTGAAAGTCCACTTGTCCACGGCTGCATCGCGCCCCATAAGAGCCTTGTACGCATTTCTCGCGGCTTTCAGGTGCGGCGATGTTTCGGGCATCGTCCACGTAGGGTAGTACTTCTCCATAGGATACATCTTCCCCGTGTACGCCTTCTCGTTGTATGTCAGAAGTGAGACGACTGCATCAGGGACGCCTGCTCTGACTGCCGTATCCTGTACTTCCGCGACTGCACTTTCTTTGGTTTCACCGGTGGTCAACCGCCGGTCAAGATGAAGACGCGCGCCATCCGCCACGGCACAGAGCGATGGCGACGATGAAATGACCTCAGTGACGGTGACCGTTCCTTTCCCCAGGAACGAATCGGACCGGAGGCGCTCATTGAGACGTTCAATTTCCAGGGCGACCCGTGATGCCTTATAGATTGCATTCACTCCACGCTCGGGCGCCGATCCGTGACAGCTGACGCCTTTAACAGTGACATGCATCTCCATCCGGCCACGGTGCCCACGATAGATGTTCATATTGGTCGGCTCGGTAATCACGACCAGCTCGGGCTGAATCTTCTCTTCCCTGATCAGGTAAAGCCAGCAGAGACCGTCACAATCTTCCTCCATTACCGTCCCCGTGAACAGCACGGTCAGGTCTTTGCCGAGGCCAAGGTCCTTCATCAGGCGGGCGGCAGTAAGCATGCTGGCCATACCGCCTTTTTGATCCACCGATCCACGTCCCCACACCTTGCCATCCTCAACCTTCGGCGTGAACGGATCGAAATGCCACTGGCTCACGTCACCTGCATACACCGTGTCGATGTGAGCATCAAAGGCGATCACCCGTGGACCGTTTCCGATTCGCCCAATGATGCTGCCAAGACCATCGGTGCGGACGTCGTCGAAGCCGATGTTCTGCATCATCTTCTTGATCACCTGGATGATGTCCTTCTCTTTTGAAGAGAACGATGGAGTCCGAACGAGGTCACAGAGCATGCGAACGGTGTCCTGTTCGCAGGTGCGTGCGCGGTCCCGAACAGCCTGGTAGGTCATGGGAGGTTGAGGGTCATGTTAAGGTGACGTTTAGAAACGCGCCCAGACGCGACGGGCGCATTCGCGCGCATGAGCCATGATTTCTTCTTCATCAATATTCAATGATAATGTACCATCTTTCATGAGAATTTCCCCGCCAACGATCGTCGTATTCACGCGCCCTCGCATCATGCCAAAGACAAGATGGCCCATCAGCGATTCATCGGTCAAGGGCGTTGCCGGGACGTAGTCAACGACAACAATATCGGCCGCAGAGCCTTCACGAAGCGTCCCGATATTCGTACCCCAGAGGCGGCTGGCGATCGTGGGATTTCCTGACCAGAGTGCGGACGTGAGTTCAAAGAATCCTGCTGAAGCATTGTTTCGTCCGAACCGCTGCGCCCATATTCCGGTACGAAGCTCCTCCCGCATGTCGGTCGTCATTGCATCGGTGCCAAGTCCGACGGTAATGCCCTCCTTGATCCATGCACCGACATCGGCAATACCCACAGCAGTATTAAGATTGGATTGCGGATTGTGCACTACCATTGTATCGGTGGAGGCAAGCAAAGCGCGCTCGGATTCGGAAAGGTGCACACAATGAGCTGCTATGGTGCCGGTGCCGAGCAGACCAAATCGATGCAGGCGCTCGACAACCCGGAGCCGATGGCGTTCTATTGTAATGCGTTGGTCAGCCTCTGATTCTGCCACGTGAATATGCACTCCGCTGTGCGTCTCCTTCGCAGCTGCGCCGGCAGCTGCGAGTGTTTTGCCGGATAACGTGAAGGATGCATGAAGTCCGAAGAGCCCGCGGAGACGGTCGTTGGGTGATTCCTTGCACCGTTGCAGAAAGTCCCGATTCTCTTCGATGCCCTGTAGGGCTTTTTCCGTACCGTCACGGTCGGAGACTTCGTAGCAGAGACACGCACGCAGTCCGGTTAATGTTACAGCGCGGACAAGCGCGCCAAGCGAGCCACGAATTGCGGACGGGCTGGCATGATGGTCAATCAGTGTGGTTGTGCCGCTACGGATGGCGGCAAGCAACGCCGGAAGCGCGCTGAAGTAGCAGTCTTCCAATGTCAATGCCTTGTCCAGTCGCCACCAGAGGCGATCCAGGACACCCAAGAAATCTGCGGCAGGTTCCACCCGATACAAGCCACACGCAAATGTACTGTAGAGATGTGTATGAGCGTTGATAAATCCCGGAAGTATCAATTTCCCGCCGACATCCAATGATGCGAGATCGGCTTGAAGAAAGGCGGAGCGAGGGGCGATGCGGGCAATACGACCCTTCTGAATCAACAGAGCGTGATCCGTGAGGACACGTGGTGGATAAGCAGGATCGGCAATAAGGCCGTTGATGAGAAGGAGTGGCGGCTGCATGGCTATGCTTCTTGCACCATTTCGCGATCGGTGGCCGTACGGGACCGCATGTGCAGCGCACCGCTGAAACATTTCTGCACGCAGAGAGAACATCCTACACAATCGGCAGGGTCAATCACCGGAAGTCGTCCCGCATCCAGCGTTATGGCAAGATAGGGACACCGCGTGCAATTACCGCATTGAGTACAGAGCGATGCGGTCAGGGAGGGAACCGTTGTCGAGACAGGAAGATCATCAAACGAAGTGATCGGCAGGGGCAATGCTGAACCGATAAGCTCGGCGACGGAAGACATTCCACGGTCTGCCAGTAGGTAGCTTAGTCCGGAATGCAACTCATTGACAATGCCCAGCCCGTACTTCATCACAATCGTGCAGAATTGCACAGTGGAGGCGCCGAGCGCAAGGAAGTTCGCCGCTGCGCGGTAGTCCATCGGCCCGCCATTACCCGAGATCGTTACACCCAGACCCGCTGCCCGGGCTAACGTCAGATTGCTGATGGGAAGGACTCCTTCACCGGACATGCCAACGATGACACCCTCAACCCATCTGGGACTCGCGGATTTTCGGAAGGCCAGCGTCGGAAAGCTGTTCGCGAGTGTGACGCCTGCTTTCTTCTGCGGGTAGCGTTGCAGCACCTCCCGTACCCTGAGCATGATCGCCCGGATCGATGTCACTGCGCCTGTGAGCTTGAACAGTTTTGGCACCTCGGGATCGCTGACGTCCATCACCCATTCGATGATCTTCGCAGTCAACGCAGCATTCTGCGACACCAGATCGCCGTTGGTTCCATCTCCGCCCTGAGGGCAGGAGAGACTGTACTCGACTCCCATCNNCCTGCCACACTGCGCGATCCGCCGCATCGCTGCCTGTCACCGGGCCTCCCGTTGAGGCCATGGTGAGCCGGTCGGGATACTCCCGCACAAGCCGGCGTACTTCTGCGGCTACACGACGCAGGTCATGACCCGACACGTTGTCAAAGTTGCCATAGGTGGATTTGTCGAATACCACCATATACTCGCCCGGGATATGCACATGCACATTTGCGAAAGCGGTTTTCATGACGCCGCCGGTCCAGCCCGCATCATACGCCTTCTTCATCTGCTCGTAGCCATCCGTGTGCGGCGCAGCCGAAAGCAGGAATGGAGAGCGAATGGAACGGCTGAAGAAATCGCAGGTGAGAGGAACGGGCTGCATCGTGCGTCCTGCCAGTACCACACGGCTTTTGACAGACCGTTCTTTTCCCGGACGGGGCCCGCGGGTGAGGGTTGCATCAATCTCTGCCGCTGCGTTCTTTCCCGACGCGACAGCTTCCACAACGGTCGCCGCTCCATGAACCATATCTCCGGCAAAAAACAGTCCCTTGCGCTTGCGCGGTGCAATGCTCGATAAGCTCCCGATTGCTGCGATGACAATATCACATGCACGAAACGCCGGCTTCTCCGATCGGTCCGATGAAAAACTGCGTGGATCAGGTTTCTTTCCGGCACCAAGGTATTGTCGCACCGTGTACACCCCAATCACCCGGCCCTTCTTCTGGATGATTCGCGTCACACGTGTTCCTGCTGTGATCTCCACTCCGTGATCCAGCAGGAGCGCTCGCTCGTAGGACGTCAACGGCATGTGCTCGGCGTTGCGCCGGTATAGCAACTCCACATGTGCTGCTCCGCAACGCGCGGCTGTTGCGGCGCAGTCAACCGCGATTGCGCCACCGCCAATGATCAGAACCCGCTTCTTCCGAACCGTGATCTTTTCCTGAAGTTCGAGGTACTTTTGCCACGGGACTGCAAGGGTTCCACCGGGAATTTCTGCCCCTAGCGGCACACCCTGTCCGATCGTCACAAGCACCGCCGCATATTCCCCGCTCTTGAGGAGGGCGGCCGGAGTAAACACCGTCGTCCCAGGAATGAGCCGGATGTCGCCAAGTCCCAAGGTGAAGTCGATGTCGCGTTTGAGCACGTCCCGGTTCAACCGGAACTCCGGGATGAGATGGCACATCCCGCCCGCGCGATCGCTCATCTCGAAGAGATCAACGGAGTACCCGAGCTGTCCGAGAACTGCTGCTCCACCCAAACCTGCCGGGCCCGCACCAATAACAGCGACCGTCTTTCCATTGGCAGGACGTGCGACAAACCGGGGCATTCCTGCGTCGAAGGCTTTTTCGATGATGGTAGATTGTACTGCAGGTATATTGATAGGATGGTCAAACGCATGGAGAACGCAGGCTTGCATGCACAGATAGTCGGGACACAACGCGCCGCACGTCCCCCCGAGGGGATTGCTGCCCATGATGATGGCTGCGGCTCGCTGNNGCTTCCTTGCATGGCTTTTCCTCGCACGATTCGCATCTCTGCATCTCGTCGCGGAGTTGGGCGTCAGTCAGACTCCCCACCAGTTTCTTCTGCCCCATCGCTGACCCTGTAGTTGCACATTTATGAAAAGTACCATTTGATTCGTGTAGAATCAACCTGGAATGGTCCACCAAATCCCTTGCTTGGCCGGCAAAAGTTGCGTAGAGTGGAAGCAACGTCCTGAAGGCATTGCCTCCTTTGCCCGTACCCCGTCCCACACTACCGATTGACGCCGCTGTACCGGAGATACTCCGTGCATTGACGGAGACTCCTGTTACCATCCTGACTGCCGCTCCCGGTGCCGGCAAGACCACTCGCGTTCCACTGGCCCTCCTCGACCATTCGATTGCCGTAGAGCGCAAGATCCTTATGCTCGAGCCGCGTCGTCTTGCAACACAACGCGCGGCGGAATACATGGCATCCCAGCTCGGAGAAGAACCCGGACAAACTATTGGGTACCGGATGCGGGGAACGAGCCGGGTCTCCAGGTCCACGCGCGTCGAGGTGGTGACTGAAGGCATCCTGACCAGGATGCTTCAGGACACACCGGAGCTGTACAACATCGGTGTTCTCGTTTTCGACGAATTTCATGAGCGAAGCATCCACGCCGACCTCGGCCTCGCATTGTCATTGGATGTTCAGGCCCACCTCCGGCCCGACCTCCGCATACTCATCATGTCGGCAACGCTCGACGGCATCGGGCTATCCCGACTTCTTCCCGATGCGCCAATTATCGACAACCCGGGCCGACAGTTTCCGGTGGAAACGATATACTCGGCATTCGCACCTCCAGGATCGATCGAGAAACGTGTTGCGCAAGCTGTCAGGAGAGCTCTCGATGAAACCGGGGGGGACATTCTCGTATTCCTGCCCGGCCGCCGGGAACTCCGCCGGGTGCGCGACACACTCTTCGACGCACGCCTGCCACCGGGCGTGCATGTGCATTTCCTGCATGGCGAGGCAGATCCTCAAATGCAACGGGCAGCCCTAATGCCACCACGCCCCGGGGAGCGAAAGGTCATCCTTGCCACAAGTGTTGCGGAAACCAGCGTCACCATTGACGGCGTCTGTGTGGTGATAGATTCCGGCCTGGCGCGCGTACCACGCTTCGATCCACGAAGGGGTATGACCGGCCTCGAAACCGTGGCCGTTTCCTTGGCAACCGCCGACCAACGGCGGGGGCGCGCGGGAAGACAGGGACCCGGTGTCTGCTACCGTCTTTGGACCGAAACAGACCACCGTACACTTGAACCACATCCTGTTCCAGAAATCCTCTCGACCGATCTTGCCCCTCTGGCACTGGATCTCGCGCGTTGGGGATCACCGGACGCCGCAGGGCTGCGATTGATAGATCCACCCCCTGGCCGCCATCTTGCGCATGCCCGTAGTCTTCTCCATACCCTCGGAGCACTCATCGGCGATGGCCGGCTTTCCCCTCACGGGTATGCAATGGCTGCACTTCCTCTCCATCCCCGCCTTTCACACATGGTGCTCCGTGCAGTGGAACTCGGTTTCGGTTCGGATGCATGCGAAGTCGCCGCGCTTCTTGATGGCCCGCCGCTGTTTTCCGGTTCCCCTATCGGTGATATCGATTTGGCGACGTCGATCCACGCGCTCCATGATCAACATACCGCCGATCGTCCTGCCCGAATGCGCATACGAGCGGAAGCCGAACGGCTCCAACGGATGTTCGGCATCACGGCTACGCCGGCTTCAGATCGGCACCTGGCGCTCCTCCTCGCACTCGCGTATCCCGACCGCATTGCCCGGCGCAGGGGCGATGGCGGCAAACGCTATCTCCTTGTCAATGGTACGGGCGCCGTGCTTCCCGAGTGGAGCCTGCTGGCCCATTCGGAGTTTCTCGCCGTTGGCGAAGTCGACAACGCAGGAATCGAGGCGCGTATTCACCTTGCCGCTCCATTGAGCATTGAAGAAATCGCGCGCGTGGCCGGGGAGCGGATCCACATCGTCGACGAAGTTCATTGGGACTCCCGTGAGGGAGCTGTCGTCGCTCGTCGCGCCACACGGCTTGGCGCCATCCTGCTGGCAGAACATCCTTTCCCCCTCAGTGGAGAAAAAAATACTGACGCCATGATCGAAGGCGTACGGGATCTTGGCCTCACTGCACTCCCATGGAATTCAGCAGCCACATCACTGCGGTCCCGGAGCGAATGGCTGCGAAAGAGTGGTCTCGCGGGAAACGACTGGCCGGATATGAGCGACGCCACACTCGTGGATTCGTTGAATCGTTGGCTTTCCCCTTTCCTCGAAGGCATGACCCGCAAAGAGCACCTTCCGCAGCTGAACCTCACGAGAATCCTCTTCTCCCTCCTTTCGCCCTCCCAGCGGTCAACGCTTGAACAACTTGCGCCGGCGTCGCTGTCCGCTCCTTCGGGGAGCAAGGTGACTCTTCACTACGGTAGTGAGCGGCAGCCGGTGATGCCCGTGCGCCTTCAAGAGATGTTTGGCCAAACAGAAAGCCCGACAGTCGGGGGCGGAGCTGTCAACGTCGTAGTGCACCTCCTCTCTCCCGCCGGCCGCCCGCTGGCCGTCACCTCTGATCTCAAGAGCTTTTGGGCAAACTCCTATACAGAGGTCAGGAAACAGATGCGTGGACGGTATCCGAAACACCGCTGGCCGGAAGACCCGCTCGAGGCGAAACCGGGACCCAGCAAAAAGAAACGATGAATAGTGGAGGAATCATGATACACTCATTCGCCTTCTCCTCGCTCCTGTTCCCCGGCTGTATCCTGATGTTCGTGCTCACACTTACCGGTACGGCACAAACCCCCCAGACAACACCTACGCTTCTGCATGCACAGGCACCCGTCGAAGAGCGTGTGAACGATCTCCTCTCCCGAATGACGCTGGAGGAGAAGGTCTGTCAACTGCAGTGTACTCTGGAGAAGGTGGAATGGGGAAAGAACCTGACCGTGAATGGACTCGGAGGTGTAGGGCCACTCCTCCGCTCGTTACTTCCGGCAGAGGCAGCCCGCACGGGCAACGTCATCCAGAAGCTTGCAGTGGAAAATACCCGGCTGCATATTCCTCTTCTTTTCCACGACGAAGGCTTGCATGGCCTCGTCGGCAACAAAGCAACGAGCTTTCCCCAGGCCATCGCCCTGGCAGCGACCTGGGATCCGGAACTGATCACGTCAATTGGCGCTGTCATCGGGAAAGAGGCGCGGAGTCGCGGAATCCGCCAGGTGTTATCGCCCACCATCAATATCGCCCGGGATGTTCGATGGGGACGTGTGGCCGAGACCTACGGCGAAGATCCGTTCCTGCAGTCTCGCATGGCTGCGGCATTTTGCCGGAGTATTGAAAATGAGGGAGTCATCACCACACCGAAACATTTCGTGGCAAACTTCGGCGACGGCGGCAGAGACAGCTATCCGGTGAATCTTTCCGAACGGGAGTTGCGGGAAGTCTACTTCCCTCCTTTTGAAGCAAGCTTGCATGAAGGAGGAGCAGGCTCGGTGATGGCATCCTACAATGCCGTCAACGGAGTCCCGTGCTCCGCTGATCACTGGCTGCTGACGGACATGCTCCGCAAAGAGTGGGGTTTCTCGGGGTTCGTCGTTTCGGACTACGGTTCGGTTGCAGGAATTCGAGAGAAACATCTTGTGGCAGCTACCATGAAGGAAGCGGCGGCAATGGCGGTGGAAGCCGGACTGGACATGGAACTTCCGAACATATTCTATTATGGAACGCCTTTGCTGGATGCCGCGCGCGGGAACGCGGCTACTGCCCGGGCGGTGGAGAACGCGGCTCGCAACATCCTCAGGGCAAAGTTCCGGCTTGGACTTTTCGAACAACCGTACGCCGATCCAGAAAAGGCCGATGCAGTCAACGATCACATCGAGAGCCGGAAACTCGCACGCCAGGCGGGACGCAAGGCAATGGTACTCCTGCGGAACGAACGGAAGACCCTTCCCCTCAGGAAGAATCTGAACGCCATCGCCGTGATAGGACCGTGCGCCGATTCCGTGCTGCTGGGAGACTATAGCGGCCATGGCATGAAAGTCGTCACACTGCTTGAAGGCATCAAGAACGCCGTATCATCACGCACTGAGGTGTCGTATGCGAAGGGATGCGAACTCGGCTTCACATCTCTCCCTCCCATTCCATCGGCGTACCTCAGACCACCGGATGCAAAGCCTGGCGAGCATGGATTGAGAGGAGAATATTTCGACAATCTAAGCTTCGCAGGAATACCGAAGTTCGTGCGGGTCGATCCGTTGATCAGTTTCAACTGGGCCATGGGATCACCTGATTCTCTCATATCGGCGGACAACTTTTCTGTGCGATGGACGGGACAGATCATTCCGCCTGTTACTGGAACGTACCGGCTGGGAGCAAGCACCGACGACGGCGTTCGGGTGTGGCTCGATGGCAGGTTGCTGATCGACAGCTGGTACGATCGCGGGGCCACGCTGGACGCGACAACGGTGACACTCGAAGCGGGGCGGGAATACGGCATCCGCATCGACTACTATGAACACGGCGGTTGGAGTTATGCTGCGTTCGTCTGGCAGCCTGTGACCGGCACCGAGCCGCTGCGGGAGGCGGCCGTCACGGCAGCCAGGAGCGCAGACGTGGCGATTGTCGCGGTGGGAATTCTCGAGGGCGAAGGATATGATCGATCGCACCTTGAGCTTCCGGAAAACGAAGAGCAGTTGATCAAAGCGGTGGCAGCAACCGGCACCCCGACTGTGGTGGTGCTGTTCAATGGAAGCGCTGTCACCATGAGCAAGTGGATCGAGGACGCCGGAGCGATTCTGGAAGCATGGTATCCGGGCGAGGAGGGAGGAAATGCGATCGCCGATGTGCTCTTCGGGGCATATTCACCAGGAGGAAAGCTCCCCCTTACATTTCCGCAATATGTCGGACAGGTCCCGCTCTTTTATAATCATCTGCCTACCGGCCGCGGAAATGATTATGCTGATCTGAGCGGTAAACCACTCTTCCCGTTCGGGTATGGCCTCAGCTACACTGCCTTTGTGTATACTGATGTGCGGATCACGCCGGAGAGCATCCGCCCGGACGGCAATGTACGCGTGAGCGTGGACATACAGAACACCGGCACATGGACGGGAGATGAGATAGTCCAGCTCTATACTCACGACCCGGTGGCCTCGGTTACACGCCCGGTCAAGGAGTTGAAGGGATTCCG
>PMMO01000084.1:0-3986 GCA_003162215.1 Ignavibacteriota bacterium
CCAGGCAAGCGACAGGAAATGCGGCATCTGCCACATGAAGAGGAAGAGAAACAGCAGGTAGGCTTCGAGAGAAAAACCTCTCCCGACGGCAACCCATCCTATCACGGGTGGAAGCGCGCCGGGAATACCTCCGACTGCAGTGGACAAATGCGTCACCCGTTTCAGCGGCGTGTACATCGCGAGATACACGAACAACGTCACGAGTGCCAGCATCCCCGCGACTGCTGTCGTCGTCAGGAAGAGACATACAACCCCGCCAACCGCGCACAACATCCCGATCACAAGCCCCTGAAGCGGTGTAAGGACTCCTGAGGGAAGCGGCCTCTGCTCTGTCCGTTTCATGAGAGCGTCAGTACGCCTCTCCATCCACTGATTCAGCGCTCCGGCACCGGCCCCTACGAGGAACGTGCCCAGAACCAGATTAACCAACAGCATTGCAGCCGGATGCCCGTCTGCACCGAGGTACGCGCCACCTGCCGCCGTACAGACCGACATCGTGGTGAGACCGGGTTTCATCAGCGCAACATACTCCGCCACCGATGCCTCCCGCACCACAGCATCGACAGTCCGCGTCTTCCCTGTCTCCACTTCGCTCATTGTGTTTTTCCCAATACCTTGACCATGAGAAACGTGGCAATGGAGTCGGCTTCTGAAGCCTTCAAGCCCTGCCCGGGCATGTTCGGATAGGCAGGATTGACCTTCACGGGGTTAAGCACAAACGCTATCAGTGCCGGCTTTTTGCCGGCGTACTTGACCAGCACTTCCTTGTACGGCGGTCCTACCTTCTTTTGATCGAAGAGATGGCATGCGGAACACCTCGCATTGTAGATATCTTCCCCGGTCATTTGCTTGGCCATGACACCGAGTGACGACCGGAGATCTTCCGTGTGCTTTTCAAAGACCACCGCAAGCTGCGCAGCATGATCGGCCGTTGCCGTGTGCAAGGCTACCTGGTTTTTGGTTACGCTCATGGCAAGGGCGGCAACAACCATTGGCAGGAGGAGTGCAACGTACAGCGTTCTCCCGCTCTTCACAAAAGCATACAGGAAGTGCAAGGCGAGCCCGAATGCCGCGAACGAAAACGCGAGAAGGACGTAGACCCACCCGGTAAGTGAAGTCGCAGGGATGAGTGCCGTGCCCAGCAGGAACAACAGGGGCATTGCAAGAATGCCGGCAGTTGCCAGGCGCACGGCCGTCCTGAGGATTAATGCATCCTCCGGGCCCGGTGGGGCTGTCCCCTGATGCCACACGAAACGGGAGAAGAGCAGGCCCGCACCGGACATTCCCGCAGCAGCTGCGAAGAACGCGAGCACATCGATCCAGACTTCGCCGGTCAACAGCAACGCAAAGAATCCGTCGACGGCACGCCAATGTTCGGGGTTGAGACCTATTGTCGATGCACCTACGAAGAGAAACACACCTGCAAGAAGAAGCATGGCCGCCCAATTCCCCGAACGCCTATGCGACATCCGCGTGGCGGCGAGAAATCCGGCAACCGCAACAGGTGGTGCTGCGCCATCCGGTTTCCCGGCACCATCTCCGGCGAGGGCAATCATGTCATCGAGGGTGAATGTGAACTTGAACACAAACCCCGCGGTTCCGCCTGCGATGAGGAGAAGAGCTCCCAATGCTGCAAACCCCGCCGCCATCGCAGTTGTTCCCTGGAACATTTGCACAAAGAGGAAGACGACCACGATTGACGGCAGAACAACCAGAAAGATGAACGTGCTCCGATCGGGCAATGCAATGCCGGCAAGACGGCGTGCCAGATGTCCGATGTCGGCATCTCCGGTCTTCCCGGCGCGGCGATCCATGAGCAGCGCAGCCATCAGGCTCCCTACAAGCAATGCCAGATACGGGAGGAGAAAGATCATGACAATATTATACACCAGGAGAAGCAGGTGGAAATGCTCTTTTGACTGCGGAAGTGCTATCGAGTTCAGGACATCCATAATTCGTCTGCGTTACTTTTGTGCACCAGCAAGTGATGGAATCGGCTCATACGGTCTGCCCGCTTTGCGGGAGGCCTCCTTGTACCAGGCATTGAACGCCTCATGAGTCATTGCAACGACCTTGGTGTACATATAGGCATGGCGCAACCCGCAATACTCTGCACAGGCAATGTCAAATGACCGGGGCTCCGGGGTACTGAACCACATGATGTTTTCTTTGTTCGGAATTGCATCCTTCTTGATCCGGAACGCAGGAATGTACAGAGAGTGGTTCACATCCAGCGACTGCAGCGTAAGCTTCATCGGTGTGTTCACCGGAACGTAGAGGGTGTCGGTCTTCACCCCGTTCGGATATTCGAACGACCATTGCCACATGCGGGCGACCACGTGAATGGGCACCGCGCCTTCCGGCACGTCAATGGTGGTCTTGTACCCTTCCCATCCCATGTAGAACATCCCCATGAACAGCACGATGGGAATGACCGTCCAGGCGATCTCGAGCGGTATATTCCCCTCGATATTTGTCGCCTTCGGATTCCGTTTGTGGCTGTAGCGGATGACGAAATAGACCATCGCGACAACAAGTCCGAGAAGCACGAGCGCCGAGAGGCCGACAATCGTCAGGAACGTCGCATCGACGTAGTTTGAAAAAGGTGATGCTCCGGTAAACATGCGTAGTATCCCCGCTCTACCGATGGCTCATCGGAAGGCGTAATCGAAAAATGTCAGCACAACGAAAATTGTCAGGGTCAACAACGACACGAGCACGAAGATGCGGAATATCCGATCTTCAGTGCGAAGGTGCATGAAATGAAACAGCACCATCGTGCTCTTGATACCCGCAATCGACAGCGCCGTGAGAATGACCCAGCGGCCCAGGTTGATGCCTGCGAGAGCGACGGTCAGGGTGGTGAGCGCGACAAGGCCGATCCAGATCAGCACATAATGGCCGTATGTCGTTGCCAAGCTGCGGTCTGATCGATCTATTTCGTCGGATGCCTGCATTCACATGATTCCTTACTGCAAGAGATAGAACAACGGGAACAGGAAAATCCAGATGATGTCCACAAGATGCCAGTAGAGCCCTCCTGCTTCGAGACGCACATAGGAATCCGGCCTGACGATTCCCTTCCCTATCGCCCACAACAGATACCCGAGCACGCACATCCCGATGATCACATGCAGCGCGTGCAATCCTGTCATCACAAAGTAGAGACCGAAATAGAGTATTACACCGGGAGGCTGACTCACGAGGGTTGCGGAGCCGGGATAGATACCCATGTCGAACTCGTGGCTCCATTCGAAATACTTATTTACAAGAAATCCCAGCGCAAGGAGAATCGTCAGGCCGACCAGCGTCATGGAGAGTCCTTTCCTCCCATCGCGCAACGCAACGATTGACAGCACCACGGTCAGACTGCTCGTCAGCAGAATCAGAGTGTTGATGGTGCCTGCCATCGTATTGAGTTCCTTTGCCGCAAGTTGGAACTCGCTAAAATGGCTGAACCGATAGACGGCATACACGATGAACATGCCGCCGAACAGGATTAATTCGGTGAAGACGAAGAGCCACATCCCCATACGCGACCCGACATCATCGCGATGGGTATGTTCTTCGTGTGCCACCACCGTGTTATGTGAGCTCACCGGTTCTCCGCGANNGAGATTCACCACCAGGACGATGATACCCAGCACGAGGATCCATGAACCCACCGTCGCAATGACGTGCAAAGGTTGGAATTCCGGAAGATAGTCATAATACCGGCGGGGCATGCCCCGATAGCCGAGCACCAGGAATGGGAAGTACAGCATGTTGAAGCCCACCGTGGTAAGAAACCAGGCGACATACGCCGGTTTCTTCGCGTACATGCGGCCGAACATTTTGGGGAACCAGNNATCGGATGTATAATCGTAGGGGCCGCGGGTCACCACGGGAATTTCATGGAAATTCTCCGTTGGTGGAGGCGACGACACCTGCCATTCGAGCGTTTTCCCACCCCATGGGTTGGCGGGAGCAACCGCCCCTCTTCGGAT
>PMMO01000084.1:4056-9977 GCA_003162215.1 Ignavibacteriota bacterium
GTTCCTCCAAACATCACGTAATGGAAGTGCCCGACAACGAAGTACGTGTCGGTCACATGGATGTTGACCGCGAGTGCGCCCAGCATCAAACCCGTGAACCCCCCGATGGCAAACTGCACGATAAACGACAGCGCAAACAACATGGGCGGTTCGAGAACAATGGAGCCTTTGTACAGCGTGGCNNGTGAACATATGGTGGGCCCAGACCAGTGAGCCCACAGAAGCAATGGCGAGGCTTGAATATGCTATGAATTTGTACCCGAAAATCGTACGGCGCGCGAACACCGGCACGATCTCCGAGATCACTCCCATGCCGGGAAGGATCATGATATAGACTGCCGGGTGCGAGTAGATCCAGAAGAGGTGCTGGTACAGCACCGGGTCGCCGCCGAGCGCGGGGTCAAAAATGCCGACGCCGAACCAGCGTTCGATGGCAACCAGCAACAGCGTGATCCCGATAATCGGCGTGGCGAGCACCTGGATCCATGCCGTCGCATAGAGCGACCAGACGAACAACGGCATCTTGAAAAAATCCATTCCCGGCGCACGCATGCGGTGAATGGTGGTTATGAAATTCAGACCGGTCACAATCGAAGAAATTCCGAGAATGAAAGCCGCCATGAGTGCGGGAATGACGTTCGTCGAGGTCCGAACACTGTACGGCACATAAAAGGTCCAACCGGTATCCGCAGCTCCGCCGGGAAGAAACACCGAAGCCAGTGCCAGAAGGCCGCCCGTAATGAAGAGCCACCACGACAACAGGTTGAGGCGGGGAAAGAAGACATCCCGCGCACCGATCATCAGAGGAAGCAGAAAGTTGCCGAACACCGCCGGAAGCCCGGGAATGATGAACAGGAAAATCATTATGATCCCGTGCAGCGTGAACATGGTGTTGTAGGTCTGCGGCTCAACGATGGTCTTCCCCGGCGTGAGCATCTCCAGGCGCATAAGGAACCCTAGACCCACGGCAGTCAGGAAAAAAATCATCATCGCGCCGAAGTACAGCAACCCAATCCGTTTGTGGTCCGTGCTCAGGATCCACCCAGCCAATCCCGTGTGGCGGCCCGGTTCATCATAGAACCCCCCCCGGGAGATCCTTTCGACGGGTGCCGTCGGTTGTATCATAGCTTACTGCCTTTCTGCGTTCTTCTTTTTCGGCCGGAAAACAAACACACCCACAAATACCAGCACAAGAATCAGGATAATAGCGCCGGAGATGCGTGTGACATTCAGTGCATAGGTCCGGCCCTCCGGATTGTAGCTGTAACAGAATGCCAGGAGCTTCGCGATTGTCGGCCCAGTCCGCCCTTCTGCGGCCTCGTAGAGGGCCATCTTCACATCAAACGGAAGATACTGGATGCCGTTCATGTATCGCGTAACCTTCCCCGTCGGCGAGATAATGATCAACACGCCGGCGTGAACATAATCGTTTCCGTCACGCTTGAAGTAGAAGCCCGCGGCATCTGTCAGCCGGTGTATTGACGCACTATCTCCGGTGAACCAACGCCAGGCGGCGGGATCGATCCGGCGGTGCATCGAGGAAAGATAGCTCTCTTTTTTCGACGCTGCCATGTCGGGCTTTTCCCGGTGATCAAAACTGATCGTTACAAGCTGATAGTCTTTGCCGGGCTCGAGAGACATCTGATCCACCACTCTTGACACTTCCGTCAGGAGCGGGCTGCAGATCCCCGGGCATCGGAAATACACGAACATGAGAACCGTCGGCTTGGTGATCACCTTCTGCAGCGCAGTCAGGTATCCCTGTTCGTCATAGAGCTCCACATCGAGGGGGAGAACCGTTCCCAGGTGCTCTTCAATTCCGATTTCCGGATGCGCAGGAGGTGTCTGATCACTCGATGGCTGCCCCTTGGCAAAACAGATCGCGGTGAAGGCCAACATCAGAACAAAACTTCGAGAACGCATTAGTGGACCTCAGCAAGGACAAATTGGTGAAAAACGGACCAGTCGCGGGAATCGAGATTCACCACGGCGGGCCGGACTCCGACTGCAGGAGGATCGGTGCTCACAATGCGGATAAAATCCTCCGATGAAGCGATCGCTTCGCGCCTTACCCTGCAGGCGGCCAGGAACCGGTTGGGATTGCTGACATACTGTACAAACAACGCCGCGCCCGGATCCTGACGCGCAGCCTGAATACCTGCGACACGAGAAAGGAGCGCATCCCCTTCTGCTTTCCCTTCTGCGACAATGTGCTTCATCGCCTCCTTGACGGGAATCTGCGCAGAAACCACGATTCCCTTCGAGAGCTGGTATGTGGTTTCCAGCAGGGCAATTTCCTGTTCAGCATCCACCGGGGGCGAAGGATGGAACGAACGCACAATGTGTATTAACGCAAACCGATCCGTAGGAGGCAGATAGCTGTATGATGCCATGCCGTTCTTTATGATGCCTTCCTGTAGCGTCTTATAGATCTCGGACACTTTGGCACCGTTGGTCCATCCTGCGGCTTGATGAAAATTCCGCGGCCGCGGATTGAGCAACTGACCTGCGGGACCATCCCCCAGGCCATTGTCGCCGTGACACGATGCGCAATTCGCTTTGAACAGGTCACGACCGCGCGCAATGAGTTGGGCAGTCGGCTGCGCCACTTGATGGACATCCACCGGAGGAAGGACGCTGGGTGACTGCATCGGACNNAATATCCTGCACGAATGCCGACGAATCGCTCAGCACCAGCGGGCTGATGCTGTTCTTCCCTATCGCGTTCAGATTCCACAGATACAGCACTCCAAGGGCCAGCAACAGCCCGAAGAAATAGAAGTAGCTGAATCCGAACAATCTGCGCGGACTCCGCAGCAGATCGCGGAAGTCCATCTCCTCTTTAAAGTGAGGCAACTGCTCCATTGCGGACAATTGCTCCATCGCGCTCCTTACCACATGTCAAAGCCGGAAATCGAGACCCCGCTGCAATTTGGGATCCCCGATCGGCACGACGTTATACCGTTTGGTTTTCCATGAAAGCAACAACAGCACCATGCCCAGGCCGACGAGCGGGAACCCGAGTTCCACCCATCCGATGGTGACACCGGCGGCATAGGTCGGCATGACCAGCCAGTACAGATCCAGCACATGAGCAACAAGCAGCCAGACCGCGATGAATTTCAAACGGCCCGGATTCATCTTCGATTCCTGTGACAACAGGGCGAAATACGGCACCAGGAAATGCACGAGGATCAACAAGACTGAAACATACTCCCAGCCGTTCCTCCACCGGGCCATGAACCAGTACGTTTCCTCGGGCAGGTTTGCATACCAGATCAGGAGGAATTGGCTGAATGCAATATACGCCCAGAAATTCACGAAGCCGAACATCAGTGCGCCCAGACTATAGTAGTGGTCCGGGCGAAGTTTCGGCAGCGAACCACTCTTATCCAGCGCAAGCACAACGAGAGTCCCCGCTGCAAGCGCCGCAAGCACAGTTCCGGAGAAGTAGTACACGCCATAGATCGTGGAGAACCAGTGTGCTTCGAGGCTCATCCCCCAATCGATTGCAGTCAAAGAAATCGTGATTGCAAAGACCGGAAGGAATGCGGCCGCAAGGCGGATGTTCTTTTTCGTGAGGGCAGGATCACGCGTAATGTCCTGCTTCGTGGAATTCCTCACAAAGAGCGCAGCAAACAGAATCCATATACCCAGAATCCCCACTGTCCGCAGTACAAAGAACGGAATATTAAGGTAAGGAGCCTTGCCCTGCAGCAGGCTGTCGTGGGCAGTTGCTTCCGGATGGCTCCAGTTGAAAAGCTCATGAATGTGCAGAAGCAATGGCAGCACCAGCAGTATAAGGAACGGCATGAGCCCCGCCAGGAATTCGTTTGCCCGCCGCATCGGGACGCTCCACGTCGCCCCGCTGATGTACTCGAGAGCAATCAGGAAGAGCGAACCCACCGCGATGCTGACCATCGTCAGGTAGAGGATAATGGCGCCAAAACTCGCACGCACAGGTTGCAGCACGAATGCCAGCACCACTAGCACGACGCCGACTGCCAGCAGCATCACGCCGAGGCGGTCGATGGAAGGAGTGAAAGGCGTGCCTTTCGCCGATCTGTCCGGAGTAATGTCCGGAGTAAGAGGTGTCATTTCAGATCGGACTCCTTTGCGAAGTGGGCCCGCTGCAACGCCCTGATATAGTGGACAATGGCCCAGCGGTCATCCTTCCGCACTTGCCCGGCATAGGAAGGCATGATGTTCTGCCCCTCGGTGATCACGTGATAGATACTCCCATCCGGCCAGTTGCGCACTTTGTCTGACAGGAGCGTCGGCGGATTCGGAAATTGTCCGCGCAGACGGCTGTCGCCGCGGCCGAAGTTGCCGTGGCAGGGACTGCAGAACGTCAGGAACCCGGTCCGGCCGCGCTCAAGCACAAGGGCGGAGGGAGGAAGCGGGTTCACCAAAAACTTCCCTGCCTCATCCGGCTTGCCGGCATAGGCATACGGCAGGAAACCGCGCGCAACCGTTCCGGGAACAGGCGTACGCATGCCCTTCCCGTCTGCAAAGAGCGTGCTTGGCGCCTGGGGCTTCAGCTTGGCCTGTTCCATCATCCATGAGTAGGGCTCCATGAAGGCGACCTTGTTCAGCGCGACGTAGGTGCCGCCCGACACGACAACCGCAACGCCGATAAGAACACCGATGAACCGCGGATCGAAGAGCTTCTGCCCGTGATCCATTTCCTCCGGATCATAATACACGGGGGCGATTGCCGTGCCTGCCACCCGTGCAAGGTGGACACGCACAACTGCTTCGTCAAACGATGGATCATCGGCCTGTATGCTGATCCCGAAGCCATCCGACGACACGCGCTTCATGTACGGTGTGTCATGCAACGGGTGACTGTTGTTCGGGAATTTCAAAAAAACCACGATCATGGTCACGACGGTGAGCACCGATGCCAGCAATACCGTCAACTCAAAAGCAATGGGAACGAATGCCGGCCAGGACCAGAAGGGCTTTCCGCCGATGACGAGCGGATAATCAACGAGCGTTATCCATGTCATCAGTCCCACGGCGCCGAACGCCCCGAGCAATCCGAATGCCAGGGCAAAGTACCCCAGCGGCGACGTCCGGAGCCGCATGCTGCGTTCGATGCCATGGATCGGGTACGGAGAATGAACGTCGTATTTCGTGTATCCCGCCTTCACAGTTTCTTCCACCGCATGCAGCAGCGCGTCGGGCGAAGCGAACAGCGCTGTAACACTATAGAGTGGCTTTCCCATGTTGCTTTCTCTGCCTGACGCATCAATCGTGATGGTGCGGTTGCGCTCCGGGAATCACCGCTTTGATCTCGGCGAGGGAGATCACGGGCAATACACGCACGAACAACAGAATCAAGGAGAAGAACAAACCGAGACTGCCGATGAAAATGCCGATGTCGATCGGCGTCGGCACATAATGCCCCCAGCTTGAAGGCAAGAAATCGCGCGACAATGATGTGACGACAATGACGAATCGTTCAAACCACATGCCGACATTTACGAGCAGACCGATGACGAACATTGCGGGGATAGACCGCCGGATTTTTTTGAACCAGAAGAGCTGCGGAGAAATCACGTTGCAGGTTATCATGGTCCAGTAGGCCCAGGCGTAGGGGCCAAGAGCACGGTTGACGAATACGAACGATTCAAACTGGCTGCCGCTGTACCATGCCATGAAAAACTCCATTGCATACGCATAACCGACAATGCTTCCCGTCAGAATCATCACTTTGTTCATCTTCTCGAGCGTGTCAAGCGTGATGAGATGCTTCAGATTGAAGTACTGGCGGACAAAGATAAGCGAGTTCTGCACCATAGCGAAACCGGAGAACACCGCCCCGGCCACAAAGTAGGGAGGGAAGATCGTCGTATGCCATCCCGGGATCACCGACACCGCAAAGTCGAAGCTCACGATGGTGTGCACCGAAAGCA
>PMMO01000219.1 GCA_003162215.1 Ignavibacteriota bacterium
CGCAAAGAGAGTCCGCACTTCCTCACCAAGAATCGTGTATACATTCAGAACAAGGGTCGAGTTCCTGGGAACGGCAACTGGGATGGTAGTGGACGGATTAAACGGGTTCGGGAAATTACTTCCCAACGCAAACTCCTTTGGCAGGAGGTCTGCCAGGACGCCGCGAGCAGCCTCTTCAGTTCCCACCACGACCCTGAATTGTGATACCGGAACCGCCGGTACGAACCGGTACACAGGATATGCACGTAGGTTGATGGACCGGCTACGCTCATCATCGATAAGAAGAACCTGGTAGTGCGAAGGGACATTCTCTACTCCGCTGAACAAGAGCTGAGCTGGTTCCTGGACCGCCGTCCGGACGCTCATCGGCCAGGTCTCAAGAGTGCAAATCTCCGAACGGATGTCTGTCGCAAAGACGCTCCCACCCGGATCCCACCCGGGACGGTCAAAGAACACCCCCGGCGCCTTCCCAAGGCCGCGCGGCATCCGGAGGTCGAATGGATCTCTACCTCTCTTTGCCGTCGGGGAGACGCCGATACTTGTCGCCCCATCGGTAAGGTTTCCCGACGATAGTTGGATATGGATTTGCCAGAGTATAAGGTTGTCAGCAGCAGGGCTCTTTGCGACGGCCCAGGCAAGAGGAATGCGGATGGCAGCACGATTGTCCGGGTTGTCGAACAGGTATCCCACAAAAGGCATGAAGGCTGCTGTCCTTGCGAAAGAACCGTTGTATGTCCAGATATCAGGAATGATGCCGGGTCCGTTGGCGTTCTGCACGGATGGCCATTGAACAGTTGTGAGGAACGGGTTGGTGATCAGGTTCCACCCCGGATGGAGGGGAATTGCAGCGGATTGTGTTGAATCCAGCGGCAGTGTGGGAACCGATGCGTTGATCAGCATCGGGCCCTTGTTCAGAATCCAGAACGCACGTCCGGGCGAAAAGTTGAATGTGGCATTCCCATCAAAAGGCACCAGATAGTTGCTATCGGCTCCGTTGTCCCAGTAAGCCGCCCAGTCAACATCTTTGGTTCCAGGCAAAAAACCCTTGAGCGGCACATTGCACTTGCCCGGGAGCCCGACGAGACGGTACTCCTTCGACTGGTATTCCGTCCCGGATGAATACACGGGAAACGCGACCGAATCGTAGAGGGAAAACGTTGCCGGGTACACGAGCGAAGGCGTAAACGATCTCGTGGGCGAAGGCGCACTGCTTCCCACCACGCTCCGGGCAAAAACGCGCCAGTAGTATTTGACCCCGTGAACAAGAGAAGCGACCTGCTTCGAAGTATCAGCGATTGTGGAATCATCAAAAGTTGTTGTGACAAATGTCTCGCTTGTTGATACCTGGAGTCGATACTGAACACCCGTTTTCAGCCACACATGCCATCGAAACGTCACAACGGTATCAACTCCGGGTGCTGCGTCCGCCGGTGATTCCAGGAGCGGGTATGGTGTTGGAGGCGCGGCGATATGAAAGGCGACGCTGTCAGAAATACCGCCGCCGGGGGGATCGTTGCATACGAAAACTTCGCGCACTCCTGCTGTCGCCAAGCTTGTGATACTGATGTTGGCCGTGAGTTGAGTCGCAAAATCCAGGGTAATCGTGTTGACGAGGATGCCTGCGCCCATGTTCACGCGGGTTATTCCCTCAATGAAATTGTTGCCGTTGAATACCAGGGTCAGCTGCTGGAGCACGGTCCCGCTATCCGGGGTCAAGGAAGTAAGCGTGGGAGAAGGATTGTTGCCGACAACAAAAGCACTGGTGAGGATTCCCATCCCTCCTCCGGGAGGACCATTGAAGACAAACATGTCGCGAGGGCCGATCGCTGCGGCGGTATCAATGCTTATTGTAACGGTCATCTCGGTCCCTGAAATGACGGTAGTCGAGGTCGCAATCATGTTGCCCAAACTTACGGTCGTCACGCCTGGAAGGAACCCCGATCCCAATACGGACAGATAAAGGCTTTGTCCTCTTCTCCCGAGGGTGGGCGAAATCTTTGTGACGGTGGGTGCAGGATTAACCACTGCAAAGGTGTCGGTACGGCCCGTCTCCGCGCCTCCCGTACGGGTTGCCATGATAATGAACCGTCCTGCATTTTGCATAGCCACGGTGTGCGACGGGAGGACGCCCGAGGTGAAGGGGGCGGTGGAGGTTCCTGCCTGGGAGAGAACGCCGTTCGATGTGATGTCGGCCGTTCCACCGAACGCGGCTGCGATATTCCCATATTGATCGTTTGCCCTGACCCGGATACTAAAAGGTACCTGTGCGACCTGGGTCCCGATATTTCCTCCGCCTGCTGCATCAACAAGAAATGTATCCACGGGTCCGGGTTGGGTGCTCAGCAGGAAAGCGGCCGGCGTTGAAATCCCGGGAGCATGTGCGAGTATGGTGAATGAACCCACGAGCGTGTTTGCGGTCAGAGTTGAAGCGGTTGCCGAGCCGGTCCAGTCGGTCAGTACACTGTCGATAAGTCCTCTCATGAATCTTGCGCTTGCACCGCTGGAAGGGGCGGCGAAGGTTACCAGGATTCCCGACAACAGGTTTCCGGAAGAATCTGCCACGACGGCACGCAGGCCGGCAGCAAAGGGTGCTCCCACGGTTGTGCTTTGTGGTGTTCCGGCTGTTGCCGTCACAGTGCCGGTCGGACCGGCCATATTCCTCAGCTCGAAAACTGCACCGTTGGCGATGCCGGTCGTCGTTGCCACCACCTGATAGGAGCCGGCGATCGTGTTGGCGACGAAAGCCGGGGCGGTGGCAATGCCGGCAGGACTGGTGACCACGGTGGCCGTTCGGCTGCTGCCGGGGAATGTCCCGCCCGGTCCTGACAACGGAGCCGTGAAGGTTACTGTAACTCCACCCGCGGCATTCCCCGATGAATCTGTCACAATAGCCGCAAGGGGGACCGGATACTGTTTGGTCACCTGTGCACTCTGGGGAGATCCTCCGGCCGTTGCTATATGGGCGGCGACACCAACGGTGTTGGTGAGAGAAAATGTAGCCGCAGCAGCGCCAGCGGTAAGAGAAGCAATCACCGTGTACGAGCCGGCGACAGTGTTTGCGGTGAATATGCCCGAGGTGGCGACCCCGTTGCTGTCTGTTGTGGCGGTAGACCCGTTCACAGTGAAGATCCCACTCGCACCAGACTCCGGTGCAGACCATGTGACGGGGACACCCTTCACCGGGTTGCCTGCCGCATCCCGAACCCGAGTGCCGAATTTTGTGGGGAACGCAGTTCCAGTACGTGTGCTCTGCGGTGTCCCTGCTGTCGCCGCGATCGTTGTTGCCGTTCCGGCAACGACCGTGAGGATTCCGGAGTTGGTTGCAGTGAGAGTTCCAAGCGTCGCCCTGATCCGGGCGGTGCCGAGGAGCCTGCCCGTGAACGCAGCGCTCTTCCTGTCGGCACTCACGACAAGGTCCCCGTCGACGACTCCGCCGGTTTTGTTTTGCAGGCTCCAACTCTCCGCGGCAGGGTTGGAGATGAAATTACCCGCAGCGTCCCGCCCGACGGCGTATACCGTGAAAGGATCCGCCGATGAGATGCTGCGGTCGGTGATGACGGTTCCGGTGCCGTTGGCAGCTGTTTCGACGCTGATCTGGGAAGGAGACCCGGGCACGACAACTGTCAGCTCTCCTGAAGGTACAGAACCGAGACCGCCCACCGCCGCACTGATCACCGTTGTTCCTGTCAGTCTCCCTGTGAATGTAGCGCTTTTCCGGTCTGCACTCGGCACGAGGTCTGCAGGGACGACACCGCCAGAAGTGTTTACCAGAGTCCATGTGTCCGCAGGGACATTAGCCACGAAGTTGTCGGACAGATCGCGCGAAATGGCATAAATCGTGATTGAGGTTCCGGAAGTAACGTTCTGGCTGACAAGGATCATCCCCGTCCCGTCGGGGGCGTTCTCTACTCTCACTTTGCTTGCCGCACCAGAGATGACCGAGAACGGCGCACTGACAACTGTTCCCGGCGCCGTGGACACGGTTGAACCCGTTGCGGTGAGCGTATAGCCGTTGCCTGCTTTGTCGATTGAAATATTGCTGAAGGCTGCGCGGCCTGTCAGCAGGTTCACGAGAGTGCTCTTGGTGCCGATCAGAGTTCCTCCCGGCCCGGCATTGCTCTGTATCGCCAGTGTTACAGTCTGTGCGACGTCACTTACCGGGTTACCGAATGCATCCTCTAGGGCGACGACAGGCTGAACGGCAAAGGGGATACCGGAACTTCCCCCCCCGGGGCTCGTGGTGAACTCCAGCTTGCTGGCAGCCGCGGCAGTAATCGAGAACAGATCACTGACCGTGGATGTCAGACCCGTGCTTGACGTGGCAAGTCTTTTGGCCCCGGAGAAGTTAACGACGAGATTGTTGAATGTCGCAAGACCGGAGGCATCGGTGAGTTGGGGGATGGTTCCCGTGAGTGCTCCACTTCCGGATGACAGGGCGATGGAGGCTGATATCCCGGCTGTGCGCACGTTGTTCCCCTGTGCATCCTTCACCTGGACGGTTACCGCGGGGGTGATCGATGCGCCGGCCTGTGTGTTGGTGGGTTGCTGCACGAACACAATCTGTATGGCTGCCCCTGCAACGATAGTGAATGTTGTGCTCACCGCTGTCACCAACCCGGGGCTTGATGCCGAAAGAGTTTTGCTGCCTGAGAGATTGATGCTCAGGTCGGTGAATGTCGCAATGCCGGAGGTGTTGGTCGAGCGGGCAGTTGTTCCACTGAGAGTTCCATTGCCGGAAAGAATTGCCATAGTGACAGGCACCGCCGACGCAGCTACGTCGTTCCCGAGTGAGTCGCGCATCTGTACCGTCACCGCCGGTGAATCTATTGATGCCGCGACCGCGTTGGTCGGCTGCTGGACAAACACAAGTATTCTTGCCGGGCCGGGAGAGATAGTAAACGCATTGCTCACGGCAGCCGTCAAACTGCCGCTCGAGGCTCTCAGTGTTTTCGACCCTGCAAGGTTGATGCTCAGATTGCCAAATGCTGCTATGCCTGATGATGTGTTTCTTGTGAGTGTGCCGTTCAGAGTCCCTGTACCGGAAGTGAGTGCGATTGTGACCGGTGTTCCTGTGGTGGTGACATTGTTGCCAAAAGCGTCCATCAGGGTGACGGTCACTGCCGGAGTGATGGCCGCGCTCGCAGTTGTGTTGGTTGGCTGCTGCAGATAGGCCAGGCGAGCTGCAGTGGCCGGGTTTACCAGAATATTGTTCGAAGTATCGGAGGTCAGAGTTCCGCTGCTAAAAAGGATCGAGAGAGTATTTGCGATATTATGCGAGAGATTCGAAAATGTCACTGTGCCGTTGAGTGCGGTGGCCGTGAGGATACCCTGCAGCGTTCCTACTCCTGCGAGTCGGGTAGCCGTGACCACTGTGCTGTTGTCGGTAGTCACACGATTTCCACCCGCATCTTCCACCCAGACGACCGGCTGTTGGGTAAACGGCACGCCGGCCGTGGCCACGGCTGAAGGTTGAGTTTGAATGCGCAGGCGGGCAGCCGGACCCGGGGTGATTGTAAAGGAGTTGCTTTTTGCGGCTTGAAAGCCCGTTCCGGTTGCTTGCAGCTGCTTGGAACCGGTAAGGTTGATACTTAGGGCATCGAATGCAGCAAGACCCTGTGCATTGGTTGTGCGGGTTGTGGTCCCACTCAGCGTTCCGGTTCCTGAAGACAGGGTGAGTGTGATGGAGACGCCGGCTTGTGATATGTTCTTGCCGGATTTGTCTTTAAGTTGGACCGTGATCGCCGGAGAGATGCTTGCACCGGCAGCAGTGCTTGTTGGCTGTTGACTGAAGGCGAGGCTATTGGCGGCGGGGCTTACGACGGTGTGTGAAGAATCGGCAGTGTGCGATGGGGTACGGCCCTGAGCATGCAGCGATTCAGCGCTGGGCAGCAACAACACAGTGATCATCGTGAAGACGTAAATGCTTCTCATGATCGGCCTTTCCCCACCTAGACCTCCTTGCCCACTTGAAATCTAACACCGAGGGACATCAATGTCAACGAGGAATTCTGATTGCTTTTCATTTCCGGCGTTGTGTATCCGCAATCAACTCTGCCTTCAGCGGGATTGAGGGACCTGAGGAGGTCAAAGGTGAGATTTATCCGCTCCGCCTCGGACTGCCGGAAAGAAGACGAACCCCCAATTTGTCGAGGATTCCCAAAGCCTTGTTCAAGGTCCTCTTGGGAAGTGACGCTTTCGGTCGATGGGCATAGAGCTTCATCGCCCGTTCTGCTTCGCCAAGATTTGCGGTGTTCTCCAATAATTCTGTGAGCACCTTGCGGAACGGTCGGCGATATCGCATAGCCCAGTAATGGAAGACGATATCGTCACACGGACGAAGTTTGGTCCGTGTCTCAAGACAATAGGAGAGCGCAAACTGCTCCGTGGTGTTGATGGGGTTCCGTGCGAGAATCTGATCAGTGAGTGCAATTGTCTGCTCAATCGTGCCGATATCAGCTGGATCCACACCCATGACTCCCGAATTCCACATCGCTCGTGTCGCCGGAATTGGTGCGCCGCTTACAGGGTCGCGAATCGTTCCTGTGCGAAGGAGTGCGGCGAGGTCCAGATGGACCTGGTCTGTCAGATCACACATGCGTCCCTCCCGGATGTGCAAAACGGATTGCCCGGGACGGATCCGCTTGAACAAGTAGTCAGGTGATCGGCGAAAGTATGTGTCACCATCAATCAGGACGGTCGGCTCGCCATACGTGCGTAAAACATGCATGAGAGTGTGAAGCGTGACACGCCAACCGAAATTGTGAGGGCCTGCCCATTGCGCAAGGCGCTCCTGACCGTACTCGACGGTCTGCACACGGAGGCCTTTGAATTCATCGGCGGAGGGGCAAAACACGATAAAACGGTAGTCTGATCGGGATGGCGGAAGGAACCGGTATGCAGAATGGAGGGAGTACGTTATTTCCTGAGAATACGGGCCCGGAGTGAACATTGCATACACGATGTTTTTCATTTGGGGTATTACGCCGCCTTTCCTTTTTCTTCCATACAGCGTTGTTCTTCGGATGAGGTGTTGGGAAAGGTGACAACAAGCATTGGCCGTATCTGCACTACCGCATCGTCCGGAATATCGCGCTCGATAACGGCGTTTGCGCCAATCTTGACATTGTCACCGATGTTGATTCTCCCTGCGATTTTTGCGCCGGGGGCAATATACACGTCGTTCCCGAGGACGGGGAAGCCCTGGATGCATTTTGCCCGCGAAAAGCCGATGGTGATGTCATGAGTAATGGTAA
>PMMO01000034.1 GCA_003162215.1 Ignavibacteriota bacterium
TCCTTTATAAACGGGAAAGATCATGTAGTACCAGTGGCGATCCCGGTATTCCCTGCCCCAGATACATCAAGAAGAGTGGCGCCCGAGGTCTCATCGAAATGCCAAAGGCCCCGCGTCAGCGAGTCGGGAGTGAATGGAGCTTCCTGTTGCGCGAAACATAACGCCGTAGTAATCAGGGATAGTGAAGCGACCCACTGCAGCTTTCTCATGGTGCATGTCCTTTACCATAGCAGAACGTGTGTCATGATCCGTCCACATTGTTGCTGTAGTCGTTAAACTCGCTATCGCTCCGTACACGGGAGCAACAGGGTTGAGAGAGGGACTCCCGGCGGAAAGAAGGTCTAGTGAATCCCCAACAGAATGGATGCAGCCATCCCCCCCGACGCGTGACGGACAAGATAATACGTCTTTACGACTTCTCTATAGATCTATACACAAAGATACGGAGTGGGAATAGGATTGTCAATCACACATTTTGAATGATTGGTAGGCTTCGCGAGCCTGTGTGGAACCCAGGGCAGCAGCCATTTTCAGATCAGTGCAATAGCGCTCTGGATTGTCCATCATCATCCACATAAGGCCCCTGAAAAAGTAGGCATCTGCATAATCCAATTTCAGCTCGATGGCATTAGTGCAGTCAGCAATGGCTCCCTGGTAGTCCTCGAGATTTTGCTTCGCAATCCCCCTGGTGTAGTAAAACTCCGCCTTATCCGGTTTCAGCTCTATGGCTCTGGTGAAGTCATCAATGAGCCCGGAGTAGTCCTTGAGATCATACTTCGCCTTCCCCCTGTCGATGTACGCATCTGCACAGTCCGGTTTCAGTTCGATGGCCCTAGTGTAGTCATCAATGGCTCCATGGCAGTCCTGGAGATTCTTCTTCGCATTTCCCCTGTTGATGTAAGCATCTGCGTTCTCCGGTTTCAGCTCGATGGCCTTGGTGTAGTCAACAATCGCCCCTTGGTAGTCCTCGAGGCTTTCTTTCGCAACCCCCCGGTTGTTGTAGGCCTCTGCATAATCCGGTTTCAGCTCGATGGCCTTAGCGCAGTCAGCAATGGCTCCCTGGTAGTCCTCGAGGTTTTGCTTCGTAATCCCTCTGTTATAGTAGAACTCTGCATTCTCCCGTTTCAGCTCTATGTCTCTAGTGAGGTCATTAGTAAGTTCAGAGTAGTTTCCAATATTGCCCTTTGCCACACCACTCGTGGAGAGGTCTCCGGCAGTTAGTGAAAAGCAGAAGCCAGGGAAGAATATACAGACCATGCATAGAAGAACGGGTTTCATAGCTCGCCTCTCATTTGCTGTCGTACTGTCCAACTCCACACTTGCTCTCCGCTCTTCTGAAATAGTTCGAACGTGGCGTGTATTGTACTTCACGAATCATGCCATACGGAGTACACACGGGTTACAGCATTTTGCCCCTTTCCAGTCCTGCACATGGCAATTTGTACTCAACTGTGCAATTGTAGGCTCCTGTTCGTCATCAAGCCCTGTGATCCAAACTGCCACGAAACGCGACACCAAAGGGAGTGTTGACTTACGCCGACCGGTTGCATAGATTCTTTAGGATTCCCTTAAAGATTTAGAACATCCATTTGCCTCAAAATGTCCCAGAAGCTACTAAGTCCATGAGCGATAAAGGCTTAACATCCAATGGAATAACAGCGCGGCGTGCGGATTTCCCTTCGCTCCAGCGAATTCACAACGGGTTCCCTCTCGCATACCTTGACGGCCCGGCCGGAACACAAATGCCCCGGCAGGTCATTGACGCTATCTCGGCTTACTACACCACATGCAACGCCAACACTCATGGACAGTTTGTCACGACCCTCGAATCGGACCAAATGCTGGAGGAGGCAAGGCAGGCAGTTGCCACATTCCTGGGTGCGCCGGGCGGTGGCAAGACGATCTCTTTCGGCGGCCAACATGACGACCCTTAACTTCTCTCTCAGCAGAGCCATCGGACGCTCACTTCTACGCAATCCGCCCCATGGAAGTGATGGGACTGCTGGACCGGGGAGGCGTCACGCGCGTCGGCGTTTCTCTCTACACCACGGTTGAGGAAGTCACACGGCTCTTGAACGAGATGCGACTCCTGGCGAAATGATCACCTGCTGCTTTCCCTTCGCCTTGCCATTCCTTTGTGGAACTGGGAATGGGCTCGTCCTTTACTGCATCCTGGGCTGCGGCAGACACCCCGAGACCCAGGGCCAGGGAAAGTGGAACCAGGTAGCATGCAGGATTCATCATGAGAACTCCGGTGACATTAAGAGGCCGCCGTCCAGCCCGTCCGCCATTATCGCTCTGATGGGCTTGGATCAACCTCGATACGGCCGGATCTAGTCAACAGACGTACATACACCAAATACCCGACAATGAAGGCATTGATAAGGAACACTATCACTTTCATCCATGTCACACTCTCGAATATCTCATATGCTTCGATGGGCAGATATATCGATCCGGAGATGATGGCAAACCACGACGCCCACACTTTCTTCTGCCACAAACCGTAAGCCTCGATGAACCGTACGACCCCATAGACGCAAGCTAAAGCAGCCAGGGATCTAAGCCCGGTGTCGTCGATATGCCCCGCCGCTTCGATGAAAATCCGGGGGTAATGGCGAGCCGGGTTCAGGTGTAGATGCTGGACCAATTGCTCGGCTGTGTCTTGTACGTCCTTGTGCACGAGCGAAAGGAGGCCGAACCCTGCGATAAACACAAGCGTACCTTTCAAACCTTCGAACACAGCCACGGTACGCACGCCACGAACAATGTTAGTCTTCAAGATCTGCCTCGAGAATGACAACTTTCCTATTATAGCCTACATCGACCAACACCGGCAGGAATGCCACGGAATCGCTCGCAAATTGAGAAAGAGTGATCTCTCCTTTTCCCTTTTATAAAAACACAACATTCGCGTACAAAGTAGCTATTTCAAATTGAAATCGGTACTTGTTTTCAATCGGATGCATGGGACAACTATAGACCTCTTTATTCCTTCATCCATTGCGCCATTTGGGAGACCTTGAGTGTACCCTTTTTCAACGCGTGCAGTTTCATGTAGGTGAAGAGTACCGGCGTGACGACGAGAACGTGAATTGCCGAGGTCAAGAGCCCTCCGATCATTGGGGCTGCCAATGGCTTCATCACATCGGCCCCTACGCCCGTGCTCCACATGATTGGGAGCAGTCCGATGAGAGCTGTCCCCACGGTCATGATCTTCGGCCTCAGTCTGAGGACAGATCCTTCGATAGTAGCATCGAAAATATCCTGAGATGTAATCGGTCCGCGCTTGCCGAGATCGTACTCACGCACCCTTTGGTCAAGTGCTTCGTGCAGGTACACCACCATAACCAGCCCGGTCTGCACTGCCACACCGTACAGAGCAATGAAACCGACCCAGACAGCCACCGAAAAGTTATATCCCAGTATGTAAATCAGGTACACGCCTCCGATCAGCGCAAACGGCACCGAGAGCATAACGACGCCCGCCTCGGTAAAATCCTTCGTCGTGAAATAGAGCATCACGAAGATGATCGTCGCGCCTGCCGTGCCGAAGCATTCGCCGAAGGCGTGCTGGTTCAGGTTGCGGCCAATAATGCCGCCG
>PMMO01000022.1 GCA_003162215.1 Ignavibacteriota bacterium
CAGTGCATACATAACAGTTGTCAGCGGATTGAAAGGGTTGGGATAGTTTTGCTCAAGGCGCGTATCGTTGGGGAGAAGATTGTCTCCGTGCACTCCTGCTTCAGGCGACAATACAAAAACCTTGAAATCCCAAAAGCTTGCCCACGCCGCAGGATCAAGGCGGGTAACGGTAATCCGCACGTACCTGACTGATTTCGCAGTGAACAGATCGGTCCGGGTTTGCGCCAAACTCGAATCATTCGTCTTGTCCAGCGCCAGGGTCCACGCAACATTATTGGCCGAAACGTCGATTTTATAGCAGTATTGGATGCCAGCCATTTCCCACATCACTTCCGTGCCCGCAACAGCATAGGTTGTCCCGAGATCAACTGTCCACCATTGGTTGAGGCTGCCATCACTGGCGCACCATCGCGTCGCTGTGTTGCCGTCATTCCCCTTGTTTGCGGTGTTTCCCTTTGAGGTCTCTTCCGTGCTTGCGCTCGCGGGTTTTCCGAGAGCAACGTCTTGTACAACTCCCAGAGAAATGGTGAGTTTGACCGGCGTGCCCAATGCCACAAGCGCGCCCGCGGAAGGGCTTTGGGAGATCACGTGATCAAGCGGAATGCTTGTGCTGAGGGCCTGCGTCACGTTGCCGACCGCCAATCCATTCGCGGCAATGATGGAATCTGCGGTGGCGTGAAGCAGCGAAATGACATCGGGTACGATTGCCATTTGAGGGGTCGGAAACGAATGCTTGCTCAGGCTCATCGCCGATTGCGATGGCAGTATGGGCAGGAGGCGAAAACGATAGGTGTACACATTGTCGGAATACATCGTAAACTCAGGGTGCGGGCGCATTCCCCAGCTGTTGTCCCCGCCGACTCCCATCTGATGATAACTCAAGCGGAGGACAATGTCGCTGCTCATTGTGAGTTCGTAAGGGTGTTTCTTGCTTTCCAGCTCCCATGGAGTGTATCGCAATGCATTGAACTCCATTAAGGGCATGCCCACAGCGAGCAAGCCCGCGCCGGTATTGTCGGTCAAACTCATCCACTGGACGTCAGTTCGATTTCCGGTTTCCTGTGGTCTGATGTAGGAGACAAACATGCTGTCAATAGTCGTCGAGTGAACTCCGACATTCGAGCCCGTCTTTCTATCCCAATAATTTTCGAGCGGTCCCCGACCGTACCAGGTCACGCGGCGAAAGCTGGCCGGTACCATAGACAGCATTCCTATTTCAGGAATTTCCGGTAATTGTGCACTCCCGGGGACAAGGGTCGACGTCACGACGACGTTGCCGTCGCCATAGACGTCATAGAGTATGCTGCCGGATGATTTTGTCGATGTGGGATATTCAAAACTCACCGCGACTTGAATCTGTTTCGCCGAGAATACTTTCAATGCCACCCCGCCGACGGTCCGGTTCCTGCTGGCTGTCTCCCACGTGCCGCACCGGGATGGCATGCCGTCGCCATAATCACTGCTGTTGGGGGCTCTCCAGAAATTGGGGACGGGGCCCTGCTGCAGCAACGCTTTTCCCTGATATATGTACGACACGATCGTTCCCGTTGTCTTATTGAAGACCAAGTGCAGATTGCTGTTGCCGACAACGATGCTATCCGGCCCTTCAATCGCGGTGAGTGCAGGAGTCAATGTCGTATCGATCATAGGCGGGGCCGCCGCCGTAACCGGAATTTCAAACTGCTCCGATGCAATTTCGTAACCGGCGTCCGCCCAGACCTCGGCTTGTGCCAGCGTGAAACTCAGGTTCAGCCAATAATGCACGCCGGGTGCAGGTACAATGGTGCCGAGTGTGACGGTCATGGCCTTGCTTGTCATGGGCGGAATGTCGAGATCTCCTGCGGTGAACGAGCCGCCCTTGATCTGCGTACTGTCCGCCATGAGCTTCCATGTGCCGTTGAACGCGTTCACGTTCGTAAACCGGTAATAATTCGTAAGCTGAAACTGGCCGTTCAGGAGATTGACCGGAGTGGCCTTGATGTTCTGGTAGACCTTCTTNNACATCCCAGTATTGGTAGAGATCACCTTCGCTGTTCCCCATCGCGTGCGCATATTCACACATGATGTAGGGCTTGCTGTTTCCCGAAGCGCCGTATGCCTCAACGGTCTCGACCGTGGGGTACATATTGCTCGTCATGTCGGCGACGGAGTTTTGCCCTTCATAGTGCACCAGGCGTGAAGGATCTCTCTGGTGGACCCAGTCGGCCATTGCCTGGAAGTTGCTCCCGCTGCCCGCCTCGTTGCCCAACGACCAGATCACGACGCATGGACGATTCTTGTCCCTTTCCACCATGCTCCTGACCCTGTCGAGACAATTTTGCGTCCATTCGGGCTTGCTCGCCGGGACGATGTTCGAGACGCCATGGCTTTCCAGATTAGTCTCGTCGATAACGTAGATGCCGTATTTGTCGCAGAGATCATACCACCGTGGATCATTCGGGTAGTGGCTCGTCCGCACAGCATTGATGTTAAACCGCTTCATGATCTGTATGTCCTGCACCATGCGATTATAGCTCAGCGTTTTTCCATGGTCAGGATCAATTTCATGACGGTCCACACCCTTGAAGAGGATCGGCACGCCATTGATCTTCATCTGGCCGC
>PMMO01000123.1 GCA_003162215.1 Ignavibacteriota bacterium
TGGTCTCGTTCTATCTTTGTCCTCGTTGCGCCCCCTCTTTTCCGTTGCAACATCACCTCTTCGACTCCTGGCCATTCGTACCTTGTCTTGAGTGAAACGTTCATTCGTTGCTTTTTCTATCCCGATGGCTTTGAGCGCTTCCGACTGCTCGGCTTCGAATTCGGCTCGCAGCACAACAATCTGAGCTTCCATTGCTTCCCGCTTACGCTCCAGACCAAACTGTTTGCGTCCTATCTCCTGTTGACGCAATAATTGCTCCGCTGTGTCCTTTGTCTCTTGTGACAATCGCGCAGAGCCCGTCAGGACGCCGTCCGCACCGACATAGACATCAAGTAGTTCGATGCCGTGGCTTGTGAGCCTGAATTCCCGAATCTGATTGGAGTGCGCCATCCCGCGCGATTTCAGCACGTACAATCCTCTGTTCCGTTCGCCTCCAATTTCAATATCACGCAGAAGCAACCATGTATCCATCAGGGACGAGATGTATACGTCGGTACTCTCCAGATTATCGTCGCCGGAAGTGAGACTTGTGCAGAACGCGGTGATCCGGTTCATCTTCAAAAAATCCACAAGGCGCAATAACATTGATTTTACTTCAGATTGGTTCTCTCCCGCCATGAATGAATTAATAGGGTCGAGGACAACGACGGTCGGTTTGAATTTATTGATCAATTTGATACAGGTCGTCAGGTGATTTTCCAGGCCATAGAGTGTCGGACGNNCCGATTGAACGCATATTGCGCACAAGCTGGCTGGGGGATTCTTCGAAAGTAAAATAGAGAACCCGTTCTTTTCTCCTGCATGCCGCATCGACAAATTGTGCGGCAATGCTCGTCTTACCCGTGCCGGCGGTGCCGGAGACAAGAACAGTGCTGCCGCGATAGTAGCCTTTACCGGAGAGCATCGTATCAAGACGCGGAATCCCGGTTGAAATTCTCTTTGGCGATGAATTGTAATTCAGCCCGAGAGAAGTCACAGGCAGAACGGAAAAGCCATCTTCGTCAATAAGGAAAGGATACTCGTTCGTGCCGTGCGTCGATCCACGGTATTTGACAATACGCAACCGTCGTATCGATGATTGATCATTCACGCGATGGTCGAGCAGGATGACACAATCGGAGACGTATTCTTCCAAACCCTGGCGCGTCAAGGTGCCGTCGCCCCGCTCTGCGGTAATGATGGCCGTTACGCCTTTCCTTTTCAGCCAGCACAGCAAGAGGCGGAGTTCAGAGCGCACTGCCCGCGGATTCGGCAACGCTGAAAAGAGTGTTTCTATGGTATCCAGCACAAGGCGCCTGGCACCGATGTTTTCAATTGCCTGATGGATCCTGATAAACAGACCTTCCAGGTCGTATTCCCCGCTTTCTTCGACTTCATTCAGCTCAATGTGAATATGCTCAAGCCAGAGCTTTTTCCGTTCTACGAGGGTGGCCAGATCAAACCCCAGTGAAGCAACGTTTGCGGTAAGTTCTTTCTCGGTTTCCTCGAACGAAACAAAGACGCCGGGCTCGTTGTACTGCGTTGCTCCGCGGACGAGAAACTCCATTGCAAAAAGGGTCTTTCCGCAACCGGCCCCGCCGCATACCAGGGTCGGCCTCCCTTTCGGCAAGCCCCCGCCGGTGATTTCGTCCAATCCCTGGATACTTGTGGGGGATTTTGGAAGTTTCGTTCGTTGGGATTCTGCACCCAGTTTCTTCATGACCATTAAGCCGGGATATGTTTTAGTTTTTACTCGGATCCTTTTGACGCGTGGCCTTGACACCCTTCACGACCGCGATGCCCAGCAGCACGAGTGAGCCCACCGCAATCCATTGCGGGGGTACATGCAACAGGACAGCACCGTAGATCAATCCACCGATTATGATCAAAAACCCTACAACGTAAAGTCCGTATGACATGCCATGTCCTTCTCGTCAAAGTCGCCGCTACTGAGCGAAGTCATTCTGATGTTGGTCGTTCAATATTGATTTCATAAAAGTACAACAGGCTACCGATTTGTGACTGTGAAATACGTCAGCCCAAAGGATGAAAAAGGAGTTAATCCCTGCAATTGCTCATCTCCCCTGAGTCTGTTATCTTGTATATGATTGCCCGTTTTCGGCCTCCGATCCGGCTCCCCATCAATCCAGGAGAGAACTAAATGGGAATTATCCTTGCACCCGTCCTCATCGGCATGGCCCTGGTCCTGTATGACGGATCCGAACGTACCGGAAACGCGCCTGAAGGGTCGGGCGTCTTTGACGTCAAATCGTTCGGAGCGACGGGCGACGGCACATCGCTCGACGTCGCTCCCATCAACAGGGCAATTGAGGCTGCAAGTGCTGCCGGTGGAGGCACAGTGCGATTCCCCGCAGGGAGGTATCTCTCAAGTTCCATCCACCTCAGGAGCAACGTCGGCCTCTTTCTCGAACATGGTGCCGTCATCGAGGCTGTCTCCTGGACTCAGGCGGCGTATGACCCTCCGGAATCCAACGCATGGACGAAATACCAGGACTTCGGTCACAGCCATTGGCATAACAGCCTCATNNAGCAGAGGCCTGGAAAGCGGAACGTACAAGGATCCCCCCGTGAACGCAGGGAACAAGGCAATCGCCCTCAAGAATTGCCACAACATCGTGATGCGGGACATCTCTATCCTGCACGGGGGCCACTTCGCAATACTGGCGACGGGTGCCGACAATCTCACTATCGACAACGTCCGGATCGACACGGATCGGGATGGCATGGATATCGATTGCTGTCGCAATGTCCGGATTTCCAATTGCAGCGTGAACTCACCCTGGGACGATGGGATATGCCTGAAGAGCAGTT
>PMMO01000203.1 GCA_003162215.1 Ignavibacteriota bacterium
CCGGGCCACGCGCAGGCGGGGAACGATTTTCCGTATGAGAGCCTTCAGCGGCACGTGATACCGGCTATTCCAAGGGGTATTTCTTGAAGAGCAATGTCGCGTTGTGGCCGCCAAACCCGAACGTGTTGCTCAGAGCGTAGCGGAGGGTTCTCTCCACAGGGACATTGGGGGTATAGTGCAAATCACACGCCGGATCAGGAGTTTCATAATTGATGGTTGGCGGGATTTTNNTTCATCTGCGTCGATGTTCCGTGAGCGTTGATGTAGTCCACCTGGTCAGGAGTGATGCCCGCGTCGTTCAAGGCCCTGCGCATGGAGCGCACGGCGCCTTCCCCCCCTTCAGCCGGAGCGGTGATGTGGTGCGCGTCAGCCGTAAATCCAATACCGACAATTTCAGCGTAGATTGGCGCACCGCGCTTCCGCGCGAATTCGAGCTCCTCGAGCATGAGCGCGCCGCCGCCCTCGCCGATCACGAACCCGTCGCGGCCAGCGTCGAACGGACGGCTTGCCTTGTCGGGTGCGTCGTTCCGGGATGACAGAGCCTTCATGTTGTCGAAACCGCCGAGGCCCATCGGAGTTATCGGCGCTTCCGATCCGCCACAGAGCATTGCATCAGCATCGCCATATTGAATAATACGGTATGCGTCGCCAATGGCGTGCGACGCGGTGGCGCAGGCCGACACTGTGGCATAGTTCGGTCCCTTGAAGCCGTGTTTGATCGAGATGTTCCCTGCAGCAATATCCGGAATCAGCATCGGGATGAAGAACGGACTGATGCGCCGCGGGCCACCCTGCATGTAGTTGGTGTGCTGGGCGTCGTAGGTGATCATTCCACCGATGCCCGACCCATAGACCACACCAATGCGGTCGGGATCCATATCCTTTGCCAGAAGACCCGAATCGCGAACGGCCATATCTGCACTGATCAAGGCGTACTGGGCGAACGGGTCCATCCGTTGCGAGGCTTTCCGGTCAAGGTAGTCCGTCGCTTTGAATCCTTTGAGTTCGCAACCGAATCGGGTTCCATACGCCGCCGTTTCAAAGTAGGTGATGGGCGCTGCTCCACTGCGGCTGCTCATCAATCCCGCCCAGAACTCTTCGACACTAAGTCCGATCGGCGAAAGAACTCCCATACCTGTGACCACAACTTTACGTTTGCCGTTCATACACTCATCCGATTATACCTGCGATTCGTCTCTCCCGGCCGCACCGGGGAGCTAGTGCCGTTCCAACGTACAGTTGCCAGATCCCGACACAAAGAACGTGGTGGAATGGCACTAGGCCGATTTGCCCTGTATGTATTTGACAGCGTCGCCAACCGTGGAGATCTTCTCGGCGTCCTCGTCCGGGATCTGGAGGTTAAAGGCCTTCTCGAACTCCATCACGAGCTCCACTGTGTCGAGAGAATCAGCACCCAGGTCATTCGTGAAAGACGCCGTGGAGGTTACTTGTCCCTCGTCCACACCGAGCTTGTTCATGATGATTTCTTTCACCTTTGCCTCAATGTCTGCCATGGCGCAACCTCCTGTATGATGATGGAAAAAAGAACTTGCTTGCAGCGTTTGGGAATAACTCCTACATCGTCATGCCCCCGTCGATGGCGAGGACTTGGCCGGTAATATACTCGGCCCGGGGTGACGCGAGGAACGTCACGACGCCGGCGATCTCGTCCGGGGTACAGCCCCTCTTCAGCGGGATAACATTCAAGAAGGCCGCTCGCGCTTCGGGACTAAGTGCCG
Organism: Ignavibacteriota bacterium; assembly: GCA_003162215.1. Taxonomy (GTDB): domain Bacteria; phylum Bacteroidota; class Ignavibacteria; order UBA10030; family UBA6906; genus Fen-1255. The sequence goes on from PMMO01000203.1 coordinate 1,740, forward strand.
CTGTCATCTCGGTCTCAACATAGCCCGGCGCAATGGCATTGACGGTAATATTTCGCGATGCCAGCTCTTTTGCGGATGACTTTGTCAAACCAATGAGCCCTGCTTTCGATGCGGAATAGTTGGCTTGCCCGACATTTCCCATCAGCCCAACCACCGAACTCACATTGATGATCGTTCCCTTCCGCTGCCGTATCATCACTTTGCTGGCCGCCCGGGTCATTATGAACGACCCTTTCAGATTTACCCTCAGGACAATATCCCAATCGTCGTCAGTCATCCGCATCATCAGCTTGTCGCGGGTGATGCCGGCATTGTNNGCGGGCGTGTCGGTGATGTCGAGGGCCTTCTGGACGAGCTTCCGCCCCATTCCCTTTATCGTTTCCACAAACTGCGGGAAGTCATCCGGGAATGCCCTGTCGAAAATCGCAACATGTGCGCCTTCAGCGGCAAGATCCCCGGCGATCGCACGGCCTATGCCGCGCCCCCCGCCTGTGACGATAGCTACTTGGTCTCGGAGGAGATCCATGCGTACCTTGGGTTAAAGGGTGTCCAAAACGGGCAAACAACTAAATATTGATAGAACTCTTCTCTTTTGCAAGCCCCTGGTANNTGCTCCTCCAATTGGAGGTAGCCATCCGTACCCAGGAGATGAACCAGTTCATCCTTGCAGGCCTGAAAGAGAGGGACTTCGAAGCTGCCGCCGATGCTGCAGCAGGGCTTTTCGTCCTGCAGCATCGGGTCGAATCCAACCACTTTATCGGTAATCACAAGGGGATACAGTATGCAATACAGCGGCTTCCAAGCCCACCGGTCCAAACCTTCGGCAACTGCGGCAAGCTGTATCGAACAATGGCCTCTTTCATTGAGAAAAACACATCTATCGTTTACGACCGATGTACCTACGCAACGCCCTGAAACAAAATCGGCATCATTCTCAATTTCTTGTTCAAACCAGAGATTTTCGTCCTTGGTCTGTGTCTCGCCCATCTGTTGTTTGATCTTTTCCTTCACGGAAAGAATCTTTTCGCGTTCTGTCAGATCGGCATACACTCCGTCTAAACAGCAGTCAGATGAGCATAGACACGGACTGCTCCCTGCGACAAACCCCCTCGTGAAGAGCTCGGAGGCGAACGTATACCCCTTCACGGTGATTCCTTCAACCACGTTCATGCTGCAGTCTCCAGCGAAGCAATATCCGCATACTTGTCGACACCAGNNCGCTTTGCCAAGCCCTGGAGCACTTTTCCGGGGCCGATCTCAACGAACCGGACAGCTCCATCGCGTACCATGCTTCGAATCGTTTGCTCCCAGCGCACCGGGTTTGTCAGTTGGCGGAACAAGAGCTCACGGATCTCCGATGACCGGGTTACCGGCTCTGCCGTGACATTTGCATACACGGGGATGCGCGCATCGCTGATCGTCGTGCGATCGAGGGC
>PMMO01000030.1 GCA_003162215.1 Ignavibacteriota bacterium
GACCACTGACTACTGACTACTGATCGCCGATTCTTATGTCTCCTGACACACTGATCACACTCTCGCTCGTCGTCCTCATTCTTCCTCTCGCCGGCTTCGTGCTGATGATGTTCTTCGGCAAGAAACTTCCGCGGCAGGGGGACTGGTTTGAGACGGCCATCATCACCGCAGCACTTGCAGCGTCCCTGACGGTCATGGTGCAAAAGCTCACGGTCTTCCATGCCGGGACTCTGCAGATCAACTTCACCTGGGTGGACCTGCACAATGCGCCGGGCATCGGTCCCCTGAAGATCGTCCTCGGTTTCTCCGTCGACAATCNNTCCATCGGGTACATGCACGGCGATGTGCGCTACTCGCGCTACTTCGGATACCTCGGCCTCTTCTCGTTCTCGATGCTGATGATCGTCCTGGCCAACAACCTCTTCCTGCTCTATGTAGGATGGGAATTGGTGGGCATCACTTCGTACCTTCTCATCGGTCATTGGTATGAGAAGAAGAGTGCGTCGGATGCCGGAATAAAGGCGTTTATCACGAACCGCATCGGCGACGTTGGGTTCTTTGTCGGCATGGCAATACTGTATACGACGTTCACGACGTTTAACCTGCAGGAAATTTTCTCTGGCATCGGAGCTGGAACGCTTCCCTACGGCAGCCAGCCCTGGTTAACCGCTGCCGGTGTTCTGCTCTTCTGTGGTGCTGTCGGCAAGTCTGCCCAGTTCCCCCTGCACGTGTGGTTGCCGGATGCCATGGAAGGTCCTACGCCGGTGAGCGCGTTGATCCATGCCGCGACTATGGTGGCCGCCGGCGTTTACCTTATCGCACGGCTGTTCCCGTTGATGACCGCGGATGCCCTGATGGTGATTGCCTATATCGGTGCAACGACTGCGTTCATCTCGGCAACCATCGCCATCGTGCAGAATGACATCAAAAAGGTGCTGGCGTACTCCACGATCAGCCAGCTCGGGTACATGGTGATGGGTCTCGGTGTCGGCGCGTACACGGCGGGCTTTTTCCACCTTGTGACGCACGCGATGTTCAAAGCCGGTCTTTTCCTTGGCGCCGGTTCGGTAATCCATGCAATGCACGCGGCGCTGCATCATCAGCATGACCACCACACTGACCCCCAGGACATCCGGAACATGGGCGGCCTGCGCAAGTATTTGCCGACTACATTCTGGACTTTTGTGATGTATACCCTGGCGATTTCCGGCGTTCCCTTCACGTCCGGGTTTCTCAGCAAAGACGAAATTCTCGCCGGTACGCTGGCCTACGGAGGTCTCACCGGGCACGTGATCATCCCGATCGTCGGTTTCCTTGTGACTGGGTTGACGGCATTCTACATGTTTCGCATCGTCATACTCACCTTCCTCGGCGAACACAAGGATGCGCAGCGCACCGCGCATTTGCACGAATCACCTGCGGTGATGACCGTTCCGCTGCGCATCCTTGCTGTTCTTTCGATCTTCGTGGTGTTCAGCTTCAACCCGTTCAACGCGTCAGGTGGTTGGATTGCCATGGCTGTTGAACGGCCCCTCTCCGTTGTGCCGGAGGCTCTCGCTGCACCAGGGAAGGAAATCTTCGAAGAGGCATTGCATCACGCGCATGGGACGGCCATGGCACTCTCGCTGCTCGTCGCCGGTATCGGTATCCTTGTGGCGTTTGCGACATACTACTGGAAGAGAATCAACGCCGATGCCGTTGCAGACCGTTTGGCGCCAGTGCACGGATTCCTGATGAACAAGTGGGGATTTGACGATCTCTACAATACCGTCGTCGTGGATGGCACACTGGCTTTTACGCGCGGGCTGCGTTGGGTGGATGATACGATTATTGACGGCACGGTGAACGGCGCCGGCTGGTTGACCACCGTGATCTCCTTCGTCAGTGGCAAGTTTGATGCGATCGTGGTCGATGGCATGGTCAATCTCATGGCGTACCTCTCCGGGTTCATCGGCCTCGTGTTTCGCAAGGTGCAGACCGGCAAGGTGCAGACCTATGTTCTGTTCGCGGTCTTCAGTGTATTGATACTGTATTTTGTGTTCCGTGTTGTTTGACACCGACATGCAAGCGTAACTCCTGGAGGATACATCGTTCATGGAATTCACCATTCTCGGCATCGGAATCCTGACCTGGATCACCTTCCTGCCCGCAGTGGGTATGGTGGCCGTGCTGCTGCTGCCCAAAGGCAGCAACAACGCCGTCCGCTGGACCTCCCTCGGCTTCACTGTGCTGCAGGTGATCCTGGCCGTCATCATCTTCGCGCGTTTTGACCGGACCATGGCCGGCATGCAGTTCGTCGAGAAAGGAACCTGGATCGACGTCAAGAGCGTCGCCTGGTTCGGACGTGTGCACATCGAGTACTTCCTCGGTATCGACGGGATAAGTGTGGTTATGGTGCTCTTGACTGCGCTCATCTCCTGCATTGCGGCCATCTCGTCATGGACTATCGAGAAGTCGCTGAAAGGGTACTTTGCCCTTTTCCTGCTTCTGGATACCGGCATGATGGGTGTGTTTGTGGCGCTTGACTTCTTCCTTTTCTATGTGTTTTGGGAAGTGATGCTCCTCCCGATGTACTTCCTCATCGGCGTCTGGGGCGGTCCCCGGCGCGAATATGCCGCCATCAAGTTCTTCCTGTACACATTGCTGGGCAGTGTGTTGATGTTGCTGGCAATGCTGGCCCTCTACTTCAGTACAAATGTGTTCATCGATCCTGCCGGCACCATCGTTTCGGTTGCCGATGCCATAAAGACCGGCGGACAAGGATTGGAGAAAATACACACATTCAACCTCGTGGCGATGACTGATCCGCAGAACTTCATTCCCGGGTCACTGCTCGGCGGTTGGGGGACGACATGGCGCTACATCGCTTATGTCGCGCTGTTCATCGGATTCGCCATCAAGATTCCCTCGTTCCCGTTCCATACCTGGTTGCCTGACGCCCACGTAGAAGCGCCCACCCCGATCAGCGTCATCCTTGCCGGGGTGCTTCTGAAGATGGGAGCATACGGTCTGCTGAGAATCAGCTTCCCGATTTTCCCCGATGCAATGCGGCACTTCTCCTGGGAACTTGCCCTGCTCGGCGTGATCAGCATGGTGTACGGCGCGCTGGTCGCCATGGCGCAAACGGATTTCAAAAAGCTTATTGCGTATTCCAGCATCAGTCACATGGGCATCGTCACCCTCGGTATGGCGTCCATGAACACTCAGGGGTTGACCGGAGCTGTCTTCCAGATGTTCAATCACGGCACCATCACCGCGATGCTCTTTCTTATCGTGGGCGTCATCTACGATCGCGCCCACACGCGTGGACTCAATGAGTTCGGCGGTCTGATGAACAAAATGCCGCGCTATGCTGCAGTGATGACTATTGCCTTCTTCGCGGCTCTCGGTTTGCCGGGTCTCAGCGGCTTCATCAGTGAAGTGTTCTCGCTGCTCGGCGCGTTCCGGACCTTCCAGACGCTGACAATCATCGGTGCCGTCACGATCGTCCTGACCGCGGGCTACATGCTCTGGGTATTGCAGCGGGTGTTCCTCGGGACGCTTCCCGAAAAATGGAATACGTTGACCGACATGAACGGCCGTGAGACACTCATGCTTGTCACCCTCGCCGTCATTGTCATTTTCCTCGGCATCTATCCGGCTCCCGTGCTGGACCTGATGAGTACCTCGTTGAATTCTCTGGCCGGTGTTCTGCAGAACACCGGTGTGCAGGGCATGATGGGAGTGCACTAATCCATGGCTGCTCGACTCCTCCAAGATCTCGCGCTGCTGACCCCGGAGGTCGCGCTTACCGTGACGCTGCTGGTGGCGCTGATCGCCGATCNNGGCATGCTGGCGGTCGACCCGTTCGCCTGGTTCTTCAAACTTCTGATTCTTCTGTCGGCACTTTTGGTGACTGTGTTCTCCCTTGGCTCGGTCGAACTGAACGCCGGGGGTCGCAAGGTGGGCGAGTACTATGTGCTGCTGACGGCACTCACNNCTCGGCATCATGCTGATGGCGGGGGCGAACAACCTTTTGATGATGTACCTCACCATAGAGCTGTCCTCTATCAGCTCCTATCTCCTTTCCGGATATACGCGCGAGGCGCCGGATTCCAGTGAGGCTTCGCTCAAGTACGTGATCTTCGGCGCGGTGTCTTCGGGGTTGATGATCTACGGCATTTCGTTGATCTACGGTCTCACGGGATCGCTCGCATTTGCGGAGGTCAACCGCGCGCTGCCGGCGATCATTGCGCGCGGCGGCTCGTCGCTCCTCGCGCTGGCCATGGCGGGTATCCTGACGATCGCCGGCCTCGGGTACAAGATTTCCGCAGTGCCGTTCCATTGGTGGGCGCCCGACGTGTATGAAGGCGCCCC
>PMMO01000117.1 GCA_003162215.1 Ignavibacteriota bacterium
GGTCGCGAGGTGGCGGTGCTTGTGGATGAAAGGAAGGCACCGGGGAGTTACGAGGTCAAGTTTGACGGTAACGAGCTTTCGAGCGGGGTGTACTTCTACAGAATACGGGCTGGGGATTTTGTGCAGACACGCAAGTTGTTGCTCGCTCGTTGAGATCAGCCAGTCAGCGTCGTGCTTGGCAATCGACGTTGCGTTGGTTAATTTTGCGATGTGCTCACATGATGGCTTCCCCGGCCATCGAGCCGCCGCCCTGGACCTTGTCCAGATACTCCGCTGTGGAGCCCACCACGACGATTCCTTGGCTACATCGCGCCTGGAGAAGAACACCAGACCGTGTTTGAGCAGATCCAGCAGCTGAAGTCGACTCGATGAAACATGCGCCCTAGGTCAAATCCAGGGAACGATATTACGGGTCGAAGCGTTGATATCAACACAGCGGAGCCAGACGGCCGGCACGCTTCCCGGCTACTAATGATATGACTACCTCAGTACCCCAATTTCTTCCCCCCATAGCATTTCGCCTCGGATTCTATGATCCTCGCTGGAACGTTGGAAAAGGCCGGAAAGGGCATTCCTGCGTCGTTGTAAGAGACATCTCATCATTATCAATTACCTGGTGAAGGAGTAGAGATATGAAGATACTATGTTCTTCGATCGCGCTGTTGATGATGGCTGCGTTGCTGCCGTGCTCTTCGCCCGCGCAAACAACTTTCGCAATTGGTCCACGTTTTGGACTGAATTTTGGCACCTGTTCTATCGACCCGGATGTCGGCGGAGCTTCCAAGGGCGGGCGGACGGGTATGATCTTCGGGGCAGATTTCGAAGTGGGTTTCGGGAACATGTTCTACGTCGCTTTCGAACCCAGCTACGCACAAAAGGGGTTCACCATCTCTGGACAGGGAGCGAGCGAAACGTACGCGTTCAACTATATGGACTTACCTATCTATTTCAAAGTGAAGTTCTTGCATGGCAAGATTCGTCCATACGGTTTCCTCGGACCCAACCTGGGAATACTCCTCTCGGCAACGAAGTCAACCCAACAGACCGGCCAGGCCTCGGCCGATGAGGACTGGAAGGATGTTATCGGCTCCGACTTCACACTTGATTTCGGAGGAGGGGCAGAATACCTTGTCGCCTCCACGGTTTCCGTGACTGGAGATGTACGGTACATGCTTGGATTGAAGAGCGTCTACTCCAATCCGAATCAGACCAACGTTAGTATCAAAACTGGCGGGTTCGTGATCATGTTCGGGGCAATGTTCCATTTGTAAAGCTGCGGCGCCCGGGACATCCGCAAAAATCACACGCCGGCGGATTCATGAGCGCGCGGCGGCCAATATTGGCTTGACGTACCCTCATGTCCCGGCCCTTGCGTTCTGAGTCAAGTGTCACTATCGAAGCGATTCTCCACGGGGATGCCATCGTCGTTTCGTCCATCCCACGTCACTTTGTGGTATCCACAGGTCGCGGGACCGGTGACAAGGGTCCTGGTTTCTGTGCAGAGCAGAGGTTTTTGTAAGCCCACATGCCGGTAGGTTCCCGCCCTTCGGAGAACCAGCCTTCCTCCATTCACCCAGACAATGCAATAGCGGTACACACCGTCGAATTCGATGGAGACGCGTTTGCCCAGGTCTGATTCCGGTAATGCAGTGGTCTTGCAGTACCAGCCTACGGTGTTTTCGGGGAAATTCGCGTCCGATGGCATTATACCCGTGACTATGGCCGCCGCGCGCAACAAATGTCGTTCGGTTCCTCCAGGACAAGGTAGGCATCGGCCCTGCGCGGCTTGAGGCGGTCGGCATGTCGGAGTTTCACCCGGTGGCGACGAACAAGACTCTTTTCGGAAGAAGTCGGAACCGTCGCATTGAAATTGCTTTGCTGCCAGACCTTCACGGACTGCCGAGCGCGGGGACGTGAAGCATCCCTTCGGTCAGAGTAAGTGACTGCTGGAATTGTGAACCCGGTTTGGATATCGGATGAACCATCCCGAGTTGATCTCTCCGAGTGTCAATCACGTGAAGGTCGGTCCGGGGATTGCTGAGGCCGAACAGCACGCGATCGTATCTTCACTACAGCGGGTTTCAAACCCGGGGAGCTGGCCGACAATGTCATCTCGCCGGGTTGCCTTGTCGATTGAACAAGAATCTGTGCCAAGCCGTTAAATGCCTTGCGCTTCCATTGCCCTGCGGGAGAGAGTATCTGCAGCAGACCGGGATCCGTATTCGGCGTGTCCCACTGATGCCTCTTCCTGAACCGCTTGCCTGTAATGGCGTATACGTTTCGACCTGGTTTGACGAGCTGGCGGTCGAGTCTGAACGATTGGCCAGGATCGTCACGGTTGACGCGGATACCCACGCAATGCCCGTTCACGAACATCGACTGGTTCTCGATAATGCTTTTTGGGAAGAGGTTCACTTCTGATGCGGTTGTCATATCAGGCAACTCAAACGTACCACGAACAACGATAAGTGAGTCGGTGTACGCCGTCCAGTCGTCACTCTGACTATTGAAAGCAGGTTTCCAGCCCGAATCATCAAATCCAGGCGCTACTTCCGAACGATTGGCCAGATTATTCACAGGCAATTCTCTCAGGTTTTCGATCCTCGCGGTGCGAATGGTTTCGAACATCCTCTCCACCTCATGACTCGATGGATCACCGTTGCCAACACCGAGTATTCTCCCGGGCCCGCCAAGAGCAAAACTGATTTCATTACCGGCAAGCGGTACGGCCAAACCCCGGGCATCATTGACCTGCACGGTGATGACCGAGAGATCTTCGCCATCAGCCTGAAGAGCGACCCGGTCCGCAGTAGCTTGAAGCACCGCTGGATCGCCCGTGGTTTCCACTTTCTGAGTCAGGATTTCTTTGCCGGCTCGATATCCACGCGCCAGCACAACCCCGGGCTCGTACGTTACCTTCCACTCAAGGTGACCGTTGACCGGCATATCCTGTTTCCCAAGGCTTCGGCTATTGAGGAACAATGCTACCTGCTCGCAGTTGCTGTAGACGGTGACTGTTTTTTCCTGCCCTTCGCGTCCCTGCCAATTCCAGTGCGGCATGATGTGCAGTACTGGTTCTTTTCCCCACCATGATTTGAGGTAATAGAAAATATCCTTCGGGAAACCGCACAAATCAAGAATGCCATATTGAGAACTTACCGCAGGCCAGTCGTACGGGTTCGATTCGCCCCGGTAGTCAAAGCCTGTCCAGTAGAATAAACCGGAAAGAAACGGACGGAGTGCATAGAATTGCCATGACGATTCTGTTCCGATATTTCCCGGCATGTGGTTGGTCGGCGCCATATGCGCGTTCCGGCTGTCGGTTTCATAGACTCCACGTGTGCCGGCAGTATTGCTTTCTTCCGTACCTATGCCGGCCTGCCACGGAAACTGAGCATGGTGGCCATCGATGTTGCCGTGCCCAATGTAGTTATAGCCCATCACCTGTGTGACTCTCCCAATGCCACCTTCCCATCCGCCACTGACTGCAGCAGTGATAGCCCGCGACGAGTCGAAACGTTGGGCAAAAGTCTGCATGGTGGTGGCGATGCGAGCACCTTTGATGTTGCCTTCGATGGCCCATTCTTCATTTCCGAGTGACCAAAGGACCACACACGGGTGGTTGCGGTCGCGCTTCATGAGGCGTTCGAGACAACTGAAATGTTCTTCGTTGCTCCCCATGAGTCTGTTCTCGTCTAGCACAAGCATTCCTAAACGGTCGCAAGCATCCAGGAGTTCCGGGGTGGGTGGATTGTGTGCCGTGCGGATGCCGTTACTCCCCATTTCCTTCAAACATCTGATTCGGTATTCCTGCAAGGCGTCGGGAAGGGCTGTTCCGACCCCCGCGTGATCCTGGTGAACGGCGACACCGGCGATTTTCAGATGTTTCCCATTCAGAAAAAAGCCTTCATTGGGATCGAACCGGACAGTGCGGATCCCAAAGGAGGTTTCGTAGGTGTCGACCACTTTTCCGGTTGCACGGACAACTGTTTTGAGCTTGTGCAGGATAGGTGTTTCAAGAGACCACAACGCTGGATGGGCCACAGTGTAGATGTTGGAGTACTCAGTCTTGCCGCCAGGGCGGAGTAGCAGTTTCATCTGCGAGCCCGAAGCGACGATTTTCCCTTCGGCATCGAAAATGGTTTCTTCAATTTCGAACGTAGATGGTACTCTCGATTCATTGACGACAGTCGTGCGTGCCGTAACATCTGCAGCCAGGTCTTTCAGCTCCGTAGTGACGAAAGTCCCGTGCCACGCGATGTGCAGAGCAGAGGTCTTTGTAAGCCACACATGCCGGTAGATTCCCGCCCCTTCGTAGAACCAGCCTTCCTCCATGGTTGCATCGACACGAACCGCTACGACATTGTCTCCGCCATAATTGAGGTAATCGCTGATATCATAACTGAAACTGGTGTAGCCGCTATGTTCGGTCCCGACATAAAAACCGTTCACCCAGACAATGGCATTGCGATACACACCGTCGAATTCGATGGAGATACGTTTGCCCTGGTCTGATTCGGGTATTGCAAAGGTCTTGCGGTACCAGCCTACGCTGTTTTCGGGGAAATCGCGTCCGATGGCCCTATACCCGTGACTATGCCCGCCGCGCGCATCAAATGGAAGTTCGACGCACCAATCGTGTGGTACNNCACGATCATCAAAGTCTGTTGAGGCAGCCCCATCGCCATAGCCCGTTTTCGCAAAGTACGAAAAGTAGCCTGTGCCGTGGTCGAAGTCCTTCTTCGCATCGATGGCATGTCCTAACGCAAAACGCCAGCCCAAATCCATCGACAACCGCTCACGTTCTCCGGCAACGGCGTCGACTTCCGCCTGCGATGGACCCTTGTGCGCTAATGCCACTGCCGGAAGCAGCGAGAAGCACAACAACCACACGGTTGTAAAGCAAGCTTGCCAGTTCATGATGGTAGGTAGGGAAATTGAGACATGGGAGATTTGTCTGACATATCGGAAAGACTTAGTTGATTTTCTGACTACGATCTCCGCGTGCAAAACGACGGTTTCGATAGGCAAGTGTTTGTGGGACTCGATGTTTCTAAAATATCGGAACTTTTCCGGACAGGCACAACCCTCAACACGCACCTGGACGTGTAACCATTGCACGAGACGGTCAACAGGATTGTCGTGTCGATGAATTGAGGCACTCGGTCGCAGAAAGCAAAGCCCAAGCTCTCACAGGATAGTACCGAGATAGTACGGACCACCTGTAAGAGAAGGTACCTGTTGATTGTTCGGAAATGAACGTGTATATTTCGCTGCCACCATTGCCGTTACACTGTCTCACCATTCATTCTCGGAGGAAAGTTATGAAGCGCGCATCCATGTTGTTCCTCGGTGTGGTCGTCGTTCTCTGTTTGGCACTTGCCGGCTCTACCGGGTATGCACAGAAGAAGGGGACTCCGGCGAAAAAGCCCGCCGCCACGAAGGAAGTCAAGTTGTCGACGGATCCGCTGCTTTCTCTGATCGACCTGAACACTGCGACTGAAGATCAGCTGAAAACTCTGCCCGGAGTCGGGGATGCCTACGCCAAGGCGATCATTCAGGGACGGCCATACAAAGCGAAGACCGATCTGACGAAGAGGAAGATCGTTCCGGCAGCCACCTACAAGAAATTTGCTGACAAAGTGATCGCAAAACAGGGTGGAAAATAGCACGGCAATCCAGAGGGAGTCGAGTCAGTGCCGAAAAGAGGCTGGGTCGAGGTGGTATTCCGCAATTTTCCGATAGATCGTCTTCCGGTCAATCTCCATGTTTTTTGCAGCCTGATTGATGTTGCCTTTGTGGAGGTGCAACATCTTCACAAGATACGACTCCTCGGCCCGGGAAACGATTGATGAGATGTAGTCTTTGTAGGGAGCATTGGTGTCGGCCGATGTCTGGCTTTCATCTGCAGTCGGTCTCTCGGGTTCTTTTCGGGTGGGGAGCTCCAGGGAGGTAATTGTGTCTCCAGATGATTTGATGATGGCGCGCTTGATCAGGTTTTCCAGTTCGCGGATGTTGCCACGCCAACCGTAGCTCACCATTTCGCTCATGACCGCCGGCGCGATGTACTTCACCTTCCCTTTTCCCAGATCCGCGTACTGCTGAATGAAGTGATTGGCAAGAATCGGGATATCCTCGAGACGTTCCCGAAGTGGAGGCAGCGTTATCGGAAAGACGTTCAGCCTGTAGAAGAGGTCTTCCCGGAAATCTCCCTGGAGCATCATAAGCTCGAGATTCCGATTTGTGGCGGCGACCACGCGAGCTTCCACGGCGATCGGCGCTCCCCCTCCGATGCGCTCGATGGTTTTCTCCTGAAGAACGCGCAGCAATTTCGCTTGAACCGACGGCGGAGTGTCTCCTATTTCGTCGAGGAAAAGCGTTCCGCTGTGCGCTTCCTCAAACTTGCCCAAACGCTGCCTCACGGCCCCGGTAAAAGCTCCCTTTTCGTGACCAAACAATTCGCTTTCGAGCAGACTTTCTGGAATCGCAGAGCAGTTTACCGCGACAAACGGGTGTGCGGCTCGCCAGCTGTTTACATGCAACGCCCGGGCCACCAGTTCCTTTCCTGTTCCGCTTTCGCCCTGAATGAGCACCGTGACATCGGCATCGGTCACCTGCTGAATCTGTCGAAAAACCTGTTTCATGGACTGGCTGTGGCTGATCATCGTTCCGAAGCTGAACTTGTCCTGCAATTCCTCACGCAGATGCTTCAGTTCGCGGTCCTTCCCTCGAACATCCAGTGCTCTCTCTATCTTGATCAGCAGCTCGGCGTTCTCGCAAGGCTTGGTCACGTAGTCATGCGCGCCGAGCCGCATAGCGTCCACCGCCGTGCGTATCGAGGCGAAACCGGTTACCATGATGACGGGCACCTCAGGATGGCTGTTCCTGATATACTGCAGGAGGTCAATGCCATTGATACCGGGCATGACCAGGTCCGTCAGGACACAATCGCACGGTTCTTCGGAGAGCTTTCTCTTTGCCTCATCGCCGGTGGCTGCATGGGTTACGGCATACCCGTGATCCTCCAGTAATGCCTGTGTCCCCATGCGAAACGCGAGGTCATCATCGACAATCATAATTCCTGGTTTTGCCGGGATCGTCATGATTCATCCGTCATACGGAAGTACAACAGTGAATGAGGAGCCTTTGCCGGGAGTGCTTTCCACCTCGATGGAGCCGCGGTGTTGACTCACGATTCCGTAGCATACGGAGAGCCCCAGGCCGACGCCGCTCACTTTGCCTTTCGTGGTAAAGAACGCGTCAAAAATCCGATTAAGATTCTCCTTGGCAATTCCGACCCCCTCGTCCTTCACAGCCAGCCGGACATTGCCATTCCCGACGTAGGCGATGACGTCCAGGTGGCCGCCTTGCGGCATGGCATCGCGCGCATTCGAGATCAAATTCAGGATAACCTGTTTGAGTTTGTCACGTGACCCCCTGACAACCGGAAGCTCCTTCTTAATGTCTGTACGTAAAGTGATCTTGTTCGCCGACAGTTCGTCCCGCATCAACACGATGACCTCGTCGAGCATGTCGTTGAGGTTCGTTGGCTTCATTTCCTCCTCTACCAGAGAACCCCGGTAGAAGTTGAGCATCTGGCCGGTCAGGCGAGAGAGTCTGCCGGCCTCGTCATACGCCACTTCGATCAGATCTCTCCCTCTGGTCTCCTGGGAGAGTCGCTTGAGCGCGGAGTTCAGGCAGCTCTGGATGTTGTGTATCGGATTGTTGATTTCGTGCGCCAGCTGGGCCGTCATCTTGCCGGTCGCCGCAAGGCGTTCGCTCCTGACAATTTCCTCCTGCGCCGACTGAAGCTTGCGGAGGGTCTCGTCGAGGTCCCTGTTTCTTTCAAGAAGGTCTTGATTCAACTTTGCCAGCTCTGAGATCTTCTCTTTGAGCGAGGAACTCATTGCCATGAAGCGTTGTGCAAGAATGCTGAGTTCATCTCTACCGCGGATATGAATGGCGTAGTCGTAGTTTCCCTGGCTGATCTCCGTAGTCCCCCTGACCAGTTCTGAAATCGGGCGAGTCATGCTCCTTGACATGACAAGGCCGATGATCGTTGTGAGCATAAGGAAGATCAACGAGACAGCCCCGAAAGTGCCGAGAATGGAGGTCATCGCCTGGCGGACTTCCCGGCTCAGCGGCTTTAGCATGAGATAGAAAACTTCGCTTGAGTCCGTTCCGGTCGGCTGGCTTAGGCGATATGTTATGCCAAGATACTCTCCTTCGTCGGTGCTGAAAGAAAAAGCGGTGCCGGAACTCTCCTCGCCGGATGTGAATTGAAGTGCCCGGGGTGGCCCGAGGGCCGATACCAGTGAGCGTGCTTCGGCAGAATCGAGAGTCGACAGAAAGGTTTTCTGATCGGTGACAAGAAGGATGTCGCAATTCGTGGCCCGTTTCAATGTCGCAAGGTCGTTGCCGGTGATCTCGAAGCCGATTGTAAGCGTCCCAACAAGTTCAGTCTCGATGACCATTGGGACGGAAACTACACGATAGATGCCACCGCGGATCGGCGCCACCTCTGTAGATGCGACATCACGTAGGGCACTTTTGATTGTCTGCGAGGATGCAATATCCCAATGGTCTTTGCTCCCATGCCGGAATTGGACGAGCGGCCGCCCTTCCCGATCGGTCAACACAATGAGCTGGCTGAGCGTGGTCTTGTTCAATTCCTGCAAGAGCTGGTACGCGGTCCTGTCATCCCCCAGCTCGACGACGGCACGAAGACGGGGTGACTCGGCAATGACCATGCATGCCCGGATGAGCTGCGCGGATTGAAGTTTTTCGTGCACAGCGACCGTTGAGAGGCCGGTCTGAAGTTCCCCGGAAAACGTCTCCCTGATTCTGCTTCTCATCCAGTAGTTCAAAATGAAAAACGTGATAACGAGAAGGGTCAAAACGACGGCCCAGATCGAGAATAATATCTTGTTTCGAAATGTCATTGTGCTTAGAACGCGACTGCAAGTTGAACAGCCGTGAGATTGTCCTTAGGATTACTTCCTCCCCGGGTGCGCGTCTCGCCCCTGACGAGCTTGAGCTGGACGTCCCGGTCAATGAAGTACCCGGCGGCACATTCCCATTCCGTCATATTGTAGTCCCATGGCTGGTTGATCCCTTCCAGTCGCGCATCGGCGAACCGCAAGCCACTGGACCGGAGGGCGAGGTAAAGTCCAGGAAGAATCGTGTATCTCACATCCAGATAGTAGCCGAACACCGAGAGATTTTCGTCGCGCGTTTCAAGAGGGACAGGCCAAGTAGTATAAACGGCCTGCCCGTTCATCACAAGATGTCCGCGGCTGAACTCGATATCGATCTCAGCCGTCTTCTGCAGGTACGTATTCACATTCACATTGCGCGGCGGCGATTGATCGGGCTCCTCCAGGTAAGCGCCCCACTCATAGGCGGCACCGATTGTGAGCCCGGTCATCGGCGTGACTGCCAGGCGGAAAATCTTGCCCAGGTCACTGTTTGAGTTCTGCGTACCATACGAGGTCGCACTGACCGTTCCACTCGAAATCGCAAACGCATAATCAAGAATCCCGATTGAGCCAAAGATCATCGCACCAAGATCGTACATGCCAAGATCGAGGAGGCGCATGCCAGATCCCTGTCCCTTGTTCGCAACGAGCGCTGA
>PMMO01000006.1 GCA_003162215.1 Ignavibacteriota bacterium
TTGACGATAATGTCGTGGGATTTGGCGCCGTTGACGCTCGCTACGAAACCGATGCCACAAGCGTCATGTTCATTGTGCTGACTGTACAGCCCCTGCTCTGCCGGCAGACCGCGAAGCGGGCGGTCAATCATCCTGTACCTNNGCGTACAAAATGTCAAGTGATCTCGACAAAACACCTAATAATCTCAAAAAAAACGCCCCCCTTTTCCTCTCAAAAATGAACCCATCCTCTGCATTTCCCGGAGTTTATTATCGGCTATGCACACTTCCTGTGAGTAGATTGTTGATAGAGTCATAGTTGCAGAGTACATTTCCCACAGTGCAACCAGATCGACAGGATGGCGCAGCCGTGGCCTCCGTGTCGGATTTGAGAGGGCAGGTTCTCGTTCATCTGATGTTTGCACCATTTCTCGCCGGGGACGAGTGACTGCCTTGACGTGTCCACCACCGAAATAGCAAGTTGGACACGCATCTCGAACGGGTACCAGGAACGGTTCTACCGGCTACAGAATCACTGTTTCATGGATTCCTGCAAATACAACAGATCTCTCAAGAGATATGAGTAACATCGTCAAACGTTATTCACTATCTCAGAACTACTCCAATCCGTTCAACCCGACCACGACGATTCGATATGCCCTGCCTTGTCGATCACGCGTCAATCTGACTGTCTACAATACTCTCGGCCAGCAGGTTGCCGGCCTGATTCAGGCGCAACAGGAAGCGGGGTCTTACGAGGTGAAATTCGATGGATCGGCGTTAGCGAGCGGAGTGTATTTCTACAGACTGCAGACAGAAAGTTTCGTGGCCACGAAGAAGCTCTTGCTTTTGCGCTAAATCAAGCCCGACTGAGAGAGTGACATACCCGGTCGACAGGGGTCCGGGTAGAGAAAACCATCCGGAACCGGACAGGCGAAGGAAAGATGCCGTTTTCCTGAGAAGCTACTCCGCCGCGTCCGGCTGGTCTTCACCCGCATTGCCGCGCATTTCGTCGATGACCGACACCGCCGGGACGTCACCGGTTACGGGCTCCTTCGTTGAATCTTGCACCGCAATCTGCGCACGGGGTGACCAGCGGTCGATTGCGCTCCCCAGATCGGCTTGCTTGATGGGTTTTGCGATGTAATCGTCCATGCCTGCAGCAAGGCACTTCTCCCTGTCCCCTTGAAGTGCATTCGCCGTCATCGCGACAATCGCCGTGTGTCTGGTGTTTCCATCCATCTTGCGGATCAGATCCGTCGCTTCGAATCCATCCATTTCCGGCATCTGACAATCCATAAACACGATATCGTACGGAATGAGACCCGCGGCGTCTGTCGCCTCAACCCCGTTCCCGGCGATATCAGCGGCGTAGCCGAGCTTCTTGAGCATCCGCTCAGCCACTTTCTGGTTCACGAGGTTATCCTCGGCAACCAGTATCCGCAAATTTCTCTCGCTCTTCACTGACGTATTCGCGCCCGGCTTTTCCACCTCATCAATCCCGCCCGGTGTTCCCGCCTTTTCATCCATTCCATCGCCTGCTTTCTCCGGAGCATTGGCCATCACCCCGGCAATGCAATCGAATAACTGTGACTGCCTGATGGGTTTCGCGAGACCCGCTTTGAATCCCGCCCCTTCCATGAGCGCGACGTTCTGATTTCCCATCGATGTGAGCAGGATAAGGCGCGTACCCGCCAGATCGGGGTCGGCCGTTACTGTTCTGGCGAGCTCCAGACCATCCATCTCCGGCATCTGCATATCCATCAGGATGGCCGCGAAATNNCTTCCAATGCCTGCGCCCCGCTCTTCGCGGATCCATTCCCCAACCCCACGCCGTAATATAGTGGTGCACGAGCGAAGGAAGAATACCCTTCAAGAAACTCGGGAGCTCTGTGCGTTACCAGAAGAAGGAACTCGATGAGGCATTAGAGAAGGGCGACCTGGGAAAGTCCCGCTCCAAGAAGCCGAAGCGACGATCAAAATCGAAATCGGCGTGACAATAAACGTGCGGAGAGGTATCATTGAAACGCAAACAAGGGCACTCCGTGTCCAAATCGTGACCAGTTTGTAAGGATATGTAGGGATATACAAGGAGATGGGACGGAATCGGACAACCCCAAGAGNNTCGAATCCCTCCCTCTCCGCAGGACTTCAGTATCCCCAGCATTTCCAACAGCTTACCAATCACCGACTTGTCCGCGTGTCCAAATCGTGCCCATCTTTCAGGGATATACAGGGAAAGGTAGGATAATCGGATGGCCACTCCAAGAGTCACGCTCAAATCGAAATCTTCCGCCCGAGGACCGAGGACTTTCTATCTCGACTACCGTGTCAACGGAAAGCGCATCCGTCCCCACATCATCCGTTCCCTTTTCAAATTTGCGGTCGAGTCAGAATACCTGGCGAGGAACCCTGCGTCGAAACTGGAAATGCTCCGAATCGCCTCGACGGGAAGGCCCGATTTCTATACAGATGATGAACTACAGGCAATCTGGAAAAACGTCGACGGCCACTGGGTAGACGCGCTCAAATTCATCTTTCTTACCGGCCTGCGGAAGGCAGAATTGCCGTTTGCGTCGTAGCTGTATATGTTAGCAGCGCCGTGAGAACTGTACCATTCGATGCTCTGCGGACTTGTGGCTCCCAAGGCCCCAACACTTATACAGGAGCTGGCTGCCGGGTGACCATCGGGCGCCCCCAACGACCGGGGGCGTGCCGTCGATCAACCGTACCGCCGGCATCTATTTCAACGTGAGTTTGATTATCAAATCCGGTTCGGATTGCCTGTCGGCGATATTCACCAACGAAATTCCTGCATCTGACTGCACAAAAGTAGCTTTGCTATTGTCCCGCAAGTACCTCGCAGAAGTGACTTGTTGAGAGATTGGCGGCAAGCTCACCGCCTTCTCCGGGGGAACATTCACGATGTGCACGTATACTGCCCGCTCAGTGATCGTCGATCCGCCCCACCGGGCATCATAAATCCCGCCGCGCGTATTGTATATGCTCTCCCCGTACTTCAGGAGAAAATCGCCGATTTCCTTCAGCCAGTGCACCTGTGCCGGCTCTATGGAACCGTCAGGTCGCGGGCCGACATTCAAAAGCAGATTGCCATCCTGGCTGACGACCCGCACAAGCAATGCAATACAGCTATCCAGACTCATTGCCTGCGCAGCCGCGGACGGCGTCCAGCCCCAGGCCGTGCCGCCGAGATTGGTGCAGAGTTCCCACGGCCTGTTTTCTGTAGGTTCCCTGAGCCGCACTTCCTGAGTTTCAAAATCCCCCATCCATCCGCTGCGCTGGCTAATAACGATCGCCGGCTGAAGTTCGCGCACCATTGTGTTCAACTTGATCGGCCCCCAGCTGAATTTGCCGGTGTATGGCTTCTCGAACCCGCGCGTGTGCCAGCCGCTCCCACCATCCCACTTCAGGCCTCCGAATCCAAGCCAATTGTCCTCGCCTCCGTCATACCACAGGATGTCGATCTTCCCATACTGTGTCAGCAATTCGCGAACCTGGGCGTAGGTTTGCTTCTTCATCTCTTCTGCGTTCGTGCGATAGAGCTCGGGAAAGAAGAATCCAGGGTATCGCCAATCAAGAGGTGAATAATAGATGCCAGTCCTCATCCCGGCTTTGTGCGCCGCGTCCACATACTCACCGATCAGGTCTCTTTTCGCCGCACTGTGCCTGGCATCATAGTCGCCAAAATGTGTATCGAACAGGCAGAAACCGTCGTGATGCCGTGCTGTAACAACCATATACTTGCAGCCGGCATGCTTGGCGATATCCACCCACTGGGCGGCGTCGAATTTCTCGCACGTGAACTTGTCTCGCAACTTTGAGTACTCGGCCGTATCGATCTGTTCCTCCCACATCACCCACTCTCCCCTGCCGGGAATCGCATATAGCCCAAAGTGTATGAACAGCCCGAATTTCGCATCGCGCCACCACTGCATATCATTCTTCGACAAAAGCAACGTCGTATCGACAACAGACTGGCTATGCGAAGTATTGGCCAGTGCAGACACCAAAAGTACTGCGATGAACAGTCTCCTCATAGCGATATCCCCTCCCAAATGCTTGCACTGTTTCTTCCCAGCAGAAGTCGCCAGGCGAACTACGGTGAGTACGTCACCCGGCAATGAGCTCGTCAGGCACCAACTCACTTGAGGTCCGCGGCTACCTCTGTTCCGGCATAGGGAATCGTCCTGTCGGGAGACCCTGATACATCCTCACCGACGCCGCTGTTCTCCCTGACCACGACCACGCGGAGCGTACGGTTCTGAAGCACTCCGGGGTACGAGCCATTCCGCGCACCGATTGTCAACCTCTTGCGCGCGTCGTC
>PMMO01000193.1:0-15898 GCA_003162215.1 Ignavibacteriota bacterium
CGCCAACCGTGGTGCCGCCGTCTCCCACGTGTGCGACGTCGACAGCAGAGAACTTGACAAGTTCGCGGACGCCGTGAAAGAGAAGTTTGGCCGGAGCCCCGTGAAGGAAAAGGATTTCAGGAAAGTGCTGGAGTCGGCCGATGTGGATGCCGTCTCGATCGCGACGCCCGAGCACTGGCATGCTCCCATGGCCATCATGGCCCTGCAGGCAGGGAAGCATGTCTATGTGGAGAAGCCATGCAGTCACAATCCGCATGAAGGCGAACTCCTGGTCNNGGGACCCAGCAGCGCTCATCCCCTCATACCATTGACATCGTGAAGAAAATTCATGAAGGGCTCATCGGCAAGCCGTATTTCGGGAAAGCGTGGTACTGTAACACGCGGAAATCGATTGGGACCGGCAGACAGGTTCCTGTCCCGGGATATCTTGACTGGGAGCTGTGGCAGGGTCCGGCGCCGCGGCGTCCGTACAAGGACAACGTCCATCCGTACAACTGGCATTGGTTCTGGCACTGGGGCACGGGTGAGACATTGAACAATGGCACACATGAGGTGGATCTTTGCCGCTGGGCAATGGGGCTCGGGTATCCTAACGTCGTCACCGCGTCCGGCGGAAGGTATCACTACAAGGACGATTGGGAATTCTATGATACACTGATGACGGGCTATGAATACGACAATGCCATGATCACGTGGGAGGGATTGAGTTGTCAGGGCAAACGGCAGTATGACCGGGACCGCGGAGCGGTGATCCACGGAACATCAGGATCGGTGCTCATCGATCGGGGCGGCTATCAGGTCTTCACACTTGACAACAAGATGATCGATGAGTATTCGACGGATACACGAAGTTCGACGACGGATGTGCGCAGCATGGATTCCATGACGGACAGTCATTTCCAGAACCTCGTCAATGCGATTCGGGAAGGGGAAACATTGCGCTCACCCATACATGAAGGCAATGTCGCAGTGACAATGCTGCAGCTCTCGAATGTTGCCTGGAAACTGAACCGTGCATTACGGCTTGATGCGTCGAATGGACATGTCGTGAACGACCCTCAAGCATCAGCGCTCTGCCGTCGTGAATATGAAAAGGGATGGGAATTATCGTTGTAGTCAAAACGGCTCGAGACACCGTCTCTTCCCCCCTTTTTCATGCTCTTTTCATCTCCCAGGCATATCTTCATCATACACTATCATGCGAATACTCCTCATCGAAGACGACGCCGTCCTCTCCGCGTCAATTGCGAAGCACCTGAAAGCGCATGCGTACGCCGTGGACATCGCCTCCGATGGCGCAAAAGGGGAGGAGCTCGCGAAGGTTGCTACGTATGCCGTGATCATTCTCGATGTTATGCTTCCCCGACAGGACGGCTGGACCACGTGTACCAACCTCCGACAGGCAAAGGTGCTTACTCCCATCCTCATGTTGACCGCTCTGGGTGAGGTTGAAGACAGGATCAAGGGATTGGACAGCGGGGCCGACGACTACCTTGTGAAACCGTTCCATGTCGGAGAACTCCTTGCACGCATTCGCTCTCTGGCCAGAAGAGCCACGGAAGTCCGGACCACGCTGCTTGAACTTTTCGGTCTGCGGTTGGATCTCAATCTGCGCAAGGCGTCGAGGGAAGGGCGTGACATCGCCCTCACTGCAAAAGAGTTTGCCCTCCTCGAACTCTTCATGATGAAACCCAACCGCATTGTGACCCGGGAAGAGATTTCCGAGCACCTCTGGGATATGAATTTTGACCCGCGCAGCAACGTGATCGAATCGTTCGTCCGGTTCCTGCGGAAGAAGATCGACCAGACTTTCTCCCACTCGCTCATTCACACGGTGCGAGGGGCCGGGTATGTCTTTTCCGATCGGGAACCGTGACCGGAGTCTTCATGCTCTCTATTCGCACACGCATCGTAGCGGCTTCATCCATTGTGTTCGCTCTTGTTCTGGCCGCATTGGCTGTGGGGATTTTGAGGAGCTTCGAGAACGCATCCATAGCAGCGCTTGATGCACAGATGCAAGGCTGTGCTACCGCACTGGAGTCGGAATTGGAAGAGCAGAAGGCCGAGGGCGGTTTTCCCCGGTTGAACGAATTGAGACACCAGATTCCGGCGGAACTCTCCCATGCACAATTCCGACTGGTGGACACGGCCGGCACAACTCTTCTTGCAGATTCGCTCATCGCGCTACTCCCGATAGAAGCGTGGCAGTCGGTTCAGAGAAATCGTCACTCCGTTCAGTTTACCACCCTTGTGGACAGGCCCTTCCGTTCGGTGTGGTGGTACGTAGATGTGGAAGACGGTGAACACTATGCACTGCAGATCATCGCGCCCCTCACCCAGGTTGCATCGGCAGTGAACAGATTACGCACGCTGTTCATCTTTGCTCTTCCGATGGCACTCCTCTTGCTCGGCGTCGCGACGTCGTTGATCATCAAGCGGTCGTTCAGACCGATTTCGAATATTATCGATACCGCAAACCGGATTAACGCCCGCGACCTGACCGGGCGTATCCCTCCTGGCAGGAGCAATGATGAAATTGGGGCTCTCACCCGGACGCTCAACGCGATGATCGAGCGGCTGCAGTCAGCATTCGCGGCTCAGAAGCAATTTATTGCGGACCTCTCGCATGAATATGGCACACCGCTGACGATTCTTCGATCCGAATTGGAGTTCGCGTCGGCGCGGGTCAAGGATGCTGAAGCTCAGGAAAGTATCCGTCTCGGGTTCTCTGAGATTGACCGCCTCAAGCGGATGACCGATGACCTCTTGCTGCTCACAAGGCTCGATTCATCGGAGCAGCTGATTGCCCGCAAACCAGTCCGGCTTGACGAACTGCTGGCGGAATCGTGCCGGCGGATGGCGAGTCTTGCGGCGGAGAGATCCATTGCACTCAATTTGCATATCGAAGAAGTCTGCGAAATCAATGGCGATGAAGATCGTCTCCAACGTGCAGTGTCCAATCTCATCGACAATGCGATCAAGTATTCTCCTGCCGGGAGCACAGTGGGCATACAACTCGGAAGCGATGATACAAAAGTCAGCATTACTATTACGGACCCGGGCAAAGGAATCCCTGCAGAGGAGTTGCCGTTCATTTTCGACCGGTTTCGGCGGGGAGCGTTAACACGCACGGCAGAACCGGGATCCGGACTTGGACTGGCAATAGTGCAGCGTATTGCCGAGTTGCATGGTGGCCGTGTGAGAGTAGAGAGCGTTGCCGGCAAAGGATCTACCTTCCGCATTGAATTCCCCAACCTTAAGGCCTCCGGCTAACCCTTTGTCTTTCATGTCCTTTTCATCTTTCGATTTTATCTTTGTGTCGGCAGCTTCCGGTTTAACCATTCATTATGAAAGGAAAACACCATGAAGTCCGTTCTCGGATCCATCGTTGTTCTTGCGTTGCTTGCATGTGCGTGCAACGTCGACAGTGCGTACGCTCAAAAGAAGGGCAAATTCACCGCCAAAGATTTGCCGGCTGCAGTCAGCGCCGCATTTCAGAAGGCGTATCCCAAAGCGAAAATCCTGGGTGCAAGTACCGAGACAGAGAAAGGCGTGAAGTACTACGAAATCGAGAGCAAGGACGGATCGATGCGGCGTGATCTGCTGTACACGCAGGATGGGAAAGTCTATGAGATCGAAGAGACCATGGCCCCCGGAGAGCTCCCCGAAACTGTGAAGGCTGCACTTCTGAAGGAACTTCCCAACGCCAAAATTCTCAAAGCGGAAAAGACAACACGGGAGTCTGCAGTGGAATACGAACTGGCCGTCGCGGTGAAGGGAAAAAAGTACTCGATCTCCATAGACCCTGCCGGGAAGATTCTTGAGAAGAAGGCAGCTGGGAAGTCCGAGAAGGAAGAAGAGAAAGAAGAAGAGAAAGAAGGCGAAGAGAACGAGTAGGGTCAACGACGCCTCTGCCGAGATCTTTGATCGTCAACAGGGGAGATTTATGCTCCTTTCACGTGATTCGGTCATCACGAATTCGTATCTTGGTGCATACCACACACTTCACCTTTCCTACAAAAATGAACTTACGGGTGGTCCCGGCGTTGGTTGTGCTTGCCAGCCTGCCTTTTTTCTGCGCCATCGGGCAGACAGGTTGGACGCTTGAGCAATGCGTCGCTGTGGCGAAAGAGCGCAGCCCGGCCCTGAAGTCAGCGCACAACCTCGCCCGGACATCCGATTTGTCACAGCAGGAACTCGCCACCACGAAGTACCCCCAGGTGAAACTGGGTGCTCTCGCCATCTATGCTCCGGCCGCCAACCATTTCGGCTATGATCCAGCCATCTCGAATGGCGGAGAATACGCCGCGCAGCTTTTTGTCCAGCAATCGGTCTATGATGGAGGTGTGCGCGGGCTTCGCACGGCTCAGATGCAGGTCGACATGGAACAGCGCAGGACCGACATCCGGAGGAGCGAGCGCGACATCGTCTTTGCCGTGCGTCAGGGATACGTTGATGTACTTAGGGCTCAACGCGAAAGTGAGCTCGAACGGGAGAGCGTCCGTCAGCTTGAAGAGTATCTTGAACTCATCAAGCGTCTTGCAAAAGGAGGCACAGCTTCCTCCACCGATGTGATGAAGACGGAAGTGCAAATTGCCAATGCCCGTCTCGACCTCCAACGTACAGAAGAACAGGTGGGAATCTCGATGATTGCGCTGGAAGAGACCATAGGGCTGCCCCCGGACACTGCATTCGTGCTAGCCGGCGCACTCCAGGCTCTTTCAAACAGCGTTATGGACTCACTTGCAGCAATACACATTGAGCGGCCCGATTCAAATCTCGACCTGCTGCGATCCAAGATGGAAATCGCCAAGAGTCTCATAGATGTCGACGTGACGCGTCACGAACTGTTTCCGACCGTTTCTCTTATCGCAGACGCAGGCATGGTGAGCTCAGGCGAGAATCTCCGCCTCCCGCAGGATGAGCGNNCAGGATGAGCGCGAGCCGATTCTCGGCTTTTCCGTTGGCGTCACCGTGGAACTTCCCCTCCTGAACTGGGGTGCAACTGATCTGCGTGTGCAGCAAAAGCAAATCGCCTCCGAGAATCTCCGCCTCGAACATGAACAGTTGCTCAGGACAGTCAACGCCCAGGCGCGTACGTTGCGGCTTCAGTTTGCGAATGTGCTGCAACGCGTGCGTGCTTCACGGCAGATCATTGAACAGGCGGATGGCAACTTCCTTTTGACAAAAGCGAAGTATGCCACGGGTTCCGCGCTCTCCCTCGAAGTCCTTGCCGCGCAGCAATTGCTTATCGAAAGCAAGCGTGTGGAGACCCAGGCCCTGGTGGATGTTCAAAATATTCTGGCTCACATCGATCAACTTCTGACCCGGTGACGCGTTCTCCATGAAACCACAGTTCAACATACACCTCGCGATCATTGCCGTCCTGATGTTCACTCTTGCGGGTTGCGCAAAACATGGCAGCGAAGAAGAGAAAGAGCAGGAAAGTCCTAAAGCCCTTGTCGCAGTCCGTGCTGTTCCCATCACGCTCGGCGATGCGGTGCAGACGATTACCGTAACCGGACGGACCGATGTGCTCCGGCGGCAGAAGGTTCTCTCCCCGGTTGCCGGCACGATAACAATGCTGAACGTGCTCGAGGGCTCACCCGTTGATTTGCACCAGGTGCTGGCAACCATCCTGACAAGAGAATCGCAGTCTGCAATCGCAGGTGCGGAAGCCCTGGGACGCCTGGCCCAAACGCCCGAGCAAAAATCGGAAGCCGGCAGGGCTCTTCAACTTGCGAAGAAGACGGAGAACACGGTCGCGGTCACGGCACCATTCGGTGGAGTCGTCGCGTCACGCAACGTCAATCCAGGAGAGCTTGTTGCAGAGAACGCTGAACTTTGCACTATTCTTGATCTCGCGTCGGTGGTCTTTATGGCAGAAGTGCCGATGCGGGAGGTCAGTCGCATTCACAGCGGCATGACGGCGGGTGTGCATTTCGCCTCCATGGAGGGGAATGTGCTTGCGGCGGTGGTTGACGCGGTTCTCCCCAAAACCGACATGCAGAGCCAGACCACCCTCGTGCGGCTCCGGCTAAAGGGGAACCGAGGTTCGCTTCGCCTCCGCCCGGACATGGGCGGAACGGCCGATATCGTCACCGGAGTGCACAAAGACGCATTCCTGGTGCCGCGATCGGCGGTGTTGCGCGACGATGAGAAGAATGCAACCAGCATCGTCATTGTCACGCCGGACTCCCTTGCGCTTTCGGTGCCAGTGGAAGTCGGGGCGTCCACTGACTCCACGGTCGAAGTGCTCGGTGCCGACTTGAAAAGCGGCATGAATGTCATTACCGAGGGCAACTACGCAATACCCGACTCGACGAGGGTCATCATGAACGGTCGGGATTCGCGATGAACCTGTTCGCCTACGTGCACCGGCACGCCAAAGCATTTCTCTTTGCCGTTGTCGTGTTGTTGATCTCCGGCGCCGCCGCGACACTGAACCTTCCGCTCTCTCTCTTTCCTGATGTCACCTTTCCGCGTATTGTCGTTCTCGCCGATAACGGGGAACAACCGGTGGAGCGAATGATGGTGGAGGTCACCAAACCCCTCGAAGAAGCGGCGAGTTCAATCCCGGGTGTGCGGACAGTCCGGTCAATCACCGGACGGGGGTCGACAGAGATTTCCATCGTTCTTGACTGGGGAACCAACGTCCTGCAGACGCTGCAACTTCTCCAGGGGCGCATCGCGAACATCCGCAATGAGTTGCCGGCGACCGCCTCGATCCAGGCCGAACAGATGACGGTGTCTGTCTTTCCTATCCAGGGATACAGCCTGACCTCCGACAAACATTCACAGGTGGAACTGCGCGATATCGCATTGTATCAGATCCGACCGGCGCTGATGCGCGTCAATGGTGTCGCACGTGTGGAAGTCACCGGCGGAGACACGCGCGAGTTCCTCGTGAGAATTCGTCCGGCAGATCTCAACGCACGGCATCTCAACATCCGCCAGGTCGCCGAGGCCATCAACAAGACAAACCTGGTCGCATCCTCCGGACTCGTTGACAACAATTACCAACTGTATCTTTCCCTCGTTTCGAGTCTCTTCGTTACCACCGACGATATACGCTCCGTCGTGGTTGCCGTGCAGAGCGGTGTGCCCGTCCGGGTTCGGGATCTGGCCGATGTCGACCCCTCGGTTGCGGACAAGTTTATCCGGACGACTGCCCATGGGCAGGATGCCGTGCTCATCAATGTTATGAAGCATCCGGCCGGCAGCACTGTGCAGATCGGCCGGGATATCTCGGAAAAACTCAAGACGCTCCATCTCCCCTCCGATGTCCGCGTGGAGAATTGCTACGATCAGGGAGACTTCATCCGGAGTTCCATTCTCAGCACACGCGACAGCATTCTGTTCGGCATCGTTCTGGCAATGCTTGTTCTTCTGGTCTTCCTGCGCAGCTGGCGTATCAGTCTGGTTATCCTGTTCATCGTTCCGACGACCATCGCACTCACGTTTCTCTGCCTGTACGTGGCAGGCTTGACAATCAATATCATGACTCTCGGGGGCATTGCCGCTGCCGTGGGATTGATCATCGATGACTCCATCGTCATTATCGAGAACATCTTTTCTCAGTACGCGCGGCGGTACGGAAAGGGAGACGGCCAAAACAGCTTCCGGCCGTCGATGTTCATCGAAACCGCTTCGGCTTCCGTCCACGAATTGATGCCTGCGATCATTGGCTCCACCGCCAGCACCATTGTCATTCATATCCCTCTGGCGTTTCTCGGCGGCGTGACGGGGGCGTTCTTTGCTTCGCTCTCCGTCACCATGGTGTTCGCCATGCTGATTTCGTTCGTTCTCTCCATCACGCTTGCACCGCTCCTTTCCTCATTCGTGCTTCGCGAGAAAGACCTTCGCAAGGAAGTCTCGCTGGAACGAGGGGAATCGGCGATCGTCCGGTGGTATGAACGGCTCCTTCGGGGAATGCTCGTTCATCAGTGGATCGTAGTGCCCCTGTCATTGGGTATACTGTTCCTCACGTACATTGTGTACATGCAATTGGGGAGTGACTTCATGCCGGAAATGGATGAAGGTGCGTTCGTCCTCGACTACACCTCCCCGCCGGGAACCGCGTTGAACGAAACACACCGCATGCTGACGGATGTCGAGCGGATCCTGATGGCGATCCCCGAGGTGGAAGCATACGCGCGCCGTACAGGGACACAACTCGGGTTCTTTCTGACGGAACCGAACAGCGGCGATTTCCTGGTGAAGCTGAAGAAAAATCGTACGAGGAGTATCGGGGAAGTTATCGGCGAGGTGCGCACCAGGGTGGAGACCGCCGAGCCCGCACTGCGTATTGAATTCGGTCAACTCATGATGGATGTGATTGGCGACTTGACGAACAATCCGGCACCTGTGGAGATCAAGCTCTTCGGCGATGATGCACAGCTGTTGAATGAGAAAGCACGTGAAGTGAAACGGGCTATTGAGGGAGTGCCCGGTGTTGTGGATGCATTCGACGGCATTGTGATTTCCGGCCCTTCATTCGTCATCCATGTCGATCCGTTGAAGGCGTCGCTCGCAGGCCTCAATCCTGCGGACGTTCGCGATCAAATTGAAACAATGATGCGTGGAACTGCAGAGACCGCCGTGCAGAAGGGGGAGAAGATGATCCCCGTCCGCATCCGTCTCCCCGATGCCTACCGAACCGATGTGGACCGCATCTCGCGACTTCAACTGACAAACAACTCAGGCGTCCTTGTGTCGCTTAGTGCCGTCGCGACAATTGAAAAGACGGTCGGGCAGGCGGAAATCCACCGTGAGGGCCTGCGGCAGATGGTTGCCGTCACCGCGCGCATTGCGGGCCGCGATCTCGGCGGCACGATCACCGATATCAAAGCGAAACTCGCTTCCGCGGTGCATCTGCCGGACGCCATTGTGCTGGAATACGGCGGTGTCTATCAGACCCAACAGGAATCCTTTCGCGGCCTTCTGTTCGTCATCCTCGCGGCATTCCTTCTCGTGTTCATTGTGCTGCTGTTTGAATTCGGAGAATTCGCCGTGCCTCTGTCAATCTTCATCGTGAATATCCTGTCACTCGTCGGCGTTGCAGGCGCATTGTGGCTCACCGGCGTCACGTTGAATATCTCCAGTCTCGTCGGCCTCATTATGATTATCGGCATTGTTGCGGAGAATGCGATTTTCGTGATGCACGAATTCCGTCTCTCGTATGCTTCCGGGATCACAATGGACGAAGCGCTGATACGTGCGACGCGCCTCCGGGCCCGGCCCATTCTGATGACCACACTCGCAGCGGTTCTGGCCCTGACGCCATTGTCTCTGGGAATGGGTGCAGGCGCCCAGATGCAACGGCCTCTTGCGATTGCGGTTATCGGAGGATTCTCAACGTCCAGCCTGCTCCTCTTCTTCGGACTTCCGATGATTTATCGCATCCTGCACAGACGAGTGAAGAGGGAACCGTGACGGGGAAGTGAACCAGAATCGCCCATTGAGGAAAATGTCATCATGAATACCCGACGGCCTCATTGTCTTGTGCTGTTTTCGATTCTTCTCGTGGTTATGTTTCTTCAAGCAGCGTCTCTAGAAGCCCAGGTTGTCCGGCCGATTCGTGACTCGGTTGGCTTCTGCTGGAATGCCGACGAGATGACGGCATTCATGAAATACCTGGAATCGCATGCTGATCCTTCAGAGACCCTGAAGGGAAACCTGGTCGCCGCCATCTCCGTGCACGATGACTATCTCTATGCGGGCAGAGTGTACTATCCGCTGTATACGATGATTCACGCCAAGAAGGTTGTGATCTTCGGTGTGACGCACGCGAGCGTCACGAAAGAATTGGGGCCGCTATCGAACGTGGTGATTCTCGACGAGTATGACAG
The DNA here is from genome assembly GCA_003162215.1 of Ignavibacteriota bacterium. Taxonomy (GTDB): domain Bacteria; phylum Bacteroidota; class Ignavibacteria; order UBA10030; family UBA6906; genus Fen-1255. Next base: position 9,852 of record PMMO01000193.1, read on the forward strand.
ATGGCGGGGACCATATAAGGATGTGGAAATGTCACCGCTTCGATCGATCATCCGGAAACAGCTGCCTCCTGAGTACCTCCTGACCAGCAATAGAGCCCATGCGCTCGAGCATTCGATCGAGGCGCTCGTTCCGTTTCTTCAATACTACAACCGGGATGTGAAAATCACTCCGATCATGGTAACACGTATGCCGTTCGAAAGAATGGAGGATCTATCGCTGCGTCTCGCCAGGATATGCGTTGAGTACATCGCGGCGCGTAACCTTGAACTCGGGAAGGACATTTTCTTCTTGATCTCAAACGATGCAAACCACTATGGGCCGGACTTCAATAACGCTCCATACGGGATCGATGCACGGGCACACAATCTCGCAACGCAGAACGACCGGAGAATCATCAACGAGCATCTCACCGGAGAGATCACTCGAGCGAGAATTCAGGGGCTGACATTCGAGATTTGGCCCGATTCAACAACAAAGAAGCCCGTTCCCGTCTGGTGTGGCAGGTACCCGATCACACTTGGACTGCTCACCGTGACAAACGTGCTGAGCCAGCTTGGCCGGGGGACGCCCCACGGATCTCTCCTGAAGTATTCAGATACGTTCACCGAAAAAGTTTTGCCGGTCAAGAATACGGGCATGGGCTTGACTGCAGTCTTTTCCTACCAGCACTGGTGCGGGTGGTTCACGGAGGGATTCTACACGCGTTAGTGTCAGGGTGTAATGATCTTCATGACATACCGGTCACAGTCGAATTCGAGCCGGTACCGCGTCTTCCCATCTGAAAGGAAGAGTTCTTCCGAGGTACCTTGCGGGATAGGGTATGGAATTCGGCACGAGACTCTGCATCCGGCGCGAATAAAGTTTCCGGCGGTCGGTTGAAGTTGCGTTTCTCCAAAGATGCTTGTATCATACCTGTCCTTATCGGATATTTCGCCATTATCTTCGGCGCTTCCATCTTCGCTTCGAATATCGGGTCGGAACATCCGGTAGGGCTTGCCGCAAAAGGGACCACAGATGGCGTGGCGCCGGCACACTACGAGTTCCATGCCTGGTGCCTCCTGGTTCTTGGAAAAGCATCGATGTGGTGTTGTCGTGCCTGGTGGTTGCGCTGATTCTGGCAGCGTATCTCTACTTTGTCGGTTGACCGGTCTGGAGCTCGCTCACAATGGGCAAATACGCAATAGGGCTGGATTTTGGGACCAATTCCTGTCGTGCACTTCTCGTTGACCTCAATGATGGCCGGGAACTCGCGAGTTCTGCGTTTGCGTATCCGTCGGGGGAGGCGGGAGTAATCATCGATCCTGCTGATCCAAACCTTGCGCGCCAGAATCCGGCAGATTATCTGTTGGGAATCGAAAGCACGGTGCGCCGGGTTCTTGCCGAGACGCATGATACGCACCCGGAATTCTCGCCGCGCGATGTAATCGGCATAGGCGTCGACACCACCGGGAGCAGTCCAATGCCGGTTGACGCCGACGGCATGCCGGTCTCCTTCGACGAGCGTTTTAAAGAGAATCCCGCGGCAATGGTCTGGCTTTGGAAGGACCATACCGGCTATGCCGAGGCGGCCCGAATCACTTCGACTGCTGCAAAGATGCGTCCTCAATATCTTGCCAGGATAGGCGGGACCTACTCTTCTGAGTGGTTCTGGAGCAAGATCCTGCATTGCAAGGAGACCGCTCCGGATGTCTACAATGCAACAACCAGTGTCGTCGAGATTTGTGACTGGATTCCGGCTGTTCTGACGGGGGAAACCTCGCCGGGCAAAATCAAGCGAAGCGTCTGTGCAGCCGGGCACAAGGCAATGTTCAGCCGCGATTGGAATGGGCTTCCAGATGCGGAATTCCTCGAGGCGCTCTCTCCCGGCCTGGGAAAACTGCGAGCAAACCTCTACGAAGAAGCCTCTACGTCCGATGTACGTGCAGGCACTCTTTCTCCGGCTTGGGCAAGCACGCTCGGCCTTTCCGAAAATGTTGCTGTTGCCGTTGGGGCGTTCGACGCGCACATGGGTGCGGTCGGCGCGGGCATCTCCTCCGGAACCCTCGTGAAAATCATCGGGACCAGCACATGCGATATCATGATCTGGCCACACGATCAGAAACTGCAGGACATCCCGGGCGTCTGCGGCGTCGTCGATGGATCGGTGCTGGAAGGCTACTACGGCATCGAGGCAGGCCAATCTGCCGTCGGGGATATTTTCCTCTGGTTCATCAATAATCTTGTCCCTGATTCATACGGTTCAACCACCGACGACCGCTTCAAGAATCTCGAATCCGCTGCCGCGCAATTGAAACCGGGTGAAAGCGGACTCCTTGCACTGGACTGGAACAACGGCAACCGGACGGTGCTTGTGGATGTGCGTCTGACGGGAATGTTGCTCGGACAAACCTTGCACACGCGGCCTCACGAAATCTATCGTGCGTTGATCGAAGCGACAGCCTTCGGTGCGCTCACCATCATCGATCGCATTGAAGCGTATGGAGTTCCCATCAAAGACATCGTGAACTGCGGAGGGCTGGCGACCCGGAATGCACTGTTGATGCAAATCTACGCCNNCCCGACATCACCGGCCGTCCGATGAAGGTTTCCCGCAGCGAGCAGACTCCCGCGCTCGGCGCGGCCATTTTCGGTGCCGTGGCAGCCGGCAAGGATTTTTTGGGATATGCAACGGTCGAAGAAGCCCAACGAACAATGACGGCGGTCCGAGTCACGTATGATCCGGATCCGGAACGTCATGCAGTGTATGCGCGTCTATATGCCTTGTACCGGCAGTTGCATGATGCTTTCGGCACAAAGGAGTGGTCAGGCGGATTGCAGAATGTCATGAAAGACCTCCTGACGCTAAAAGATGAAGTGCGGAGGTCTGCATGATGCTTCCCCGTCTACGAAAGGAAGTTGCAGAAGCGAATATCAGCCTTGCGCGTTTCGGACTGGTCACGCTCACCTGGGGAAACGTAAGCGGAATTGACCGCGAGCGTGGACTCATGGTGATCAAGCCCAGCGGGGTTCCTTACGATCACCTGAAACCGGGGGATATGGTGGTCGTCGACCTGAAGGGGAAGATTGCCGAGGGGCGACTCAAACCTTCGTCGGATACGCCGACGCACATCGAGCTCTACCGGAATTTTGCCCGCATCGGCGGCATCACGCACACGCACAGCATATACGCGACGGTCTTCGCCCAGGCACAGAAAGAGATGCCGTGTTTCGGGACAACACATGCAGATCATTTTCACGGTGCAGTACCTGTTACGCGTCTGCTGACAGAAGTAGAGGTTTTGAACGAATACGAGCGTAATACCGGCCGTGTAATTGTTGAGCGGATGGCCGGGATTGATCCAATGTCCATTCCGGCAATCTTCGTGGCCGGCCATGCGCCATTCTGCTGGGGGAAGAGCGCGGCGGATTCCGTCATCAACAGCATGGCCCTTGAGCGGGTGGCTGAAATGGCGCTTGGTATGTACCGTGTCAATCCCGAAGCGCGGCCGCTCGCTGAATATATTCTCGACAAACACTTCGGACGAAAGCACGGACCGCACGCATCCTACGGTCAGAAGAAACGATAAGGAGTTCATCCCATGCACAATGTCCCTGTTGTCACTCTTGGCATCGTTGCCGTCAGCCGCGATTGCTTTCCGATCGAACTTTCGCGTAAGCGTCGCAAGAACGTTGCGGCGGCATGTGCTGCCAAGAAGATACCCGTAGTTGAAATCGACACAATTGTCGAAAACGAACATGATGTATTGAAAGCACTTGAGGAGATGTCAAAACGGGGTGTGAACGCCCTTGCCGTATATCTTGGGAATTTTGGCCCCGAGGGACCCTCGGCAATGTTGGCCCAGAGATTCGCCGGTCCGACCATGTTCGTTGCAGCCGCTGAAGATACCGGAAAGGATTTGATCGACGGCAGGGGAGACGCATACTGCGGGATGCTCAGTGTGTCATATAGCATAGGCCTGAGACGATTGAATCCGTATATCCCCGAGTACCCCATAGGCGATCCGGAAGATGTGGCAGCGATGCTGGGTGAATTCATCGGAATCACGCGCGTAGTCATCGGCGTGCGGAATCTGAAAATCATCTCTTTCGGTCCACGGCCTTTCGATTTTCTCACGTGCCACGCCCCGATCCAGCCGTTGCATGACATCGGCGTGGAGATCATGGAGAATAGCGAACTGGATCTTCTTGATATCGTGCAGGCACAGAAAGACAATCCCGCAATCAAGAAGATCGCGCAGGAAATGGCGGGGGAGCTGGGGAAGGGAAATACCTATCCGGAGCTGACGGGAAAACTGGCACAGTACGAATATGCGCTCGAACAGTACATGGAGGCACACCTCGGGGCGTCGAAGTACGCAGCCTTTGCCAACAAGTGCTGGCCGTCGTTTGAAAAATACTTCGGCCATGTACCGTGTTACCTGAATTCACGCCTTGCGGCCAGAGGCGTCCCTGTGGCGTGTGAGGCGGACATCTACGGTGCGCTGAGTGAGTATATGGCGGTCTGTGCGACGGAAGTCCCCCCTGCCATCCTCGACATCAACAACTCCGTCCCGAAGGATATGTACGAAGAGTGCAAGGCGGATGTGGGGAAGTATGCGTTGTCAGATCTCTGGATGGGATTCCACTGTGGCAACACTTCTTCCGGATGCCTCGTCAACCCCGTCATGCAATATCAGTTGATCATGCACCGGATGATGGAACCAGGAAAAGAACCGAACATTACGAGAGGGACTCTCGAAGGGCAGATCAAAGCGGGACCTATCTCAATCTTCAGGTTGCAGGCGACGGGTTCAGCCGAGCTGCGGGCATATGTGGCGAACGGCGAGGTGCTCAACGTGAATCCGAAGTCGTTCGGATGCATCGGGGTCTTTGCCATCCCTGAGATGGGGAGGTTCTATCGCCACGTATTGATTGAGAAGCGCTTCCCTCATCATACTGCGATTGCGTTCAAGCATGCAGGGAAGACGCTTTTTGCCGCGAGCAAGATGCTTGGGGTGAGCGAGGTGTTCTTTAATATGCCGAAAGGGGCGTATTATCCCTCGGAAAATCCGTTTTAAGACTCATTGAAGATGGAAAATTGACGAGCGAGGACTTTGAACGAATTAGCAATCTTCGATTTTCAATTCTCAATCTTCAATCAGGCTTTTTACTTCCCAGCCAGCTTCACCGTCGCCCACAGGCTCACCGACGTCGGCGCGCTCATTCCTTGTCCTCCTCCTCCTCCTCCTCTGGGCCCCCCGCGACCTCCACGTCCCCCGCGGCCTCCTCCCATGCCGCCGCCTGGAGGCACTCCGCCACCCTCTCCGCCGGGCGGCTGCATTCCGCCGCCCATCCTTTCACGCACCTTTGCGGGATCGAACTTGGGTGTCTCCAACCCCACACCGATGTTGTTGGCGATGCTTGCGCCAATACCGTGCGGATGCAGGGGGTCGCGCACCAGAGGCACCCGAAGTTCGAACACCAACTGCCCGGAAGCCGTTGACATCTTTAGCTGGATATCCTTTGCCTCCGCAAGCGGAACGATCATCCTGTCATCCTCGCCCGGACCCAGGATCTCCATGTCACTCGACATTCCCTCCGTCATCCGTGGGGCCTCTCCCGGCCCATCTTCCATACCGTTGGTGTCGTCCCCCGCCGGAGGCTGACGGTGTCCCGGCGTGCGAACAGGGTAGTGAATGCCAAACGTCTTCTCCGAACCGCCAGCCGCATCGAACCAGAGGTTCACTCCCATGCCGGAGAATTGCCGCTGCAGCGAACGATCAGATGTGGTCAAGAGGATGTAGATATATGCCGAGTCATTGCAGACGGCAAATGAGACGTTCTTCTCCGTGTGCAGTGAGAGGCCGGCCCATTCCCCGGCGTCCGCGTCGATGACGATGACCCGATCGCGGAATGTACTGGTCACCTCTATGCCACCGCATGACGGAAATACACAACACAACGAAAGAAGAATCCACGTTGCTCTGTTCATGTTTGGCTCACTGACCTGATGGCACAATATGATACCTATGACAATTGGACACCTGGAAAGCCTCCAAGGTTTACT
>PMMO01000193.1:15911-18213 GCA_003162215.1 Ignavibacteriota bacterium
GCGTTTGTCTTTGCCGCCCAGATGCTGAATTTTCCCGTTGTCGGCGGCACTTCAGGTCACATCATCGGCGCCACGCTTGTTGCCATTCTTCTCGGCCCGGGGACGGCAACGATCGTTCTCGCCGCCGTTCTCCTTGTGCAGTGTTTCCTCTTCGCCGACGGCGGTATCCTCGCTCTTGGAGCGAATGTCTTCAACATGGCTCTCCTTGGAGTGATATCCGGCTACGCTCTTTACCGTCTGTTGCGTCGCATGCTTCCCGGAGAATGGGGCAATGTCACCGCTGTCGCAATCGCTTCATGGGCAAGCGTTGTGGTAAGCTCCGTCTTGTGCGCCGGGGAACTGGCGTGGTCGGGAACGGTCCAATGGTATATGGCGTTCCCGGCAATGGCGGGCATTCATGCTCTTATCGGCATCGGGGAAGCAGCAATCACGTGTGTAGTGCTGGGAGCGATCAAGGTTGCACGGCCGGATCTCCTAAAACCGACAACGGCGGCGGGTGAACCGCGCACCGCCTGGGACATTGTTGTCTATGGGATCGTTGCGGCAATCGGCCTCGTGCTCTTTGTCTCACCGTTTGCCTCCGAGTGGCCCGATGGTCTTGAAATGGTTGCATCGAAAGTCGGCTTCTCACAGAAGGCACTGCAAACGCTCTCCGTGCCGCAGCCGCTTGCAGACTACTCCTTTCCCGGGTTAGGTGCCGCGGCTGTTTCGAAGATTGCAGCCGGAACTCTCGGAGTAGCTGCAGTGCTTCTTCTCGTAGTTGTTCTTGCGCGAATGCTCAAAAGCAGGTCGTGAACACTCTCAACTCACACTCCCTGATCTAGATGCGCCATCCCTATCTGGACCGTTTTAGTCGAATCGACAGTCCCATCCATCGCATCCCCACACATGTCAAGATCGTTGCTGTGATCGTAATTCTTCTCGTGATTGCCGCAACACCATTGTCCTACCCGATAGTGTTTGCATGTGCCGGAGTCGGTCTTGTTTCCGTGGCATGGCTCAGCAGGGTACCCCCAAGATTTCTTCTCCGGCGGATGTTTTTGCTTGAACTCTTTGTCTGTGGGGTCGCGGTGCTCTCGTTGCTTCAGCCGGGCGGACTTGCCGTTTTCGCCAGGGTGCTGATCAAGAGCACGTTGTGCGTGGCCACGGCATTGTTGTTCTCAACGACTACGCCTTATGTCGATCTTCTTCAGACGCTAAAGAGCTGGAAAGTACCATCATTGCTGATTACGATGCTGGCACTGATGTACCGATACATGTTCGTCTTTTTTGATGAGCTGGGCCGGATGCAGCGTGCACGGACCAGCCGCACGTTTGTAGACAAGCGGATGTTGGTATGGCACTCGCTGGCGACGATTGTGGCCCAGCTGTTTATACGCTCGACGGAACGCGCAGAGAGGATCTATGCTGCGATGTGTGCACGGGGGTGGAGATGAACCCGGCAATTGAAGTGTCCGATCTCCGATATGCCTACCCCGATGGCAAGCAGGCACTCAAAGGAGTCTCCTTCTCGGTCGCCGAAGGAGAGTGCATCGGACTTATCGGTCCCAATGGATCAGGAAAGTCCACTCTGCTCCTCCATCTGAACGGTGTTCTGCCGGAGCGCATCGCCGAGGAGCCGGCGGTTCGTGTCTCAGGCATTCAACTCTCTCCAGGCACGCTTCACGATATCCGTCGGCGCGTAGGGCTGTTGTTCCAGGACCCCGACGACCAGTTGTTCTGTCCAACCGTCTACGAGGATGTGGCATTCGGCCCGAAGCAGTTCGGATATCCGGAGGAAAAGGTGCGGGGGATTGTCGCAGAAACGCTGCAGAAGGTCGGACTCAAGGGGTTTGGCGACCGATCGCCGCATCATCTCAGCGGGGGGGAGAAACAGCGGGTTTGCCTGGCCGGTATACTGGCCTGCAATCCTGACGTGTTGGCGNNGCCTCGCACGATCTCGAACTGATTGTCGCGCTCTGTTCGCGGACGGTCATCATGGATGCCGGACTCATCGTTGCGGAAGGTCCCACGATTGACCTTCTTTCGAACGAGCAACTGATGATTGATCATGGGCTCGAAAAACCGCACAGTCTGCAGCATCGACATCCGCACGAACCCCAACCAATTGTCAATGGTCAATAGTCCATGGACAATTGACTATTAGTTGGGGTCTGACCCCGGATCATTTCTTCAGCCACCCCTGCTCTGCATACCACGCGACAGTCCCCCTGATTCCCTCCTCGACGCTGATCTGTTGTTCGTACCCGAAGTCCCGTTTGGCTTTCCCCGCATCACATGTCCAGTAGTCCTGGACCATGTC
>PMMO01000179.1 GCA_003162215.1 Ignavibacteriota bacterium
AATGGATTGGCGACAACCTGTCAATTCGAATACGGTACAACAACACAATACGGGTCCAATACATCGGAACGGAATATAGGCACAGGACTTTCGGCGGTTGCGGTTGTTGAATCGCTTGCGAACCTCCATGCCGGAACGACGTATCATTGGAGAGCCGTCGCTACCAACGGCCTGGGAAAGAGCGTAAGCGCCGATTCGGTGTTTACCACAGTGGCGTTTGATTCGCTTGCGCCCATGGCGAGAAACGATTCTGCCTCAAGTATTGCCAGCTTCACGGCCCGGCTGTTCGGTACAGTCAATCCACGATCGCTCCCCACAACGTGCTATTTCGAATACGGCACAACGACGCAATACGGGTCCAACACGCCACAACGGAGTATCGGTTCTGGTGCATCAGCGATTGCTGTTGTTGAGCCGATCTCGGGTCTGCATGCCGCGACCACGTATCATTGGAGAATCGTCGCAACAAACGGTGTGGGCAAGAGTGTCGGTGTCGATTCGGCATTTGCCACCGTGCCTTTTGATTCACTTGCCCCGACGGCGAGAACCGATTCAGCCTCCGGTGTCACCAAGAATTTGGCCCATCTGTTCGGTACTGTCAATCCGCGATTTCTTTCGACAACCTGCTATTTCGAATACAGTTCAACGAATGGCGGCGTCATGAAGACAATCGACATTGTTGTCGGAAATGGCGGATCTGACACGCCTGTCTCGGATTGGATCAGCTCGCTTGCTGAGGGAACGACGTACCAGTACCGAATCGTCGCAAAGAACTCAGTGGGGTATGCCTATGGAGAGTACAAATCACTTGAAACGACTACCGACCCTCCCACGGTGACACAGAATCAGGCTTTTCTCTTCTCGAATACCAAGGTGGAACTCACCGGAACTGTAAATGCAGTCACCGGAACTGCAAATGGAGTCTCAATATCGTATCACTTTGAATACGGGACGACCGGAAACTATGGTCAGAGCACGAACCCGCAGGCCCTATACGCGTACCCAAGCGCCGTTGTTGAGAATCTCGCGCCCGGATCGCTATACCACTGGAGGATTGTGGCGTCGAATAGCGGAGGCATTACATACGGTCCTGATTCAACGTTTTTCTTGCCTGCCACAGTAAAACCATTTGATTTTCCCCTCCGAATTGGATCGAAATGGAAGTATGGGTTCTATGTGCTTGGAAATTTTCGGGGTTACCACACATGGGAAGTGACCGGTAACGACGGCAACGGAAACTGGTCTTTTATCGATATCCGCAGGGACTCGGCCGGCTCTACGCTGGTCTATGACGACAGCGTCTCTTTTGTGCTCAGGGACTTGCCAGACTACTATCAGATCGATTTCCCCGAGTGGGAGGGAATGTTCGAACACACCAAGCGAATTCCCAAGTTGATTGACAGTTCGAAAGACACCGTGAGGTACCATGGAACCCTTTGTTACGGAGTCTGCGGGTATGAGAGCGTTGCGTATGTCAACGGTGTAGGATTGGTTGCGTATTTCGGAAAAGGCCCTGGTATGACGATGGACGCCGTCTCACTCTCTCTACTGGAATACTTGTACCCGGGAACCCGAGGAACACGATAACAGAACGGAGCCTTCACAACGGCAAATCCCCTCCCACCAAACTTCTCACCACCCACCAAACTTCTACAAAAGAAAACCCTTGACTTTTTCCCATCCTCTCCGTACTCTTCTGCACATCTCTACCGCCTCTCCAAATGCTCCGCCAGGGCGGCATTCGCTGCGTATCCAACTAAGCCACAACCAGAAATCCCTCTTCCCAGAGGGTTGACACCGGGCCAGACCCCCTTGCATTCTGGCTGACGTTGTAGTCTTTTCCTGAAAAACCATCATTTGACCTCGTTCGATCGCGTCAGGAGGATCCATGCGGACAAGAGTCCATATGAGCAAAGAACAAACGCGCGCCGCAATTGAAAAGGAGATTGCCGCGATTACCACCGATCTTGAACGCCTCCGTTCCATTATTCACCGGACAATTGACGGCCAAACACACGAGGCTGGTTCGCCCTCTTCTCCCGATGAACGGCACACGGACGTGCTAGTGCACTAACCCCTCACTTCACCTATCCATATTTTTTATACCGTTTCTTGATCTGCTTGCCGTAATTCCCGCCGGTTGCATTCCCGCATTTGGTTTGGTACATTCTATTCTATAGTCACAACAGAATTGAAGAAAGGACGACTGATGAATCCCCGACGCATCACCGCCGCTCTCCTGGCGATTCTCGTGCTGGTTGCCGCCCTGGCAAGCGCCCAGCCGAAGAAACGCATTGCTGTTTCACGGTTCGAAGACGGCCACGGATACTCCGGTTGCGGCATTGGTGTTGCCGACATGCTGGCAACCGCTCTTGTCAAAACAAAGAAGTTTATGGTCATCGAACGCAAGGAGATTGACAAAGTCATTGAAGAACAAAAGCTCGGGCTTTCCGGAATGGTCACTCCCGAAACCGCACCGGCGGTAGGCAAACTCCTGGGGGTGGATCTTCTCGTCATCGGGAGTGTGTCCGAACTCGGCACCTCGAAGCGGGACATCGGCGGCGGCCTCGGGGTTTTCGGCGCCGGTCTGAGTAAGCAGCAGGCACGTGCCGCCGTCGACATCCGTCTGGTCAACACCACAACAGGGGAAATTCTCGCCGCTGAGACCGAAGAGGGAACAGAATCCACACTCGGTTTCAAAGGACGCTATGAAGATCTCCACTTCGACAACGCCAGTGAATGGGACAATACGGATGTCGGCAAGGCAGCCCGTGAAGCAATCGACAAGACCGTCGAGCTGATCTCCGAGAATATGGAGAAGATTCCGTGGTCGGGCCGGATCGTGAAGGTGAACAGTGACGGAACGCTTGTCATCAAGCCGGGATCAGAAGGGAACATTACATCCGGAATGGAATTTGATGTCTATCAGACGGGCGAGGAGATCAAAGATCCTGACACGGGTGTGTCCATGGGTGCCGAAGAAACAAAGGTCGCGCATATCGTTGTGCAAAGCGACATGCTGAACGGCAAAGCGGCGAAGGCAAAAGTGGCATCGGGAAGCGGCGTCAAGGCGGGAGACATTGTCCGCCAGCCGAAGTAGTAGAGCGGCGATCAGCCCAGCACGGAGATGTCGCCTGCCCCTTTGCGGACGACTACCGGTTCGTCGCCGGTAAGATCGAGTACCGTGGATTGTTCGGAGGGGAGAGTGCCGCCATCGAGTATGAGATCGACGACATTTTTGTAGAGTGCCTTGATGTCCTCGGGATCATGCAGGACTGCGCCGGCCTCATCGGTCACGCTCGTGCTGAGGATGGGATGCCCGAGCGCTTTCACGATGGCAAGTGTGGCCTTGCTGTCGGGGACGCGCACCCCGACGGTCTTGCGTTTCGACACGAGGATCTTGGGGAGTTGTTTCATCCGTGCGGCCGGGAGGATGAACGTATAGGGCCCGGGGACAAGATGTTTCATGATCTTGAAAGCCGCGTTGCTCACATGTGCGTACTCGCTGATGTTGGTGAGGTCGGAGCACACAAAGCTGAACGGTTTGTCAACCCGCTGTCGCTTGATCATATAGATCCGCTCGATCGCGTTCTTGTCGACGATGCTGCATCCGATGCCGTACACTGTGTCGGTGGGGTACACCACGATGCCACCTGCGGCAAGGACCTCGGCCGCCTTCCGGACGATCCGCACTTCAGGTGTTACCGGATGTATGTTCAGAATCATTGATCATCCCACAGTTGTGTGAAGAAAACGTAGGAAGAATACTCCAGAATGGCAATAACCTCCCGATGGCTCGTTGCTTTGGTGGGGCGGCCAAACGTCGGAAAGTCCACCCTCTTCAATCGCATTATAGGATACCGCCGCGCGATTGTGCATGACCGGCCCGGTGTAACGCGCGATCGGCACTACGCGGATGCGGAGTGGAGTGGCAAGCGGTTTACCCTGATCGACACAGGCGGGTTTGTTCCTGCTTCAGAAGATGTCATGGAGACCGCGATCCGCGAGCAGGCGCAGATTGCCATAGAGGAAGCACAGCTGGTGCTGTTCGTCGTGGATGGGGAGGCGGGTCTCCTTCCCGCGGACCGTGAGATTGCGGAGGTGCTGCGGCGTGCGGAGAAGTCGGTGCTGTTGATCGTGAACAAGGCTGACAGCGAAAAGAAGGAGCAGGTTCTGGGCGAGTTCTATGCGCTCGGTCTTGGCGAACCGCTCCCCATTTCCGCCCTTGGCGGTCGACGCATCGGGGATCTGCTGGATACGGTTACGCATGCCATCTCCGCTACTGTTGAAGAGGACACCGATCCCCGCCTCAAGATCGCGATCATCGGCAAACCCAATACCGGCAAGTCGTCGCTGGTGAATGCGCTGCTCCAGGAGGATCGACACATCGTGACGGATATTCCCGGAACAACACGGGATCCGATCGATGCGGTGTTGAAATACTACGGGGAAGAAATCCTGCTCATCGATACCGCCGGGCTGCGTCGCAAGAGCCGCGTAAAGGAATCGGTGGAACTCTTCAGCGCCGTCCGCACGATCAAGAGCATCGAACGCTGCGATGTGGCAGTGATTCTGCTCGACGCGCAGGAAGGACTTGAGCACCAGGACCTGCATATTGTCGAGACCGCGGTCGAGAAACGCAAGGCGATCGTGCTGGCGGTGAACAAGTGGGATCTGGTAGAGAAGGATCAGCACACTGCCGCGCTCTTCGAACGTGCCTTGCGGGAACGTTTGCGCACGTACGACTACATTCCGATCATTTTCATCTCCGCACTTGATAAACAGAGAATCTACAAGTTGATTGAAGTGGTAAAGCAAGTGGATGCCGAGCAGCGCAAGCGGATCACGACAAGCCAGTTGAACGCGGTAATGGAACAAGAAATCGCCGCCCATCCGCCGCGCAGCAGGTCCGGCAAGGAGATTAAGATCAAATTCGTGACGCAGGTGAAGATCCAGCCCCCGGTGTTCGCATTCTTCTGCAACGATCCACGCCTCGTTGATGAGACGTACGAACGGTTTCTGGAGAATCGACTCCGATCACACTTCGGGTTCACCGGAGTTCCGCTCGTGATATCTCTGAAGAAGAAATAATGCCCGTCACGAAACGCATCCTGATTATCGGAGGAGTTGCCGCCGGACCGAGTGCCGCGGGCAAAGCCGCACGCACGAATCCGGATGTGCAAGTGACGCTCTTTGAACAATCCGACACAATCTCCTACGGCATCTGCGAGATTCCCTACTTCATTGCAGGGGAAGTCCGTGCTGAGGATCTCGTGATTCACACTCCGGGCAGTATGGGGAAAGAGAAGGGAGTGGAGGTGCGGACGCTGCAACGGGTGGAATCCATCTCTCCCACACGGCGCAGCATCACCGTGCGGGAGTTGTCCGGTGGCCGGATTTACAATGAGCAGTACGACCGGCTCGTGATCGCCACCGGCGCGAGGCCCCGTGCGCTCAATCTCAGCGGTGAAAACGCGCGCAATGTGTTTCCTGTCCGCTCGTTCGATGGGGCGATCGCGTTGCGTTCGTATATCGACAACGAGCGTCCCCGTCGCGCGGTGGTCATCGGCGGTGGGTACATCGGCGTGGAGGTTGCCGAGGCGCTTCGCATCCGCGGATGTGAAGTGAGCATCCTGGAACAGCGCGAGACCATCCTGCACGATCTTGATCCATCAGCGCGGAACTACGTTGCCGATCTTCTCGCATCACACGGAGTTGCGGTGGTGCCGGGCGTGCTGGTCGTCGGTCTCCCCGACGACCAGACAAATCGTGTGACGCATGTTCTCACTTCTGATCGCACATTTCCGGCAGATCTGGTGATCATCGCGGCCGGAATCGTTCCCGCAACCGGATTGGCATCATCTGCAGGCATTCGTCTCGGCGGATACGGGGGAATCCTGACCGATCAACGGCAGCAGACTTCCATTGAAGGTGTCTTCGCGGCGGGTGATTGTTGCGAGTACAAGGACATCATTACCAAAAGACCGATCTACGCGCCCCTGGCGACAAACGCGAACCGGGCCGGGCGGGTTGCGGGACAGAATGCTGCAGGCGGAAGGGCGGTGTTTCCCGGAGTGCTCAGGAGTATTGCCCTGAAGGTNNGAAGGTGTTCTAGGGCCAGGTGGCACGTGTCGGACTGGCTGCGAGCGATGCGATAGCCGCCGGATTTCATGTGGTCACAGAGACTATTACCTCCAGGTCACGCGTGTCGTTCATGCCCGGAAGCGAGCCGATCGGTGTGACACTCACCGCGGAGCGGGACACCGGAAGACTCCTGGGTGGAACTCTCTGGGGAACTGAAGGCACTGTGTTGCGCAGCCACGCGCTTGCAGTTGCGCTGCAGCACGCCTTGACGTTGGAGCAGTTTCAGAAGATCGATTTCGCTTATGCGCCATCCTTTTCGCCGCTCTGGGATCCACTGCTCATCGCTGCGAATGCACTCGAGAAACTCCGATCACACGGGATTCGACCATGAAGCACTTGACGATCATCGATCACCCGCTCATTAAGCGCGATCTCACCATCATCCGAAATTACAAGACCGACAATCATCTGTTCCGCACCACGTTGCGCCGGATTTCTTCAATCATGGCATTCACCGTGACCCATGATCTTCGCCTGAAGAAGACCCATGTGCAGACGCCGCTCGAACGGACGGCGGGCCATGTTCTCGGCGAAGATATTGTGATCGTGCCGGTATTGCGGGCGGGGCTGGGTTTGATTGACGGATTCCTTGATGTCCTTCCCGAGGCACGCGTCGGTCATGTGGGTTTGTACCGGAACGAAAAGACGCTCGAACCCGTTGATTATTATTCGAAGTTCCCGGAGGGGTTGGGCCGGAGCCTGGTGCTTTTGCTGGACCCGATGCTTGCGACGGGCGGGAGTGCCACCGCGGCGGTGACGTTTCTCAAGCGTCGCGGAGCCCGGCGTATCCGGTTCGTGGGTATTGTCGCAGCCCCGGAAGGCGTCCGCAAATTGGCGAGCCATCATCCGGATGTCGCGATTTTCTCCGCCGCCCTTGACCGCAAGCTGAATGCACGGGGCTACATCCTCCCGGGCCTTGGTGACGCGGGTGATCGCATGTTCGGCACGGAGAAATAGCGCCCCGCCGCGTCGCTTGACAATACCTCCCGGAGCACCTATATTTTTCCTAGGGACTCCTGACGCCGGATGCTATGACAAACCCCAAGTACAAAAAGAAGCTTGACGATCTTCTGCTTATCTGCGAGAAGAGCCTTCCACGGGTCGATGAATCGCTGATCCGGCGTGCCTTCGATTTCAGCTTCAACGCCCACCGTCACGATATCCGTGCGTCCGGCGAGCCCTTCTTTGATCATCCCTACGCTGTGGCCAAAATTGTCGCCAAAGAGATCCCCCTCGATGATATTTCCGTTGCGGCCGCGTTGCTCCATGACGTTGCCGAAGACACGGAGTACCAGATCAAAGACATCCGGGAGGAATTCGGCAATACGATTGCCGACATCGTGGATGGCGCCACGAAGATCTCGGATATTTTCAAGAGCCACGACGTGACCCAGGCTGAGAGCTATCGCAAGATGTTGCTCTCCATGATGAATGACATCCGGGTCATGCTGGTGAAGTTTGCCGACCGCCTGCACAACATGCGCACGCTTGAGTACCTGCCGGCGGAAAAGCAACGCCGCCTTGCAAAAGAAACGCTCGACATCTACGCGCCATTCGCGCATCGCTTTGGTCTCGCGAATATCAAATGGGAACTGGAGGATCTTTCCTTCAAGCATATTCACCGCGAGGCGTACGATCAGATCGCGCGTGATCTGAAATCACGCCGGCGCGAACGGGAACACTACATCCGGAAGTTTTCCCAGCCGCTCGAGCGCCGCTTGAAAGAGTCCGGGTACAAGTTCGAGATCAGCGGGCGACCCAAACACATCTACAGCATCTACAACAAGATGATCAAGCGGAACAAGCCGCTTGAAGAAGTGTACGACCTCTTCGCCGTGCGGATCATTCTTGATACCGACGACCCCAACGACTGTTTTGGCGTGTACGGCATTGTGTCCGACATCTACATGCCGAATCCCGAGCGGTTCAAGAACTACATCTCCGTTCCCAAGAAGAACGGGTATCAGTCCATTCATACGACCGTGGTTGGACCGGACGGGCGTATGGTCGAGGTACAGATCCGCACACGGTCGATGCATGAGGTGGCGGAGAAGGGGGTGGCCGCACACTGGATGTACAAAGACAACATCGCCAGTGCTGATCCGGAACTCGCCAACTGGGTGAGCTGGGTTCGCGAGATCTTTGAGAATGCCGCCGAAGGACAGGTACCGACACAGCAGTTGATGGAAAGTTTCAAACTGAATTTGTACCAGGATGAGATTTATCTCTTCACCCCGAAGGGCGACCTGAAAATTCTTCCGAGCGGATCCACCCCCATCGACTTTGCGTATGAGATACACTCGAAGGTCGGCGACCACACGCTGGCCGCGAAGGTGAACGGGCGCATCGTGCCGCTGCGATCGGGGCTGCGCAACGGCGACATCGTGGAGATCATGACGCAGCCCGGCCACGAACCGAGCAA
>PMMO01000029.1 GCA_003162215.1 Ignavibacteriota bacterium
AATTTCCAGGAAAAGACCCGTGCTTTCTGCACGTACTTCCGGCCAAAGATCGCCGAACTGAACGAACTGCTGTCCTATAACAAGATCTTTATTGAACGTACCGCCGGCGTCGGAATCCTGCCTCCGGAGGTAGCCATCAACTACGGCGCCAGCGGTCCCGTGCTCCGCGGTTCGGGCGTGAAATGGGACCTCCGGAAGAACGACCCCTACTCTATCTACAACAGNNCGGAGACACCCAAGGGAGAGCTTGGTTTCTATGTCGTATCCGACGGGACGCAGTCACCCTACCGTGTGAAGGTCCGTCCACCGTGCTTCGTCAACCTTTCGACAATTCCTGCAATATGTCGCGGGTCGATGATCGCCGATGTGGTGGCAATCCTTGGGAGCATTGACATTGTTCTCGGAGAAATCGACAGGTAGATATGAAAGACTTTCTTCTCAACCTTTTACAGAACGACATCCTTGTTTACTCCCTGATGGCGATAGTCCCGCTCGTCTGGGTGATTCCGTTCGCCCTCTTTGCCGTCTGGTGGGAGCGAAAAATCTCCGCTCATATGCAGGACCGTTTGGGTCCCATGCGGACCGGATGGCATGGTGCCTTGCAAACCATCGCCGATATTCTCAAACTCATCATGAAAGAGGATATTGTTCCGACTNNCCTATGTGGTCTTCGGCGGTGCCTATGCGGCATATGCCGTCGTTCCGTTCAGCGCGGCATACGTTGGGAGCGAGATCAATATCGGCCTCTTCTACTTCATATCGATCTCCTCGGTCGTCGTGGTAGGTTTACTGATGGCCGGTTGGGCATCCAACAATAAGTGGTCGCTGTATGGTGCGCTTCGTTCCGCCGCACAGATTGTGAGTTATGAGATTCCGGTGGCGCTTGCGATTCTCGCGGTGGTAATGGTNNACGCCGTTTGACATTCCGGAAGCGGAGTCGGAGCTTGTAGGCGGGTATCACACGGAATATGCCGGAATGCGGTTCGCGCTTCTGTTCTTGTCCGAGTATGCAAACATGTTTGCCGTGAGTGCCATTGCCACCACGTTGTTCCTGGGTGGATGGAACAGTCCGTTCGGTGATTTTCTCTCCGGACCGTGGTGGGGCGTGTTCTGGTTCCTGTCGAAAGGCTTGGCGTTCATTTTCGTGCAGATGTGGCTGCGGTGGACACTGCCGCGCCTGCGTGTTGACCAGCTGATGTATGTGGGCTGGAAAGTATTGATACCGTTTTCCTTTGTGCTTATCCTGGGCGTCGGTGTTTGGATGCTTGCTGCGCACTAACGCAGCGTCCGCATCAACGCGCAATTGTATAGCATCGAATGGACTCTAAGGAATGAGCAGCTATTTTCGCAATGTCTATGACGGTCTGGTGACCGTGTTGATTGGAATGAAGGTGACGTGGAAGCACTTGTTTACTCCCGCCGTCACCATACAATATCCGGATGTCAAGCCCAAGCTCCCGGAGCGCGCCCGCAACCGTCTGTACGTCAACATCGACGACTGCATCGGTTGCGACCAATGCTCGATGGCGTGCCCTGTGGATTGCATCACTATCGAGACCATCAAATCGACGCCGGATGTAGACCTGGGTCTCACGTCGCTGGGGACCAAGAAGCGTTTGTATGTTCCTCGCTTCGACATTGATATCGCGAAATGCTGCTATTGCGGCCTGTGCGTATATCCGTGTCCGACAGAATGCATCAAGATGACGGATGTCTACGAGTTCTCCGAGTTTGACCGGCAGAACCTGATCTATTCGTTTGCGGTCATGACGCCGGCAGAGGTTGACCAGGCCAAGGCAAAACTCGTCGCGTACGACAAGGAGCAGGCAGCCAAGAAAGCCGCGGCTGCGGCGGCGAAGGCTGCCGCCCCGGCACCGGCACCTCCAGCAGCACCTCCCCAGCAGCCAGAGACGAAAGCGTAGGTTATGGAAACGTTCGACATTCTCTTTTACCTCTTTGCGCTCATCACGGTCGGGTCCGCCTTCATCGTGGTGTTCTCAAAGAATATCGTGTATGCCGCCTTCTCCCTGCTCTTCACCTTTTTCGGCGTTGCGGGGTTCTACGTCCTCCTGCAGGCGGATTTTCTCGCCGTCACGCAGATACTTGTGTATGTGGGCGGCATTCTCACCTTGCTGCTGTTCGGCGTGATGTTGACAAACAAGGCGATCAGTGTGGATATGAAGACCGGGACCATCAATACGATTCCGGCGATGGTCATTGCCGCCGTCGTGTTCGGATTACTCGCAGGCATCTTCTACGCAACGTGGAGCACCGTGACGGCGCCGCCAATGAATCTTGTCTCGACTGCCCGGCTGATCGGCGAAATGCTGATGACCGCTTATGCCTTGCCTTTTGAAGTGGCGTCCATAATTCTGCTTGTTGCCATGGTCGGTGCCGCGCTCATCGCGCGCCGGCCAAAGAAACTGTCATAGGGATTTTCTTCATATGAACTCTTCGTTCTTGTCCACTTTCGGCGCTTGGCTGCCGCACGTCCAGCTGGCGCATTTCCTTATTGTCAGCGCGGTGCTCTTCGCGTTCGGTATCTATGCCATGGTAACACGGCGCAACGCCATCCTTGTGTTGATGGGCTTGGAGCTTGTGCTGAACGCGGCGAATCTTAATTTTATTGCCTTCGCCCGCTACGGCGGCATGAATCTTGACGGACAGGTCGCGGCAATTTTCGTCATTATCCTTGCCGCGGCGGAAGCCGCAGTAGCACTGGCCATCGTGCTCAATATTTACCACCGGTTCCAGACCGTCAACGTGGATGAAATCAGTGCATTGAAGGAATAATGGTCCTCAGGGCTGAATGCCGACCCCTGACCACTGACTACTGACTACTGA
>PMMO01000173.1 GCA_003162215.1 Ignavibacteriota bacterium
ATTCGCGACATTTACGTCCGCGGCAGCGGGGGATTGGTGCAACTTGCGAATGTCGTGCGCGTGCAGGAGACCCTTGCTCCGAAGGAACTGAATCACTACAACCGCATCCGCTCTGCCACTATCCAGGCACAAATGGCTCCAGGCGTAAGCCTTGGTCAGGCACTTGATGATCTTGATCGCATCGCGGCGCAGAAGTTGCCCGCCGGCGTCAAACGCGAATATGCGGGGCAATCGTTGGAATACAAATCCTCCAGTTCGAGCCTCTATTTCATGTTCATCCTGGCGGTGGTGTTCATTTATCTCGTGCTTGCCGCTCAATTCGAGAGCTTTGTGCATCCCTTCACGATTCTTCTGGCCGTGCCGCTTGCGGTGTTCGGGGCATTGTTCACGCTTTTCCTTTTCCGGGAGACCCTGAACATTTACTCACAGATCGGGTTAATCATGCTCGTCGGGCTTGTGACCAAGAACTCAATCCTGATTGTGGAGTTTTCGAATCAGCTCCGGATGCAGGGAAGGTCCATTGCCGATGCGGTGATTGAGGCCGCGACGATCAGATTGCGGCCGATTTTGATGACGTCGTTCTCAACCATTTTTGGAGTCCTGCCCATTGCCCTGGGACTGGGTGCCGGAGGAGAATCGCGTCGGCCGCTCGGGCTTGCCGTCGTGGGAGGACTTCTCTTCTCGACATTCCTGACTCTTATTCTTGTGCCGGTGCTCTACACTTTGCTCTCACGGTTCACACGCAAGGCGAGTGTCGAAGATGACGAGCTCATAGGAGAAGAGACAACGCAGGCTGCATTTGCCGGCAAGGGAGAAGAAGCTGTCAGCGTTGTTTCTTGACAATCAGCTCCCACCTGCATACTTTAAGAATTGTATGGAGTGAGAGAATGAAGTCGCGTCAGGATATCAAACGAGAATACAAGGAGCGGAAGAAACCGGCAGGGGTCTTCCAGGTGAAGAACACAAAGAATGGGAAGGTGCTGCTTGGCAGCAGCTTGAACCTGGAAGGTGCACTCAACCGTCACAAGTTCGAACTGACAATGGGCTCGCATCGCAGCAAGGAGCTTCAGAAGGAATGGAATGAACAGGGGCCGGATGCATTCGTGTTCGAGATTCTTGAAGAGGTAAAGATCCGCGACGTCCCGCATTTCGATATCAACGATGAGCTGTTGTTGCTTGAGCAGATCTGGCTGGAGGCGCTTCAGCCGTTTGGCGAGCGGGGATACAACACCGACACCAAAATCCGTCAGGCGTAACCCCAGCAGATTCCCCTCACCCCCTTCCCCCCCTTCAGTTGAGATCTCCCCTACCCTCTGGTTTTTTCAAGAGTTTTTGATACCTTATCGCTATACACAATCTCAGGAGATAACAATGATACGACAAACAATAGGCGTGCTGCTATGTCTGCTATTCGTTACATCCATCGGATCGGCTCAGGGAGAAACGGATGTGAAGGGCAGTCGGGACCATCCTCTCTTGACGCGTATGCCGGGGTACTACATTTCCGACTCCGATGTTAAAGACTTTGATCAATACGCATCTCCGTACCTCTCCGGTCAAGATGCAAACTGGGAGGGGAAGGTGACCCGCCTCGAATACAACATCAAGACCGGCGCCAAACAGGCAAGTATGGTGCAGATTGCCCGCAACTACGAGAATGCGTTGAAAAAGGTCGGCGGCAAGATTCTCGTGAACGAGGAACGCGTGATCGAAGCGAAGATCCAGAAGGATGCAAGAGTCACGTACGTCCACGTCGAAGCATACAATGACGGCAGGAACTACAGCGTCGCAATTGTCGAAACAAAGGCGATGACACAAGATGTTATCGCTGATGCTGCTGCGTTGAGCGCCAGCATTGCCGCTACAGGTAAAGCCGCGATATACGGCATCTACTTTGATACCGGGAAGTCCGTCGTAAAACCGGAATCTAACCCTTCCCTTGAGGAAATCACAAAGCTGCTGAAGCAGCAAGCGAGCCTCACGCTGTACGTGGTCGGGCATACGGACAACGTTGGTGCATTAGACTACAATCTGAAGTTGTCGGCAGACCGCGCCGATGCCGTTGTGAAAGCATTAATCGGTCGTGGAATTGTTGCGGCGCGTTTGAAAGCGGCGGGTGTTGGGGCGTATTGTCCGTTTGCCTCAAACCGGACCGAGGAGGGGAAAGCACAGAACCGGCGTGTGGAGCTTGTGGAGCAGAGGTAGGGGGAAATAGCCAGGATGACAAGAAAAATCAGAAAAGGCGGCTTCGCACTCGTCCTCGGTGGTGGCGGAGCGCGAGGACTGGCACATATTGGCGTGCTCAAGGTGCTGGAAAGGGAGGGGCTTGCTCCACAGATGATTGTAGGAACGAGCATGGGGGCGATTGTCGGCGGGATGTACGCACAGCAGCCCAGCGCGAAAGGCGTGGAAGAGCGGATCAAACGCATGATTCAGAGCAGGCCGTTCCGAAGAATCGTCGTCGACGGGTTCGCACATGAGTCCACTCCCGATAATTTGGGGACAACTACAGTCCTGTACGGCCGCATGAAGCGCGGGTATGGTCTCCTCAAGTCCGCCTGGTCGACGGGGATCGTAGATTCCGCTGTTCTTATGGATTTCCTGTCCCACCTGCTCGATGATGTCAGGTTTGAGGAGTGTGAAATTCCATTTGCGGCGGTTGCCTGTGACCTTTATGCAGGAGAAGAGGTAATATTCAAGACCGGATCGATGCTCAAAGCCGTTGCTGCGAGCTCCGCGATACCCGGTATTGTTTCGCCGGTCAGCCACAACGGGCGGATTCTTGTGGATGGTGCTCCGACGAGCACTGTTCCTGTGCATGCGGCCCGGAGTCTCACGCCATTGCCTCTGGTTGCCGTGACCGTCACCAAGAACGTTGCCGGATCGAAGCCCGTGCGCAATGCGATTGACGTCATGTTGCGCGCCGGTGTCATCGCGAGGATGCAGGTGACACGGCATAATCTTGAAGAGGCAGCAGTTGTGATGTGGCCGAAGGTTGGTGACTACGGGTGGGCCGACTTCTCCGCGTGCGATCAGTTCATCGCAGAAGGGGAACGTGCAGCAAAAACCGCGTTGCGGAAGATACGGGCGATTTTGATGTGAAAGTGGATAAACATGGAGGTTGACTTTTTCGATTCTTTTCCCGTTAATGTCGCAAGCTCTTCATTACCCAATTCCCAGTCACCCTCGCTGGTACACTTTGTAGCTTCGTTCGCGCTACGAGGAACGTGCGCACCAGCTTCCTCCAGGACAAGGGGTCGAGGAGCCGTTGTTCCGGGGGTACCTTCTTGTGAAGACCGATCTCAAAAACAAGCTTTCTTTCCTACAGACTGACGGAGTGGTGCACTTTGTCAGTATTAATCCTAACGGTTTTGGTCGATATCGAGCCTGAGTTGCTTAAGGGGTTGTAGAACGGACTTTTGTTTATCGTGGGATCTTACAGACCCTAAGTTCCGGCAAATGGGACTCAAAGGGCGGAGCGTGCCTGGGATGTGAGTTCAGAGCCCCTGACTCAGCCGTTTCGCTAAAATTGCTGGGAGCCCTTTTGAGGTAATTGCCTCGGCGGCGGCGCGGACATCGTAGGGAATTCGGACGTTCTCGTAACTCCAGGCATCAGTGTCGAGGATTCCGTAGCTCAAGTGAGGATTCCCATCGCGCGGCTGACCGATGCTTCCGACGTTGATCAGAAATCGCATGTTCTTCTTGAATTTGAAAGTCTTCAAATCCTCGCCGCAAAGGACAGGAACGTGCGTATGGCCGATGAAGCAGATTTCAGTCTTGAAGTGCGCAAACTGGTCCCGCGCCGCGTCCATCGAATTGACGTATTGCCAGGCGGGGGGGACTTCTGGACTGGCGTGCACTAATGTGCACACTCCCATTTCCACAGTGACGGGGAGTGCGGCAAGAAACTGACGGTTCTCATCCGTAAGCGTCTTGTTTGTCCATTCTGCAACGATCTTCCCCGGTTTTGTGAAATAATCGGCGTCTGAGGGCTTAACTGCAGCCAGGTCATGATTTCCCAGGACAACAGCTGATGCTCGTTGGCGCACCAGGTCTACACATTCATTGGGGGAGCCGCCATATCCCACGACATCGCCAATACAATAGATTTCATCTATCCCCCGACCGTCAATATCAGACATGGCCGCCAGCAGCGCTTGAAGGTTCGAATGGATATCCGA
>PMMO01000257.1 GCA_003162215.1 Ignavibacteriota bacterium
CCCTCGAGGGGCAGATGGCGTGCGGGATTGGCATATGTCAGGGATGCCCCGTGGAAATGGCGGGACAGGAACGGAAATACTCATTGATGTGCAAAGACGGTCCGGTCTTCAACACCAGGGATATTATCATTTAGAATGGCACGCACGGATTTCCATCTTGGCGGTGTACACTGCAAGAACCGCGTGTTCGTTGCATCGGGAACATTCGGGTATGGTGACGAGTGCAGGGATCTTGTGGATGTGGAGCGCCTTGGCGGCATCATGACGAAGTCGCTTTCGTTGAAGCCGCGTGACGGGAATCCGCCGCCGCGCGTAGTGGAAACCGCAGGAGGGATGCTGAACTCCATTGGACTTGCCAACATCGGTGTCCACCGATTTGTAGCAGAGAAACTCCCTGTGCTCCGGCTGCTCAACACCGTGATCGTGGCAAATATTGCAGCAAGCAGCGTGGATGAATACTGTGCCGTGCTTGATGTTCTCGAGGACGCCGGCGGTGTGCACGCGTACGAAATTAACGTCTCCTGCCCGAACGTGAGAGAGGGGGGGCTGACGTTCGGCACCGATTGCGCGATGACTGCGGGCATCACGAAGCGGTTGCGTGCGCGCACCCGCAAACCGTTGATCATCAAACTCACTCCAAATGTTGCTCAGATCTCCTCATTCGCGCGGGCAGTGCAGGAAGAGGGGGCCGATGCCGTGTCGGTCATCAATACGCTCATCGGGATGGCCATCGATGTGCGCACACGCAAGCCTCTCCTGTCCACTGTCACCGGTGGCCTCTCCGGTCCGGCGATAAAACCGGTGGCTCTGGCCAAGGTATATGAAACCGCGCGCGCGGTACGCATCCCGGTGATTGGCATCGGCGGTATCATGTGCGCAACGGATGCCATCGAGTTTTTCCTCGCAGGAGCTACAGCAGTGCAGGTCGGCACCGCCAATTTCATTGATCCGGCCGCGGGAGTACGGGTGGCTGAAGGAATTGATGCGTGGTGCAACGACCACGGCATCGACGATGTCGGGAAGCTTGTGGGGGCGCTCGATGCAAAGGGAGGGGTTTCAGTGCTGGAGAGCTGGTTATGACCCGGTCGCGGGGCACGTACCACGAAACGCTGACCTACCTCTATGGTCTCCAGTACCGCGGCATCAAGTATGGACTCCGGAACATCCGGGCACTTCTGACCGTCTGCGGCCATCCCGAGCGGCAGTTTCCTTCGGTGCATATCGCCGGCACAAACGGCAAAGGTTCCACGTCGTCGTTTCTTGCGTCGATCCTGCAGGAAGCAGGCTACCGCACCGGACTCTACACATCTCCACATCTGGTCAACTTCACCGAACGCATCAGGATCAACGGTATCGAAATACCGGAAGAACGCCTCGTGCAGTATGCGCGGGAGATGCGCGGGTCTTTCGAACGGACGCATGCGACCTTTTTCGAAGCGACAACGTGCATTGCATTTCGCTATTTTGCGGATGAGCGGATCAGCGTCGGAGTTATTGAGACGGGTCTCGGCGGCCGCCTTGACGCGACGAACACGCTGACACCCATGGTGAGCGTGATTACCAACGTCGCCATGGACCACATGGAGTATCTGGGATCCACGCTGCGCGCCATCGCAAGGGAGAAGGCAGGGATCATCAAGCGTGGAGTGCCGGTGGTCACCGCGTCAACCTCAAGCGAGGTGCTGGCGGTGCTACAGTCCGCTGCCGGGAGACGGCAAAGCCCGTTGTACCACGTCCGGGAACTCATTGATGCCCGGGTCGAAGGAATCAGGGGAGGATGTGCGGTCGTGCGATTCAGAGATACGGCCTGGAGGATTCCTTCCGTTGTGCTTGGCCATCCCGGTGTGCACCAGGTGTCTAATGCCGCGCTTGCCGTCTCTGCGCTTGCCGTTGCTGCCGGACGGCACCGGCTCAATCACATGAACGGCGCAGCGGTTGCACGGGGGCTGCGCAATGTCGTGCGCAACACAGGGCTCGGCGGACGCCTGCAGACCATCAGCCACAAGGGGGTGCGGATCACGATGGATGTTGCGCATAACCCGGACGGCATGCGCATTCTGGCCGAAACGTTATCTTCACGCCGAAAGGCATACCCCCTTGCGGTATTCGGGATTGTGCGTGACAAGGATGCAGGTGCAGTGTTGGATGAGCTGCGGAGAATCGTGTCTGAAGTGATAGCGGTTCGGCCAAAGACCGAGCGGGCCCGTGATAGCCGCGAAATCGTGAGTGTGGCCGCCGAAAGGGGGATTCTGGCTGTGGATGGCGGAAGCGTGCAAAATGGGCTGAAGATGGCTCTGCGGCTGTTGAGTCGCGGCTATCCCCGTTCACGCCGAAGGCTCCTGGTGGCCGGATCACATTATCTTGTGGGCGAGGCGGTACAGTTTTTCCAGAAATCCACAATACACAAAAACTCTTGACAAAGTTGCGAAAATATTCTATACTGAGTATAGTAATACATAGCGTTAAACCCCGTGTAGTTCACATCCGTCAAATCGGTAACTCGTCCATCCGACTATCCTTAAAACTATTCCCCGGCTGTGACCTGTGTACGTGGTACGCAGGGGATGCCATCATGCACTAATCAGTTCAAATTTCCGAGAGGCTTGTTATCCATGGCAATGGACATTTCAGAGCTCAAATCCAAAAAGATACTTGAGCTTAACCAAATCGCCAAGGAACTTAATATTTCCGGCTACAGCGATTTGCGCAAACAAGAATTAATCTTCAAAATTCTGGAAGCGCAGACCGAGCAGGGGGGGTTGAGTTTCAGTCGGGGAGTTCTCGAAGTACTGCCGGACGGTTACGGGTTCCTTCGGTCTGTTGACTACAACTACCTCCCATCGCCCGACGACATCTACGTTTCTCCGTCGCAGATCAAGAAGTTCAATCTTCGCACCGGTGATTCGGTGAGCGGGCAGGTGCGACCCCCCAAGGAAGGCGAGCGGTTCT
>PMMO01000246.1 GCA_003162215.1 Ignavibacteriota bacterium
AGTTTATACTTCCGCAGTACAGCCCGCTGTTATCCCCCGCGGCCAGCAGCACGCCCTTTGAGCTGCATAGCACATGCTCGAACTTCGTTGAGCTCAGCCCCCAGGAAGCCCATGAGCCGCCTTGGTCTGTTGATCGGTAGATTCCCCCAGAAGTACCTGTCGCAAAGAGGAGGCCGTTGGATGGACACGCAAGGCTCGTAATTGATGACCACCCGAGCGCACCCCAGTGCTGACCGTCATCGCTTGATCTGTAGAATCCAGCGGAGGTCTTTGCGATCAGCGCTCTGGAGGTGTCCATGACTAGCAACGAAACGCTGGTGTCGGGAAATGCCGACCGAGTCCAGAGCAAGCCTTCGTTTGCAGACCGGAATAGACCGCTTCCTGCGCCCACAAAGAGCGTCCCCTGTTTGCTCACAATCATGGTCTGTACGTTGACACCATACGGTCCAGGGGCGGGCATCCATGAATACTGCTGCGAAAGTGCGATTGTTCGGGAAACTACGACGAGCAAAATCGCACAGTAGCCTACATTCCAATTTGGTCTCATCGTTCTCTCTTAAACATAGGGTCTACGGGCTGTTCTTTCGGGGAACAATTGCGGGCCTCCTTGTGTTAACTGCGTGAGAGGAATTACAATGCGTGCAGGAGGCCCTTTGGATGACGTTATGGTGTGTTCCCAAAATAGTTTCTCTTTAGCGGTTCCCCGCGAGAGGCAAGGTCTCGCTTTTGCGACTGTCTCCTATGTCAAGCGCCCGCCCCAATCGCAGAGCAATTCCATCTCTGTCTTTTCGTTGTCAGCGCAGGTTTCGCGTTGCCATTGCAACTCACATGTGAGAGCCCCCGGAGGAGCGCCCTGCTCTTAGGCCTACCGCATGAACGCCATCGTGTCTGACCAGACAGAGGAGGAAGGAATGTGCATTCATGGCTAAACGATGACAAAGTTCTCAACAAGAAACTCACTAATTCCTCACAATCCTAAAGGGCAACAATCATGAAACGTATAGTCCTCTCAGCAATACTAGCGGTGGTGGTGCTCGCAGCAGCAGTGCGAGCTCAAGAAGCAGTGCAGGCTCAAGAAGTAAAGTCAACCACGCGCGTCGCAACGCAACACAACCCCCCCGCATATATTGAAAAAAACTTGGCGACCATAAAAACGAATCTTCTCAAGACGCTTGAGAGTGGGACGCCGAACATGCAGGCTCAAGCGGTGCAGACCATGCGAAACCTGGAACAGATGTTCCCCAAGGACCCTTTCGACTCGCTGCTTGTACCCCTCGAAAAGAAGCTGAAAGACGAAAACACAGACGCTGTAGTGCGCAGGCTTGCGGCGCTTGCCCTGGACGAACTGCATTCTGATGCCGGCGATGCGGTTATCGCAAACGTAGCCAGCACTTCCCAAGACAAAGGTCTGGCGCTTCTGTGTACTGCACTGTTGGTCAAGTTTCAGTACAAGTAAGGCCATTTCTTTCTGTCGTCCGCGCACCAAGGGGCAAAAGGCCCGATAGTTGCTATCGGGCCTTACCGCCGCCGGCCTTCTTTTTCGCTTCCGCGTTTCCCTTCGGGAGGTCTTGTTGTTCGCGGCTTGCCGCTTGTCGGAGATTCCTTGCGCGATTTGCCGACACCCGGAGTCGTTATTCCAGGCCTCGAGCCGCCCTGACCCGTCGGCCTGCTTCCCGCCGGCCCGGTCACGGAAGGTTTGTAGCCCCCAGGCCTGGTTGCCCCGGATCTCGAAAAACCCGGGCGGGTTGGTTTGCCCTCCGTCGGTGTTGTCAATCCACCCCTATTCAATTTGTTGTACCGAGTAATGCCATTCATCCGCGTATCGGGTCGCGAGTAGGTCCTTTGGAACCCGCCTTCCCTTTTCCTGTCTAACACAACGGTCGAAGAGGAGCGAAGTGAACCGTAGTAGTAGTTGCGACCACGCTCATTGCGGTACTGATCCCAGCGGCGATAGTGCCCGTAGTAGAAGGAATAGTTATTGTATTGGTATCCCCAGTAGTTGTGCCAGAAGTAAGGTCTCCAGGGACGCCACCATGGCGGGTAGTTTGAATAGTACCAGGGTGAGAACCACGGTGTGTAGTCCGGCATGTAGACATACTGAATGATTGGCCAGCCGGCGACCTCGAAGGGGGTTGTATTGCTGATGCTTATGGGCTTGCCATCGAGTGAAAGAGTCGCGTCAGAGGTTGTCCCTTCGTACCCGGGGTTCGGAGTAACCCCTTCGGCTTTTTCGGAGGCTGGATCGTAATTGGGTTCAATGATATAGTTCTTGCCGTACAGTTCTTCATCACCGATTATCTGTACGTGCACCCGGTTCTCAGCGTTCTTTTCCACCTGGATCACCGCAACGTCTTGCGATTCGGTCTGGCTTATCGGGATTTGAAGGACAATGTCATGGACGTTGCCAACAACGTGGTCCACCACACGTATGTAATCGATCTTTCCATCGCCATCCAGGTCGAGATTGTTGATTCTCGATTCCTCTGCGTTGAGCTTTTTCTCAAATCCTTCGAGCGTCGGAGATTCCTGGAAGATCTTCAACACAGCGTATAGGTTGAGATTGTCGCCCGGCAAACCAAGAGAATCGGGCTGCACATTGTGTTGTGCCCGCGCAGACGTGCAGACAATTAGCTGCGCCAGAAAGAAAAGGAACAAGCAGAATTTTGCCATTGTCGAGTTGTCCTCGTTCATGAAGAGTTCATATGTGGCACACTTACGGTTCAACAGTATGATTAAAAGTAAAGAATGTAGGTATGGGAAACAACTGCTCAGTCGTCTTTATCGACACGAGGCGCCCTGCCAATCCTCTCTCTTCTATTTGTTTCATTCAATGGGACGAGTATCGTCGTCTGGAGGAAATCCCCCAGCCGGAATCAGTGAGGTTGCGGAGGGGTTTTAGTGAGACCCGTGATAGCGTCGAGGTACGCAGTTGCCACAGGGTGTTCGGGGTCGATATTCCCGTAAGCGTCTTTCACGCCGACTGGTGTCCGGTCGTAGGGCTTTTGATTGATGAGAGTCTCGTGCACGCACCACTTGCCACTGCATCCGCAACCGGTAGCATCGACGAGCAGTGAGCTGGATCGGGAACCGAACTTTCCTCCCAGCTCCACCATTTCATCATGGTTTGGCGAGTAGAGGTTCGCAGCCGGGACGACCGCAAACACGCCGTAGATGTGACCGAGGCGAATGGCCATGGCCTGAGTGATCTCGACACCGAAGCCACCTGCGCCGATGCCGCCGTCCAGGCAGAAGTAGATGATCTTTCCGTCCGTCAGATGGGTGGAGTCGATGCTTGCACCGTCGTAGAGATCCTGGAACAGAGCGTGAGCAACATAGGAGCCGCTGGAGTGCGCAGCGACCACGATGCGACTGCTGGCGGGGCTTGATTTCAACAGAAGAAGCAGATGGCGTGCAAGTTCCAACGTGCCGATCTCGCGGCCGCAATAATCGTCTTTTTTTGGTCCCGAGACAGAATACAAATGCCGCATACCGAGTTCATGCAGTTTGGCCGAATACAGCTTTGTCACCCAGTTGTTTGCCCGCTCTTGCTGGACAGTCCATCCGCCCAGCCCCACAAAAATATCATCACCCAGTGCGCTGTCTGCCCTCGCGTAGTTCACTCCGGAACCGACCGAGACCCAGGAGAGACTGTCAAGTCCGGAGGCAGCAGAGACACAGGTTTGAACAGTAAGCACGAGGCTGACTGTGACCGGGAGGAGAAACGCAGTGGCATTCAAAGGATTTCGCATAGTGGGTTGCGCGAAGTTGTTTGGAATGTTGTAACGGTCGATAGTAGGGAAAGTTGGGAAGAAAAACAACATAGAGTTTTTTTTCGTTGGTCTGCTTTCTTGACTCCAGTCCAACCCTCCATCCTGGTCCGCAATACCCAGCCTGAGATTCCCACGGCGAGTCCGATGCTCTCATGGAATGAGACACTTCGCAGCGCATCGCCGACGGCGATCCCGATGTTCCGGTCGCCGCCGCTATGTGAACTCCATGTCTCATTCAAACATCATCCTGCGCTTCGTTGAGTGCACAAACATGTTCAGCAACATCCTACTGCACGACCACAGTTCCCCTCATTCCCATACTCCCGTGATAGAAACAGTGGTATGGGTACGTCCCTGCGGTGTTGAATGTCACCGTTTTGGAACCACCGGACACAACGTCGCCGGTATTCCACACACCTGTATCACNNTGGAGGTGGTGCTGTGTAGGACGACCCATATGGATTCGATGGATTCGACGAATCTTTACTGCAGCCTGAGCCGACAAGGCTGAGTATGGAAAGAATGGACAGTGCTGCTGTGAAATGAAGTGTTCGCATGATGTAACTCCGTTCTGAATTGTTGTGTGATCTTGTGTGTGATCTGAATTCATACAATTCGCGTGCCACCGGTGGGCAGTCATCCTTTGTGGCTCTTTTGGACTTGCACGAAGGGATTTGTCCGGATGCGCTGATCAACTGTGACACGGATGCCCCACTGCAGAAGCGAATACGCACTCGCACTGTAGCGCCAGTTCCACAGTCGACTCGTTGAACTCGAGACGCGATTCACCCATTGATTCCGGTTGTAGCTCGAGTGGGAAGCGACTAACGTGAAGTGGACAAAATCAGGAAGGAACGGATCTTGACAAATGAGAGACAAACGCGGATTAGACTAAGAGATGGTGACGCCTGATACTAT
>PMMO01000032.1 GCA_003162215.1 Ignavibacteriota bacterium
GTCAGATTTCCTTTCCGGAAGAAATTCTGAATGGCCTGACGTGATCGTTCGGCAGTATAGACTTTTCCCTCTTCAAGTCGTTTCACAAGTTCATCGGGTGGAATGTCAATCAGTTCTACCTCCGAAGCGACTTCGAGTATCGAGTCCGGCACGGTTTCGCGCACAATGGTGCCGGTAATCTGTGCGACCGTGTCTGCCCTGCTCTCAAGATGCTGCACATTCAGCGTGGTGTAGACATCGANNTTTGTATGTGCAAGTTCATCAACGAGAACAAGTGCGGGCTTGCGCGCAAGAAGAGCATCAAGATCCATCTCTTCAAGGGATGTTCCTTTGTACTCTACCCCCTTGCGTTGGACCTCCGGCAGGCCTTCGAGGAGGGATTCGGTTTCCTTCCGCCCGTGTGTTTCAACGATCCCGATGACAACATCAACGCTTTTGGACTTCTGAATATGAGCAGCCTTGAGCATGTCGTACGTTTTGCCGACACCGGCGCACATGCCGAAGAATATCTTCAGTTTCCCATTGCGCGCCTGTTCCTCCTGCCGTTTCAAAGCGTTCAGAAGGTCGTCGGGATCAGGGCGCGGTGTCAGTTCGGTTTCCATGGTAGCATAATATAAGAAAAGTCAAGGTAAGGATTACGACGGACCGGCATGGTGTGAGGTCGGATGCTATTCCATAGTGCTGCTCTACCGGATCCGGGCATGCCAGCCACGGAGTGGGAGCTAACCAGGAGCGTTTCCGGATGCCTTCCCTTCCCAATCAACGATACGCGCACGAATATCTGTGCCATATCTCTTGTTCACAGCGATGAGCACATGGTTCATTTGCGAGTGGGTTTCGGTAGGAAGCGGCCCGCGGACAAATACGAGGACATCGGGATAATTCTTTGTCAGACTAAAGAGCACTGTCTTGTCTACCAAGACGTCCTCGACTCCACGTAATCCGATGAGTTGTTCTCGAATGTGATCCAACGCTTTTCCCTCCACGGCCGCTCGATTCATGCAGTCAAGATCCTCGAGGAGATCATGGATGAATTCCCTCAAAACCTTTACGACCAATGAGCCGAGCGCGTTAGGCACAAATGTCCGTCCGAGATGTTCTATATGATCCATCGTCTCACGTCTGGTGTTGTCTATACTCCTCCGCACGCGCCGTATTGTAGATTGACCCCAGGATTGCTTCTAAAACATTGCCACAAGCCCGACGAGAAATGTCAACTGATTGCGTTGAGACCGTACGTCAGCCTCCTTGTCGAATATGGTTGCGTTTGCGAAATCATAACGGGCTTCTCCTCGAACTAACAGAGCATCCGCAAATTTGTATTCGTACGTTGCCGTGATTTCCTTAACATCGAGCCCAGGAACGCCCAGGCCCGTCGCGTAACCCTCCGGGTCGTCAAAGATCTCACCTCGCAACGCAAGCGCGCTCTTCGCACCGATCGTGCAACGACCGTAGATCGCGAGTCCTTTCCATGTCGGAAGAACAGTTGAGGGAGCTCCCATCACCGCCAGCCGCTCATCGCCGTACTCTGCATTCAGCGCCAATGCAACCGCATCCGACAATTGGTGCGTCACAATGAAGTCGAATACAGTCTTCTTGCCGATATCGGCTCCTGTGGGCTGTTCGAAACCATCCATCACATTCAGCACGATGGATGTTGAAGGGGCCGGCGCGTAATTCACAGTACACCCGAGGGACTTCTCGTCATTATTATCGACGACAGAGTTCCAACCATTGACGACATGAACGGCAACCGTCAGATTGTCCGCAAGCGGATACATCAGGCGAAAACCAGTATGATAGTACGGGACAGCCCAGGCAAAGAGCAACGAGCGGCTATAGTTCCAGTTATCTTTTGATTCGATCACCTCATATCCCATGTGCGTAACGAATTTCCCTGCGTCGACAGTCAGCCCTGCCCCAATTGGAATGACCGCGCTCAGGTATGCTTGCTGGACATTTGTCAGGGTACTGTATGGTGTAGTGCCGTAAGGTGCTATTCCTTGCACGACATCGTTCGCAGTTCCAAAGTCCAGATCAACGCGGAAGCCGACGGGATCCGCCTTCTTCTGTACGACAATTTCTGCCAAGCTGAGATTGAATTGGTTCTCAACGATATCGAAATTCCTCAGCGTATTCATGCGGGTCGAGGGACTTGCGACGTTCTTGCTGTAATAGACATCAACGAATCCGCTGATGGATATCTTTGACGAGTCTTGTGCCAACATCGTCAATGGAACAAGAAGAGTCATACACGTAGTTCTGAATGAGGATCTCATGTTCTCCTTGAATATTGTGACACAATCCGGTCGAACCAGTGCTTCAATCTTTTTCATACATCTCTGCCCTTCTTGGTGCAGACCCGAAGACACTTGATGCGCGCATGCACGCATCACACCCATCCCAATGCGACGAGTACCAGATCAACCAGCTTGATGCCTATGAACGGAGCAATGATCCCGCCGACGCCATAAATGAGGAGATGTCTTCGTAAGAGGTGAACGGCGCTCACCGCGCGATACTTCACTCCCTTCAATGCAAGCGGAATCAGCGCAACAATGATCAAAGCATTAAAGATCACTGCCGAGAGGATTGCACTTTCAGGCGTAGCAAGATGCATGATGTTCAACGCATTCAGGGCCGGGTACGTTGTCGCGAACGCCGCAGGGATAATGGCGAAGTATTTGGCGACGTCATTGGCAATGCTGAACGTCGTGAGCGTCCCACGCGTCATGAGGAGCTGCTTGCCGATCTCCACAATCTCCATCAGTTTCGTCGGATTACTGTCAAGATCGATCATGTTCGCGGCTTCGCGCGCTGATTGCGTTCCGGTGTTCATTGCTACAGCGACATCCGCCTGTGCAAGCGCGGGTGCGTCATTTGTGCCGTCACCTGTCATTGCTACAAGCCGTCCACCCTTCTGGTAGTCGCGAATCAACTTCAGTTTGTCTTCCGGTTTTGCCTCTGCAAGAAAATCATCCACACCGGCTTCAGCGGCGATGGCCATTGCCGTAAGGGCGTTATCGCCGGTGATCATCACCGTNNTTGACGATATCTTTCAGATGGATGACGCCCAGGACTTCCTTGTTCTCCACGACAACCAGAGGGGTTGCCCCGACGCGGCTGATTTCTTCCACGGTTTGCTGGACCGCCGCGGGAAACATCCCGCCCTGCTGTTCGATAAATGCCCTGATCGCGTCTGCCGCGCCCTTCCGAATAATTCTGGTGCCGTTCTTCCCTTCAGGATGAATATCCGCCCCGCTCATGCGCGTCTGTGC
>PMMO01000007.1 GCA_003162215.1 Ignavibacteriota bacterium
CTCTGTTGACCGAAATCGCAGGTGTCCACGGTGCCCTCCCCGCGCAGGTCGCCCTCCAGTGGCTCGTTTCGTTCAACGGAGAGACGGTCGTGGCGATACCCGGTGCCACATCGCCCGCTCAGGCGGAAGATAATGCCGCTGCGCTGAATTTTGCACTCACCCCCGGCGAACTCGGCTCGATCGCCGAGGAATCGAGGCGAATCTCACCGTGATGCCGCCCGTTACTCGGCCCGTTGTTTGGCCCGTTACTCATTGAGAAATCGATTCGAGCGGTGTATCGTACGGTTGACACTCTCCTGAATCTCCCCTACATTGACAACANNGACTTAAGAGGAATTGTCGATCATGCAAATCTATGTGGGAAACCTCCCCGTCGAGACCGACGATGCCGGCTTGAAGGCGATGTTCACGGAGTTTGGTGAGGTCCTCGCTGCCTCCATTGGAAAAGAAAAGGGATACGGATTCGTCGAAATGAGGAAAGCGTCCGAAGCCCGCGCCGCGGTTCATGGCTTGCGCGGGAAAGACATGCAGGGGAAGCCTCTTCGCGTAAAGGTGCTGAAACCCGGAGATGAATTCCACGCGCAGGCCCAGGCCCTTCATGGAGGCCGGGGTATGAAGGGGGAGCCNNTGGCCATAAGGAGAGGCGGCCAGAGAGGTAGCTAAGTCGGCATAGTACAGGCCACGGTTATTATTGCGAACCTCTTTTGTCCCTTTCGATGCCGGGAAAGGGACGGAAGAGGTTCATGCATTTCCATGGGGGTAGAGAATACATGTCCAGATTCGTCCTTTCATATGCGGGCCCCTTCATGGCCCTGCTTCTGGTGGTTCTCGGGCTCACCGGCAACCTCTTCTCAAGTGATCCGCTCATCATCGCGGGGCAATGCGCAGGACTGGCTCTGATCGTCTGGGCGCGGATCGCTTTTGGCCGGCAGAAATTCAACATATCCGCCAGGCCTGCTGATGGACCTCTCCTCCGAAAGGGTCCTTACCGCGTGATCCGCCATCCGATGTACGCCGGTGCGTCGCTTCTTCTTATAGTGACAGTCATCGGACATCTGAACATGTTCACCGCCGCAATGGGAATTCTCGTACTCATTATCATCCCGTGGCGAATACACATCGAAGAAGAACTTCTCAAATCCACCTACGCGGATTACGCCGGGTATGCTTCGAAGACAAAGAGGCTGATCCCTTTCCTCTACTGATCCCGATTCTTGTATCGATGGACCCGCAAACTGACAGATTTAGTCCAGCGTGCGGGAGCATGTGACTGGAATCCTTGACAGTTGTGGTCCGGTGCGTTACATTTCAATTGTGTTCATTCTGAAAGTCGGCGCTATCTTGGGATGGTGGCCGACTTTTGTGCTTAACAGGTCCACGGCAGGATTCGATTCGGCCGTTGCATTCGACGGCATTTCCGAGCGCAAACGGAGTCATCATGAATTGCCAGATCAAGATACCGGGGGCTGTGCTGATATTCCTGGCCCTTCTGTTCTCATCTCACTCAACGGCACAGTGGGTAAAAACGACTGGACCGTACGGTCCCCCCAGGTTCATAGCGCTTGCCGTAAGCGGCAANNAACGGCGGGACCTGGAAAATCTCAACTACCGGGTTGACGGATCCTAGCGTCATTTGCCTTGTTACGGATGGCAAGCATCTCTATACCGGAACCAATCTGGGGGTGTACTTGTCCACAGACAACGGCTCAAACTGGACTTCCGTAAGTACCGGCTTGCCACACGATCATACGATAGGAGCTCTCGAGATTCTCGACACGCTTGCTTTCGCCGGCGATGACTACGGGAACATCTACCGTTCAACGGACAACGGATCTCTCTGGACACTGGTATACTCGGGGAACGCGTTTACGTTTGTCTCAGCTTTTGCCAGATTGGGTGACACGCTCTTTGCAGGGTGGCATGGGGGGAGCGTTATCCGCTCCGTGGATCATGGGCTGAGCTGGAATCTATCAGACGCGGGCATAGTGAGCAGAAACATTGCTGCATTTGAAGTCAAGGAAGGGGTCCTCTTTGCTGCGACCGACCGCGGGGTGTGTTGTTCTACTGATCATGGCACGAGTTGGAAAAATACCAGCAGCGGGTCGACTCTTCCTAATGCGCTCTCGATTGCTGTCTCGGGCAACAGGATTCTTGCGGGAACTGAAGGTTCAGGCGTNNGAGTGAGCTGGGGTGCTGTAAACGGGGGTGTGTTGCAGAGCGCGTTTGTCATCCAGGTTGCAGCAATTGGTGCCTCCCTCTTTGCCGCAACAGAGGAAGCGATCTATCGTTCCACGGACAATGGCACCACTTGGGTACGGCTGACTCTCCTCGTCGCTGATGTTTACGCCAGGTCCTTTGCGAGCAAAGGCGAATTTCTCTTTGTAGGGACGTCTGCCGGGGTGTTTCGCACATCCGACGACGGGGTAAGCTGGGCGCTCGTGGGTTCAGGTATGCCACTCTACACCGAAGTGTTCAGTCTGGCGGTCGTTGGAAGCGACCTTTTTGCCGCGACCGATAATTCCGTCTACCGTTCAACTAACGATGGATTGGACTGGACGGACGTTGGCGGGGCAGGGGGTGGTCCTGGCCGGATCACCATCCTCGCCGCCCAGGGAACGAATCTCTTCGCGGGCGGAGGCGGGTTCTTCCGTTCCACCGATTGCGGTACAACCTGGACTGGCATCAATTCCGGTATCCCGGCTGTTGTCGCTTCTCTCGGTTGCTCGGATCCGTACCTGTTCGAGGGCACCCGGGGCTTTGGCGCCTTCCGCTCTACGGATTACGGTTCTAGCTGGTCGAAAGTTGGGTTTGGCATGCCGGACGCGACCATCGGCTGCATCGCGACGTTCGGGTCCTATGTCTACCTGGGTACATGGGGGTATGGGCTCTACGTTTCCCCTGACGACGGTGCAAACTGGGAGCTCAGCTATTCTGGGCTGACGGACATCCTGCCGGAGAAGCCCTTTATCATGTCTTTTGCATTCACCAGTGATTATGTTTTTGTGGGAGTCGATGTTGGTGTCTACGTTTCCGCAAACGCCGGGAAACACTGGTCAATGTGGAACGAAGGCCTGGAGGTCATATATCAAAATAGTTCGATAATTTATACTCTCGCGACGCATAACGGCTATGCTTTTGCAGGTGTGGGAGGTAGGAGCGTTTGGCGGCGCCCGGTTTCAGAAGTAGCGACCGGAGTCAGAGAGCCGTTGACACGCCCGACGGCTCTCTCACTGGAGCAGAATTTCCCGAATCCCTTCAATCCCTCCACAACCATACGTTACGCGCTGCCCCAGCGAGCACACGTCAGGTTGACCATGTTTAACACCCTCGGGCAACAGGTCTCTACCCTCGTCGACGAGTTGCAGGAGGCTGGGTATCACGATGTGCGGTTCGANNAGCCGAGCGGGGTGTACTTTTATCGGCTGCAACTGAAGGATTTTGTCCAGACAAAGAGGCTCTTAGTTGTAAGATAAGGCCAGGGAAGACTTCTCCTGTTATTTCAGGGTGCGAAGGCGGTGGGACTTGCCTCCGAGTCCTGTGTGTGGAGAGACTCCGACCACACGTAGCGAGGGGTCAATGTGAGGGGGTCGAATGGCCCAGGAACAGTATTGCGTTCAAGGGTTTTCTGATGTATATTTGTACTGGTTAGCGAAGCACNNTCAGAGCGTACGCCTCACACGCGAAGTTTTTCCCATAGTCCCTTCCGCATTCCTCATTTTCCTCAACGCTGCTAACGGGTATGCTAACCGAAGAGGTTACTCATGCCCGATACGTCCAGCTTCACACTGTTCAAGCGATCCAACGGCACCTACTACGTTCTCTTCAATCGGGATGGCCGAAGGCGCTGGAAATCCACAGGCGCAAAACTCAAAACCGACGCGCTCAAGGCGCTAACGAAATTTGAGCAGTTCCTGATCGTACCCCCGCAGGTTACCACACTCGCTACATTCCAGAAGGACTTTCTCGCCTACGCAGAGAGCGTGTACGCACGACGGACTGTGATCATCTACGAGCTGGTCCTCCGATTGTTCCTCAAACAAACGGGCGATTGTCCGATCGCATCGCTAAACCAGAAACACCTTGATGACTATGTGACTGCCAGGCTGAAGAATGGCATGTCGCCTGTGACAGTGAACATCGAGACTCGGGCGCTCAAAGCCGCGTTGAATACGGCGGTCCGATGGAAACAGTTGGAGACAAATCCGTTCGCCCGCGCAAAGCAACTTAGGGTGCCTCGAAAACTCCCGGTGTTTTTCTCTCAGGCAGATTTCAACAAACTCATTTCGGTGGTGGCGGAGGCATGGCTCAAGGAGCTTATTGTGTTCTCAGTGGCGACGGGGATGCGGCAGGGCGAAGTTCTGAATCTGCGCTGGAGCGCGGTGGACCTGGTTCGAAAGCTCATCCACATCGAGAGCGGGGCGACATTCAGGACAAAACAGGGAGGGCGGCGAACCATACCGATCAGCGACCTTGTGTGGTCGATGCTCAACGGGAAGAAGCAACACTTGACCTCTGACCTTGTGTTTCACTTCCGTGGCCGAAAGATCAACGAGAGTTATCTGACGCATAGGTT
Source organism: Ignavibacteriota bacterium (assembly GCA_003162215.1). Lineage (GTDB taxonomy): Bacteria > Bacteroidota > Ignavibacteria > UBA10030 > UBA6906 > Fen-1255. Next base: position 4,574 of record PMMO01000007.1, read on the forward strand.
CAAGAAGGCGATCAGGCTTGGTCAGTTGAATGAAGATTTGCACTGGCATTCCCTGAGGCACACACACGCCTCCTGGCTTGTCCAGGCTGGGGTATCACTCTACGAGGTCCAGAAGCTCCTGGGG
>PMMO01000079.1 GCA_003162215.1 Ignavibacteriota bacterium
GATGGGCGAGACCGGTCCATGCGGTCCGTGCTCCGAAATCCACTTCGACTTCACTGCTGACTATTCGGGCGGCAGGCTTGTGAATGCCGGCGATCCGCACGTTATGGAGATCTGGAACCTGGTGTTCATCCAGAACAACAGAAATTCGGCCGGCGAGCTGGAGCCTCTCCCTGCAAAGCATGTCGACACAGGCATGGGATTCGAACGCCTTTGCGCCGTTCTTCAGGGAAAGAAATCAAACTATGATACCGACGTCTTCATGCCAATCATCAATGCGATTGCGAAGGCATCGGGGCGTCCCTATGATGGAGACGCGGTACAGGTGGCGATGCGCGTTATCGCCGACCATATTCGCATGCTCTCCTTTGCAATCGCCGATGGCGCCCTTCCCGGCAACGATGGACGCGGCTACGTCCTCCGCCGCATACTGCGACGTGCAGCCCGTTTCGCCCGGAAGCTGGAAATGCACGACCCGTTCATCTACACCATCACGGATGCGGTGGCGGAGACGATGGGTCACGTGTTCCCTGAATTGGTCACCCAGCGCGAGCACATCAGACGGGTCATCCATGCCGAAGAAGAAAGCTTCAACGCCACACTCGACCGCGGCCTGGAAATCTTCGAGTCGGTGATCGAACGCATCGGCCATTCAACGGTCTTCCCCGGCATCGATGCATTCCGGCTCTACGACACATATGGCTTCCCTCTCGACCTCACGGAACTCATGGCCGAAGAGCGGGGCCTGAAAGTCGATACCGGTGAGTTTACGAAACTGATGGAGGAGCAGAAAAACCGGGGACGCGTCGGTCCAAAGACCGAGTTCCCCGGATCCACCGGGGATGCGCACCAGTATATCGCTTCGTTCCCCGACTCACAATTCATCGGTTACGACACCGTGGACACCCCTGCGATAATCGGGAAGGTGGTCGATGGGCGCTTTCTTTCCCTGGACCGTACGCCTTTCTATGCCAAAGCCGGCGGCCAGGTGGATGACACCGGCATCATCGAGGGAGACCGATTCAGGGCGGAGGTCGTGCAATCGTTTCGGCAGGACAAACGCATCGTCCACGAAATACGCCTTCTCAAAGGCTCACCGGCCGATCTGCATCCCGGTCCCGCGCATGCCCTGGTCGACGTCGGACGCCGGCGGGACATACAACGCAATCACTCCGCCACACATCTTGTACATGAGGCACTCCGCCGGGTACTCGGCCCCCATGCACACCAGCAAGGGTCGCTCGTCGCCCCTGACCGTCTCCGGTTCGATTTTCCTCATTTCGGGAAGATCACTCCCGATGAGCTCCGCGCCATCGAGGAGATGGTGAACGAGAAGATCGCCCAGGGGATTCCTGTACGCACGGAGGTGGATCTTCCGCTCATCGAAGCGCAGAAGATCCCCAACGTGAAGATGTTCTTCGACGACAAGTACGGCGACTACGTGCGTGTCGTCATCATGGACGAAACGTACAGCGTGGAATTCTGCGGCGGGACGCACGTGAGCAACACCGCCGACATCGGCCTCTTCAAGATTGTTTCTGAATTCGGGATCCAGAGCGGTGTGCGGCGCATCGAGGCTGTCACAGGGAGCGGCATCCGTACCTACATCGACGAGCGCCTTGTCCGGGCACGCGAGCTTGACGACAAGATCGACACTCTTATCCGTGAAGCGGAGGACCTTGAGCGCCAGCTCCCCGCAGACAGTCCGGCCCGCGCAACGATACAACGCACCTCCCGTCAGGCTCTTGCAATTCCGGACGGAGTGTCCCGGGCGGATGCGCTCAGGATTTCGGAATCGCGGCTGGACGAGCGTCATACGCTGGCCGATGTGATGGTGCGCCGGACCACGGAACTGAAAAAAGTTCTGAGCAAGACCAAAGTGATGGAGGCTGGTTCACACCTGGATACATTGATTGCTGCCGGTACACGCGTACGGGATGTCACGGTCGTTGCGGCCCGCATCGAAGCGGCGGATATCGATGAGTTGAAGAGATTGGGCGATGAACTTCGGGCCAAACTTCGCAGGGGCGTCGGCGTGCTCGGGACAGTGCTAGAGGAAAAGGCCTCCTTCGTGTGTGTCGTCACCGATGATCTCGTCGCCGGGAAGAAGATTCAGGCCGGACGCATTGTCGGCGAAGTCGCCAAACTGGTGGGAGGCGGCGGAGGCGGCCGCCCGCACATGGCGACGGCGGGCGGCAAGGATGTCGACAAACTCGACGGGGCCCTCGCGCAGGTCCCCGCGATTGTGGAACGCGCGCTCCAGTAAACTTTCAACCATAACAACGGTGCGATGTGGCACATCTCCCTTTGACCATTCTTGCACGACAGGCTTTTATCAAAGACGAATTCTTTGCCAGCGCGGAAATCAAAAAGAAGACCTTCGAGAGCTGCGCTGACCGGATCGTAAAGGCCGTCGATGTCCTCATCGGCACGCTTAATGCAAAAGGAAAAATCCTCCTGTGCGGTAACGGCGGAAGCGCGGCCGATGCTCAGCACCTTGCCACGGAGCTGGTGATCCGGATGAACCCGGCGATCAAGCGGCCCGCGTTGCCCGCGATCGCGTTGACTACCGATTCATCCATGCTCACCGCAGGAGCAAACGACATCGGCTACGATAATGTCTTTGCCCGGGAGGTGGAGGCACTGGGGCGGCCGGGTGATGTGCTCATCGGTATCAGCACAAGCGGCAAGTCTGCCAGCGTCAATCTTGCCTTGGAGAAAGCCCGCGCACTGGGGATGTCCACGATCGGATTGATCGGCAAGGACGGCGGACCGATGAAAGACCTCGTTGATGTTGCCATCGTCGTTCCCTCCGACGACACCCAGCGCATTCAGGAGACGCAGATCACGATCGGGCATATCCTCTGCGCACTTGTCGAAAGGGAGATGTACGGATAACCTGCCATGAGCCGTTCACGACGTGGTGATTTGCTCCTGCCCTTCATCACCATCCTCTCGGATGCCGTTGCCGTGGAGACTGCTTTCCTCCTTGCCTACTGGCTCCGGTTCCGCACCGACATCTTCTCTGCATTCGGCTTCCTGCGTGAGGATGCCCCCCCCCTCAGGGGCTACGTGCTGGCATCGCTGTTCGTCATTGCTGTCTGGCTTCTGCTCTTCAATGCCCGCAAGATGTACGGCATGCGCAGAAACGTCAACCTCTCCGACGAACTCATCAATGTCTTCAAGGTCGTGAGCCTGGGAATGCTGCTTGTGATGAGCGCAGCAGTCTTCTACCGCGAGTTCTCCTATTCCCGCGTGGTGATCGTCATGGTGTGGGGACTTGCCATTGGCGGGGTGTTCAGCGGCCGGGTGCTGATGAAGATCCTAGAACGCAATTCGTACAGGCACGGACGGCGCCTGCAGCATGCGATTATCATCGGCGGTGAAACGCATGCCGCCCAGGTGTACACCCGCCTGCATGGTCATCTTTCCTTCGGGNNCGCCCCCGCATACATCCGCTCCGAGGGAATCGAATTGGCATTCATCGCCCTTCGATCGGAGGACCATCAACGGCTGTACGACCTGATCAGCGAATGTGAAGGGATCAACGTGGAATTCATGATGGTGCCGGATCTTCTTGATGTCATGACCAGCCAGGTCCGGGTCCGTGATCTTGAGGGCATACTCTTTCTGCGTCTGAAGAGCATTCCCTTCACAACATGGGGAAGGGTCACCAAACGTACCTTTGACNNTCGCGGTATCGTCGATCATCCTGCTGGTTCTTTCCCCGTTGTATGCATTGCTGGCCCTGCTCATTCGCATGGATTCAAGGGGACCGGTGCTCTTCCGGCAACAACGCGTGGGTCTTGACGGAAACGAGTTCACAATGTACAAGTTCCGCTCCATGGTTGCCGGGGCGGAGAAGCTTGATGCCGCCGCCGGACTCGGTATCCGCAACGATGCACGGCGCACGACAGTCGGACGGCTGCTCCGGCGATCAAGCCTGGATGAGCTCCCGCAGTTCTGGAACGTTTTGCGGGGAGACATGAGCCTGGTCGGGCNNCAGGTCAACGGCCTGCGCGGCGACACCTCAATCGACGAAAGGGTCAAATACGATTTGTACTACATTGAAAACTGGTCGCTTGCGTTCGACATTCGCATCATACTGCGCACGCTGAAAGCGGTGATTACATTCCGTGAACAGGAGTAGCCATGGTTGCGCTCATCGTTTTCTATCTCCACGTCGTGACATTCGCGGCGGTCTTTACGAAGCGCTGGCAGGAAGAGGGGCTGAAGGAAGGAGTACTTGGCGTGATCTTTATGGCGCTCATCTTTTTCGTCGGATGGAGCATGGCATCATTCATCGTTAAGATGGTGATGCCCGCGGGAGGACTCGGGCAGGTGTTCGACAACGACGCAACAGCACTCACCCTGCTCACCTGTGCCGAGGCAGTCTTCTATTACTTCTATTTCCGCAGAGGATCGGGTGAAACCGGGGGCACTGCTACTTTCGGGTGAAGCTTACGATCAAGACACAGTGCTGATCTGCTCGTTTTTGCCGGGGCGGCAAAGGCTGGAATTTCCAGAGGCGCGCGTCGCGCAGCGTTACTTCATCGCACAGCGCATTGCCGATCTGCAGCAGCTTTGCAGACCGCACATTGCCCGCAGCTGACACCACCAGCTCAACTCTCGACATGGCTTCCCCGCTGAAGCCCGCAGGATAGTGCGGGATGCTGCCGGCAATCTTCCGGCGGATCTCACCCCCCGTCCAACGTACCGAGTACAGGACACGTACCGCGGGGGCCTTCTTCGCCGGCATGATGGTTTGCTGACGTTGACGCGGCGCCTCGCTTACCACCGAAGGAACGGGCGCGGCACTCGACGGCAACGGCGGTGATACTGCTCTGCCCGTTTCCGCCCCGTGCTTCGGCACCAGATAGACAAAGAAAAGGAGAAGGACAGCGAGGGGAACGCTTACCAATGATGCACCGTTCACTCCCACAAGCAGCCTGTGAGCCGGTTCCAGGCGCATCATTCTTTCCGCTGGAAGGGGTCTTCCTGCTCGGCAACGTGTGAACGCATCGCCATCTGCAGGTCACTGCCGTTGTCACCGTTGTTCTCTGCGGGGGGTTCGTCGAGGAGGTCCAGGAACTCGTTCGAGGCCGATTCCATTTCGTGGACAAGCCGTCTGACCCGCGTTGTGCATCCGTTGTACGCGATCAGGGCGATGATGCCCACGATCAAACCGAACGCGGTGGTCAGCAACGCCTGCCAGATGCCTCCTGCAAGGTCAGCCGGTAGTGCCAGGCCGCCTGCATTTTCGATAGACTGAAAAGCGATGATCAAGCCCACGATGCTGCCGAAAAATCCGAGCATTGGGGCAATGCCGCTGATGCTGGCCAGGAGAGAGAGATGCAGCTCCAGACGGAATTGCTCCTCTCTGGCCGCATTTTCAACAGCTTCGCGAATACTTGCTACGCCCTGACTGCGCTTCAACACTCCCCGCCGGACAATGTTTGCAATCGCCGCGTCTTTCTGGCTGCAATAGCTCAACACTGCACTAATGTCGCCATGGCGATAGAGGCTTTTCAGCTTCGGCAGGAATTGTCCGGAATCGGATCGTCCGCGGCGAAGGANNTCGAGGAGGTTCATGAACTTTCCGCGTTGTGACTTATTTTTCGCGCAACGCCGCCACCCACACCACATCTTCCGTCATGGGCTGCAGCTTTGCGACGGTTTCCTGAGCCTGTGTACGTGAGTCATAGCGGCCGACGCGCACGCGGAACCAGTCATCACTTCCCGCCCGTGCTTCATCAACATAGGCATCATATCCGCCGGAGGAAAGAAGCGATGCCTCCTGCTCTGCCTTGCCTCTGCTCATCCATGCCGCGAACTGTACGGTGTATCTGCCGGAACCTGCGGGTGCGCTTGTGGCAGCCAGTCTGGCCTTGGATGCCGCCGATTCTTTTGTGGCGGACTTTGCGTCATTTCCGGCGCTCGAAAGAGGAGTGGTTTCAGCTCCACCCGCAGCGGGCTCCTGCGTTAGTGTCGCAACAGGAGTCTCGGTCTCAGGCAGGGTCTCTGTTACCACCGGAGCTTTTTTGCCCCAGAGGCGGATGACCTTGAAGTGATTCAGGGCGTAGATGCCGCCCGCGAGCACGACGACAATCAATCCAATAAGGACGAACGGTGAAATCCTCCCACCACCCGAACCGATTTCACGAAGCGCCGGTGTCGGGCTAGGCGATTTCGGTGTCTCGGGCGCGCCTTCCGCGTCTAACCCTTCATCCTTGAGATTCAGTCGTGGCATATGTGGAACCTCCAGGTTATGTGACAGATGCACAAATAGGTACTGCATAAAGCGATTCGTGAGATGCTTGCTGTAGTGCCTTAATTTACAATTTGAAACACCAGAAGTCAAGCCTTTCTAAGGGAATAGAGATGGGTAACACGACCCCTAAAAAACTGCCCAAAACCGCTACGCCCTGCTTGCGTCCAGAGCGGTCCGAAACCCGCGCACCCAGGAAGACAGTTCCCTTACACCCCCTCCCGCATCCAACTCACGCAACAGCGCGCTCCCGATCACGACACCATCGGCTACCCGTGCAAAAGCTTCTGCCTGGCTGTGCGAGGATACCCCAAAACCCACCAACATCGGATTCTTTTTGACAAGCTTCCTCATTGCACTGATGTACTTCATCGAGTTCCCATCAGCCATACCACCGGTGACGCCGGTTGAAGATACAGCATAGAGAAACCCCGAAGAGGCCTCATCGATTGCACGCACACGCTCCGGTGATGTCGTGGGAGCCACCAGCAGTATTCCGCAGAGGTGTTGTTCTTCAACCTTTGCGCGGAAACGCTCCCACTCGCCAAGCGGCACTTCAGGGAGTATCACTCCGTCCACCCCGGCCGCCGCAGCATCCACAAAGAACCGGTCGACGCCGTAACGAAATATCGGATTCACGTACCCCATGAGAATCAACGGGATGGATGTTCGTTGACGCAGCCGTGAAATCTGTTCGAGCATCCAGGGAATGGTGACTCCATTCGCCAGAGCGACGGCAGAGCTTCGCTGGATCATCGCCCCGTCCGCCATCGGATCTGAAAATGGCATGCCAATTTCCACAGCATCGGCGCCACCCTCCTCCAGTCCGAGCACAAGATCCACGGTGCTTTCGAGAGTGGGATATCCCCCGGTCAGGAAAAGCACGAGGGAAGGGACTCCACGTTGTCTGTTATTCATCAATCGATCGCTGAGGAGGTTCATCGTATCTGCGCATAGGTAGTGATGTCTTTGTCTCCACGCCCTGAGACATTCACGACGAGGATCTGGTCTGCTGTTGTCCCGGGCATGAGTGTTTCCAGATATGCCACTGCATGTGCCGTCTCGAGTGCCGGAATGATTCCTTCACGCCGCGCCAGCAGCACCGCCGCAGAAAGCGCCTGGTCGTCGGTGACGGCAACGTACTCCACTCTCCCCGCATCCTTCAGGTAACTGTGCTCGGGCCCGACTCCGGGATAGTCAAGACCTGCGGAGATCGAATGGGCGAGCTGCACCTGCCCGTGCTCATCCTGGAGCAGATAGCTGAGCGATCCATGCAGCACGCCGGGTGTTCCTTCGGTAAGTGTTGCCGCGTGCTTCCCTGTGCTGATGCCGAGGCCTGCCGCTTCGACGCCGACCATCCTCACGGGATCATTCAGAAATGGATGGAACAAACCGATGGCATTGCTTCCACCCCCCACGCACGCCAGAAGAATGTCGGGGCACCTTCCTTCGATCGCTGCAAGTTGTTCGCGTGTCTCGCGGCCGATGACACTCTGAAACTCGCGCACCATTTCCGGATAGGGATGCGGACCGACAACGGATCCGATGATATAGAACGTATCCCTCACATTGGTGACCCAATCCCGCAACGCTTCACTGGTTGCATCCTTGAGCGTTTTCGTTCCCGACGTCACGGCAATCACGCGGGCACCGAGCATCTCCATGCGATGGACATTGAGCTCCTGACGGCGCATATCTTCTTCACCCATGTACACGACGCATTCCAAACCCGCTTTGGCCGCCACGGTCGCCGTAGCAACTCCGTGTTGCCCGGCACCTGTCTCCGCAATCACCCTCTTTTTCCCCGAACGCTTCGCCAGGATGATCTGTCCGATCGTGTTATTGATCTTGTGAGCTCCGGTATGACAGAGATCTTCCCGTTTCAGGTAGATGCGCCCCCGACCATAATATTCTGTCAGCCGCCCGGCAAATGTCAGGGGAGTCGGACGGCCTGCATAGGTCCTGAGCATTGTTTCACATTCATCCGCAAATGCAGGATCGTTTCGCGACGACCTGTAGAGCCCGTCAAGCTCGTCAAGGGCTCCGATGAGAGTCTCCGGGACGAACCGTCCGCCGTATTCGCCAAAATACCCCCGCGCATCCGGGCCCGGCAAAAGCCCGCTCTGCACCCCCGCGGGCATACTTGCAGGAACAAATCCATTCATGAAGTTGATTCCCTTTCAAATGCATTGCGTGCGGTTTCAATAAACCTGCACATCTTCACATGGTCTTTCACCCCCGGCTGCCGCTCAACACCGCTGCTCACATCTACCGCGTAGGGCCTCACGTAGTGGATAGCCCTTTCAACATTCTCCGGATTGAGCCCGCCACTCAGGATAATCCGGTGCGCTCGACCGGCGGTTACGGCAACATCCCAGTTGAATGTTTTCCCTGTTCCTCCCCGGGATCCTTCCATATAGGTATCGAGAAGATGGGCTTCGACAGCATACCGGTCGAGATGCTCTATCGCGAAACTTGCCGAGACCCGGTGGGCTTTGAATATCGGGAGGTTCCATCCTAAAGTTGACTCGGGCGGCTCGTCGCCATGAAGCTGCAACCCGCGAATGCCGGATGCGGCGACGGTTACTGTGATGGTACTCCGTGACGCATCCACAAACACACCGAGAGGGAGAACAGTACCCGGGAGAACATCAACAATCTCCGCCGCTTTCTCCGGTGAAATATACCGCGGACTTGACCGGACAAAGATGAAACCAATCGCGTCAGCACCGCACTCTGCAGCCGCCATGGCGTCTGCAACACTCGTGATACCGCAAATCTTGATTTTCATCCGGATCGTCCGTCCCTTCCTTCGAGAAAAGCCCGCAACGCTTCGCCGGGATCATCCGCACGCATAAATGCTTCACCCACCAGTACGGCATGAACTCCATGCCCCTCGAGCAACTGCAGGTCTGCAGAATCCTTTATGCCGGATTCACTCACAACGACCGTTCCCGCGGGGACCAATCCCGCAAGCCGGAGTGTCACGTCAAGAGTCGTGTGGAACGACGAGAGGTCTCTGTTGTTGATGCCCAGGAGCTCCACGCGCCCTTTTTCCAACGCTTCGAGTTCACGCTCATTATGTACTTCGACGAGTGTCTCCAATCCGAGCCGCTCCGCTTCATCCTTCAGTTCGAACAGTTGTTGGCCGCCAAGTGCTGCGACGATGAGCANNCGCAATATGGGAGCCGAATGACCTTGACGTGCCTGCAGGAGATCGTCGATCTTTCCCAAGAAGAATGGCTCATCGGTTAATACGGAAAGGGCCGCAGCCCCTGCCCTGACATAGGAGAGCGCGATTGCACCCGGATCACATACCGCCCTGATCATTCCTTTCGAAGGAGAAGCCCTTTTGATTTCTGCGATGACGGCCGGCGACCGCGAGACCAGAGCANNAGAGCAGCCCTTAGCGATCGTCGCGGCAACCCGTAGCCCGGCAACTCCCTCAGTTGATCCGGAGGGATTTGCTTTTTGCGTTCGTCGACTTCTTCCCTTTTTGTGTGAAGGATGCGGTCGAGGTAATTCATGGGCGTTGTGTGAACTCGATGAGATTTTTCAGGGTCCGGCGTGCCCTGCCGGAATCGATGGACTCCTCTGCCAGCCTGGTTGCCTCCTTAAGGTCTCCCGCCCTGCCGGCGACATGTATGCCAAGCGCCGCATTTGCGAGAACAATATCCCGCCCCGGAACCGGTTCGCCGTTGAGGATGCTCATCGCGATCACTGCATTCTCGTTCGGATCTCCTCCACGGGTGGCACCCGGACCTGCGGGTCGANNGCCCCGCATCAACCGGGTACCGCTGCACCGCGCCCTCCGGACGTACGTCATGGATATGCGTCTCTCCATCCAGACTGACCTCGTCCATTCCGTCATCACCGTGGAGGACATACGCCCGTTGGGTCTCCATCTTTTTGAGGGCCCCGGCAATCTTTCCCGCAACGCTGGGGTTGTACGTTCCCACCACCTGCCGGCGAACCCCCGCCGGGTTCGTCAACGGACCCACCACGTTAAAAATCGTCCTGATGCCCATCTCCTGGCGGGGCCTTGCCGCATGCTTCATCGCCGGATGAAAGAGCGGAGCAAAGAGGAAACCGATACCCACGGCGTTGACGCAGGCCTCGACACGCTCGGGGCGCAACTGCACGTTCACTCCGAGTGCTGAAAACAGATCTGCGCTTCCGCTCCGGCTCGATACTGAGCGGTTGCCGTGTTTTGCCACGGTGACTCCGGCCCCTGCGACAACGATGGAAGACACTGTCGAAATGTTGAAGGTGCCCATTCCATCGCCGCCGGTTCCGCACATGTCGATCGCATCGGGGTCGTCGACTGCAATCTTCACAGAGTGGTTCCGCATGGTGCGTACGAAGCCGACAAGTTCATCCGCGGTTTCACCTTTTGCCCGGAGGGCCACCAGCAATGCGGCAATCTGAGAATCGGTGGCCTGATTGGTCATGATCAGTTCCAGAGCCCGTGCGGCCTCGTCTGCAGTGAGATCGTTGCCTTCCAGACATTTCTCGATGAATTCTTTCATGTGGTACTCTCCATCCAGTTCAACAACAGTTGCCGGCCATGGACCGTAAGAATCGATTCCGGATGAAACTGTACTCCCTGGATCGGCAGAGTCCGATGGCGCACGCCCATGATGATGCCCTCGGACGTCTCGGCAGTGATCTGCAATTCCTCCGGAAACTTCTCACGCGCAATCACCAGCGAATGGTACCGCGTGGCGTCGAACGGGTTCGGGATATTTCCGAAGAGATGCCCGTCATGATGGAATACTGCGGATGTGCGGCCGTGCATCAGCGAAGGGGCATGGACAACCTGCGCGCCGAAGGCGGATCCGATTGCCTGATGGCCCAGGCAGACGCCGAGGATCGGCACAAATGTCCCGCAACGGCGAATCACATCGACGGTGACTCCCGCATCTTCGGGCCTCCCGGGGCCGGGAGAGAGGAGGATGCGCGTCGGAGGATCGCGCAAAATCTCTTCCACAGTGACCGCATCATTGCGGCGCACGATGATATCCTGACTCATTGTCCCGAGCAGTTGCACGAGGTTGTAGGTAAAGGAGTCGTAGTTATCGATCACGAGGGTCATCCTGCACGCCTCCTATCACGTTGTGTGAGTCGCGGTGAGAGCAAACCTGACGCGGCGAGATCGACCGCCTCAAGAAGGGCGCGTGCCTTGTTGACGGTCTCGTCGTACTCACGGGCCGGATCCGAATCCGCGACAATCCCTGCGCCCGACTGGATCTTGAGGGTGTCCCTGTAGGCAACAATGGTGCGGATCGCAATGCATGTCTCGAGTACCCCGTCAAGCCCGACATAGCCTGCAGCTCCGGCGTAGGCCCCACGGGGAGTTTTTTCAAGTTCCTGGATGATTTCCATTGCACGCACTTTGGGAGCACCCGAGACCGTTCCTGCGGGAAAACAGGCTTCGAGGGTATCCATGGCGGAGAGCCCGCTGCGGAGACGGCCCCGCACTTCCGATACGATGTGCATCACATGCGAGTAGCGATCCACGCGTTTGAAGACCGGAACCTCCACCGATCCATATTCCGCAATGCGCCCCACGTCATTGCGCCCCAGATCCACAAGCATGACATGCTCCGCAAGCTCCTTCGCATCGGCGAGGAGTTCCGTCTCGAGCATGTCGTCTTCTTCAGGACGCTCCCCCCGCGGGCGTGTCCCCGCAATCGGCAACACTTCAACCACGCGGTCGCGCAGGCGGACCAGCACCTCAGGCGAGGAGCCGGCGAGTTTCGTCTCGCCGAAATCCAGGTAGAACAAATAGGGGGATGGATTGATCATGCGGAGAGCCCGGTACACGGCAAAAAGGTCTCCGGAGAATTTCCTGCGGACACGGCGCGACAGCACAACCTGAAAGATATCCCCGTCGGTGATGTGCTCCTTTGCACGTGTCACGGCGGAAAGGAATGTCTCCCGGTCCGGTTCCTCCTGATCACTTTCAAAGTCGCACGCAAAGGATTTCGGTGCGGAATGCGGATGACGCAGCCTCAGTTCAAACTCGTCGAGGGATGATAACGCGGCATCATACTGCGCTTCGAGCGTTTTTGCCGAATCCAGGAACGCGTTGTGAATTACCGTCATCATCTGCAGCCGGTGATCGAATTGCACCACCGTGCCGAACAGCCCCAGAATGGCATCAGGTTCATCGTCCGGTCCGGGCGCAGGAATCGGGATCCGTTCGAGTGATCGGACGGCGTTATAGCCGATGTATCCGACAACACCTCCCATGAGGCCATGAGGCTCGGCGAATGGCGCAACACGGTACCGGTCGAGGATGCCGCGCAGGCAATCGAATACACTCAGCTGCTGGGTCGTGCTGTGCCCCCCTTCCTGAACGGTGACAGTGTCCCCTCTCGCCTGCACAAGAACGCGCGGGTCGGTCCCGATAAATGAATAGCGGCCGATCTTCTCATCGGGTTCGACGCTCTCCAGTATGAACGACGGAACCCCCTCCTGTCGCAGGGCGAGATAGGCGGACACCGGAGTCAGCGTGTCAGCCATCGATCTGCGGACCATGGGGATGACGTTGTGCGTCGCCGCAAGGGCTGCGAATTCCTCGAACGATACCATATGCCTCCTTGTATGAAAACGTGCGTCATGCTGGGCATACAACGAAAAACCCTTCCCGAAAGCCGGAAAGGGTCGTGATGTTGCACGCTGAAACTATGCCAATGCTATCCGCCTACCGGTCTCCTTGAGAAAGTCGTGCACCACCACCAGGAGTGGTTTGCGTTGGAGGTTGCGGTATGGACGGACTTCGTGTTCATGACGTAGTGAGAATATACATTCTCAGGGACAAAGAGTCAAGGAGGATTCAGATCTTCAATCAGTTTNNCAATCAGTTTCTTCAATCAGTTTTCAATCAGTCTTCAATCAGTCTCTCTTCGATGAGTCTCTCTTCAATGAGCCTCTTCTTTGTCCGTGTACATTATCTTCACGAGCAACGTGTGCAGATAGTCCCGCTTCCCCGCATACGAACCGGATTTTGACTGCAGGTCAGTCTCCGCTATCATCCGGAAGATATTCTCGACCCTATCCACGGGATACCGGCGAAGCGCATCGAGATAGAGCTGTTTCTTCCACGCCCAGCTCTTTGTCAGCTTGAAACCTTCTTTGTCGTCGCGCGCGGGCTTGCTCACCAGGTGATGTAAACGCCAGAGCAGGCTGAAGTAGTCGGTAAAAGCCCAGACGATATAGGGGACTTCGGCCCCCTCCTGGATCATGTGGTCGAGCACTGTCAGAGCGTCTTGCGTGTTTCCCGCGCCGACAGCATCCTGGAGATGAAAATGACTGAACTCACGGGAGAAACCGCCTACGGCCGCCACGTCGTCAGCCGTGATATTCTTGCGCTCCCCGATGAAGACCAGGAGTTTCGTGACTTCGCTGTCGAGCGCTCTCAGGGAAGAACCCATCCGTGCCGCAATCAGCTCCGCGGCCTCTTCGTCGATGGTTCCTCCCTGCTCCTGAATGCGGCCGGTAATCCAACCCGACAGCTTGCTGTCACTCAACGGTGTGCACGCAAATGCGGCTCCGCTGCCGTGGAGACCCGCGAACGGTTTCTTGCGCAGGTCGGCTTTCCTGCCGGTGAGCAGCAATACGGTAGACTCGGACGGCCGTTCCACATAGGCGGAGAGGATTTCAAGATCCTTCGCACCCAGCTTTTCAATGTTGCGCGCGATCACGACTCTCCGTTCACCCATCATGGGAAGCGACGATGCGCGGCCGGTGATCTCCCGCGCATCGACGTCGGCGCAATCTAGAATGTCGAGGTTGAACGTCCGCTCATCGCGTGAAGTCGTGGCATCAAGTATCGCCGCGACACTTTCTTCGAGAAGGAAGTCCTCCTCGCCGTACACCAGGTACACCGGGAGAAAACTCTTCTTCTTCAGCGAAGCGCGGAGCTCGCCGACCCCCGGAGCTCCCTTGGCCATACTGCTGTCCGCTATTTCTGTACTTCGGCCTGCTCGTGACGGATCGTGACGCTTTTCATCTTCACGTCGACCTTCGGCTTCCCGTCAGTAGGTCCCATCTGCGGGGTGATCTCGACCTCGCCGATCTTGTCGACAACATCGAGACCCTTGATGACCTTCCCGAAGATGGTGTAGTTCTTCGGCATCCGGGGCGTGTCGCGCAGCATGATGAAGAACTGGCTGGTATTGGTGTTCGGCCCGCGGTTGGCCATTGCAAGCACACCGTGGAGATATCCGACTTTGAATGAAGGTGTTGCGGGATTCAGCTCGTCTTCAAACTCCTTGCCATAAAAGCTCTTCCCGCCGGTTCCGGTACCGGTCGGATCGCCGCCTTGAATCACGAATCCTTTGGATATACGATGGAAGATGATGCCGTTGAAATATTTCTTTTCCGCCAGGCGGACAAAGTTTTCCACGGTCTTTGGCGCATCCTCGCGGTACAGCTCCGCCTCGATCGTGCCCACCGACGTTTCGATGACAGCAATTTCTTTCCCCTTGACGACGGGTTTCTTGTCCTGCGCATCTGCAACAACCGACATGACTATCAT
>PMMO01000109.1 GCA_003162215.1 Ignavibacteriota bacterium
CGTCCGACCCGCCGATATCCGAGACCACCCGCAGCTGGTCAAAGCTTGTTCCGGACACCGTTGCGGCAGCGCCCGCCACGACCTTCAGGCCGAGGTGGGTGCCGTTCCCCACGATCATGGTCCCGCCCACTGAAATCAGGGATGCGCCCTTCTCGTCCTCGGACACCGTGATATTTGCCAAATTGGAGAGTTCTTCGATCTTGGTGTCACGCAAGTCCTTCATATCGGCCGTATTGAGCCCGCTCGCCGTGGTTGCCACGATATCCACGTTGAGGTCGCTGATCTGCCCGGCAAGCGTGTTAATCGAATCGATCTTTGTGGAGAGCTCGTCGCGCAGGGAGGACCGCAGCGTGTTGGTGTCGCTGTAGAGGCGATGGAAGGTATCCGCCAGCGCTGTACCTTTCAGCAGAAGGGCATTCCGGGTGACCGAGTCGTCCGGGTTCGTCGAAAGATCTTGCCAGGCGGAGAAGAAGCCGCTGAGTACCCCGCTCATCGACGCGTCCGATGGTTCGTTGAACGTGGCTTCGACCTGGCCGAGGATGTTATAGTCGGAAGTGGCCGCCGAGAGCGAGCTGTTCGAGGTGCGGATTTGCTGGTCAACGAACACGTTGCGCAGGCGGGAGACGCTTGCGACGGTGACGCCGGTGCCGAGCAGACCGTAGGCCGTGCTCGCGGCAGGGGTCGTCACGAAGTCTGCCCGCTGCCGCGAATAGCCCGTTGTGTTGGCATTGGCAATATTATGGCCGGTGACGCTGATGCCAAACTGTTGCGCCAGCAATGCCCGCCGTGCTGTCTCCAGAAGTCCTGATATGCCGCCCATGGTGCTCCTCCTTGCTACACGCGGTGATCAACAAGTTGTCGCGTGTGGTCATCGGTAACCAGACGAAGTGTCTCCTGCACAAATCGCACCGAGCGCTGCAGCAAGATGCGGTTCTGATCGTTCATGTGGATGATCCGTTCTGACACCGTCCGCAGGCGAGTGGATATTGTCGAGATGCGCAATGCGTCGGAAGGCGCAAGATGACGTATCAGTTCCGTCACGGTAACCGCCGTCCCCTCTCCGTTCTTCGACGGATGTCCTGCGATCTCGGCGGCAAGGCGGACCCGTTGTTCCTCGAGCTGCTGGAACGGCTTAATCAGCTCCTCTTCCTGCACCACGAGCGAGGCGAGATCGCCCCCATGCAGTCCAACGATGGACCGCTGTTTTTCTATCATCACGCGCAGCAGCGATTCTCCGGTTTCCACCTCCGATTGCATCACGCGTTCGAGTTCTTCAATCATCGTTTCCATTACCTGACTCCTGCTGTTCGAACAGCTTCATGTAGTTCATGACCTTTTCGACGTAGGCACGGGTTTCCTTGAACGGAGGGATGCCCCCGTGTTTTTGCACTGCGCCGGGCCCCGCATTGTATGATGCCACCGCTTTCTCTTGGTCGCCGCCAAACTGCTCCATCAACTTGCTCAGGTACTTTGCTCCGCCCAGTACGTTCTCGCGGGGGTTCCAGACATTCTTCACTCCCATCGCTGTCGCGGTGGAGTCGATCAACTGCATTAATCCCTTGGCGTTTTTCGGAGAGCGCGCTTGCGGATCACCGTGCGATTCCGTCGCAATAACCGCTTTCAACAGATTCGCGTCGACACGGTGTGTGTCTGCCGCCTCCTGGATCAGGGGAGCAACCAGATCCAGGCGTCTGCGCAACATATCCGAAACTGCAGGCGTTGCCATGCTGTCCGGCTTCGCCGCCGCTGCCGGCACGGGATCCGTGGCTGACGTCGTCTCTGGTGCGATTGCTTTTTCCTGATGCTGCTTGCCTGTCGGCATCTCTTCGCCGGTCATACGTCGGTACAGCATCTCGGCAAGGCCGAGAGAACTGTTGCGTGAGACGTGTTGTGCCATCTGGCTGTCAAAAAGGCCTTCCAGAACATCACCGCCATAACTGTCCCCAAACATCTCTTTGCCGTTCATGCTTGAGCGCATGCTCTTCAGCATGTACCCGACGAGCAGCGATTCGAATTCCTTTGTCACATGCTGCAACCGCTGACGCGTCCGGTCATCGATGGGCTTGTGCGTTTGCGTCGCCGCGTTGTCCGATATTGTGCGCGTGCCGTCCATTAGATAATCACCAACTCCGCGTTTAGAGCACCCG
The DNA here is from genome assembly GCA_003162215.1 of Ignavibacteriota bacterium. Lineage (GTDB taxonomy): Bacteria > Bacteroidota > Ignavibacteria > UBA10030 > UBA6906 > Fen-1255. Next base: position 2,148 of record PMMO01000109.1, read on the forward strand.
CCCGCTTCAAGGCCTGAAAAATCGCTATGATGTCGCGCGGTGTCACTTTCAATGCGTTGAGCGTTTTAGCCACGTCCTGCACCGTCGCCGTTCGGTCAAATGCCTGCACCGTTGACGTATCCTGCCCCGCATACACTGCCGTCAGTTGTGTCGTCACAGTCTGGCCCTGTGAGAATGGCGCAGGCTGCGAGACCATGGGTATGGACTCGATTTCGATATTCAATCCGCCATGAGAGATGGCAACCGACATGATGCTCACCGAGCCTCCAACAACAATTGTTCCCGTACGCTCATTGATAACTACCTTTGCGACGACGTCGGGCATCACCTCGAGCCCTTCGATCGAAGCGATAAACTCCACCAGTCGCCCCTCCGTCCGGATGGCTTCGGGCACCAGGATGGAGATGCTTGCACCATCTTGCGCACGGGCCGCCCTCTGGCCCAGCTTCGTATTCACCGCATCCGCGACCCGTGTTGCTGTGGTAAAATCCGGCTCCATGAGCACCACGGAAATTGTCGAATCCTTGCTGATCGACGTAGCCGTCGTTTTCTCGACCACCCCGCCTCCTGGAATGCGTCCGGCGGCCGTGTGATTGCGACGAACCTCGTTGCCATTTGCCCGGACGCTCATGCCGCCGACTGAGAGCGGCCCCTGGGCCATCACATAGACGACGCCATCAATCGCGGAGAGCGGTGTGATCAGAAGCGTTCCTCCCTGCAGGCTTGTAGCATCGCCCAAGGAAGAGACGATGACGTCGACTTCACTCCCTTCCTTCGTGAATCCCGGAACCGTGGCTGTCACCATAACCGCCGCAACATTGCGCAACCGGAGATCATTCTGGGGCACGTTGACGCCAAACCTCTTCAGCATGCTTGCCACTGACTGGAGGGTAAACGTGGACCGTTGTGTGTCACCCGTTCCGTTCAGCCCCACCACCAGGCCGTATCCGATGATCTGCTGTCCGCGAATGCCCTGAACATGGGCAATGTCTTTGATGCGGATTGCCCCGAAGGCTATGCTGGCACTCACCAGCAAGACCCCCAAAACCTTTTCGAAACGTCTGCAGTTTCGTTTCATACCGCCTCTTTCAGAAAAGCCAGTGCAACAGTTTCGTGATCCACCCCGGTCCCTGGGCGTTTGACACCACGCCGTTTCCTTCGAAGGCGATACGTGCCTCGGCGATGTTGTACGAATAGACGCTATTGTCTGCCAGGATGTCCGGCGGCCTTACGATGCCGGATAATGTGATCCGCTGTTCCTCTCCGTTCACGATAATCGTGCGATGGCCCGTGATCACCAGATCACCATTCGCCAGCACCGAATCCACGCGCGCACTGATTTTGGCGCGGATTGAACCGTTGCTGGATGTCGCCCCGGAGCCTTTGAACCCATTGACCGTGCCGACACCGAGAGAAACATCGGGGATATTTGAAGTGGACACTTTCCCCGAAGCATTCATCGAGATATTACTCTCACGATCCGATGATGTGCTTGCATCATTGGATGCACTCGATGTTTCCACAACAAGAACCATCACCGCATCCCCGGCCCGGGTCGCCTTCGGATCGGCGAATAATGATCGACCGACATTTCCACGCATGTCCTGCCCCATTGCACCGCAGGCAACGACAAGGACGATGATGCCGAGCACACATACGCGTTTCATCAGTTCTCCCTTTCCGCATCCAACAGAACAGTAACACTCCGTGGCCCGTCAATCCGTGCGCGGACGCGGTCACGGCGGCTTGCCAACTCCACCGTCACATACTCTCCGCGATCCCCGTCATCCCGGGCGGTTCCCTCCAACGTCATCGATACTCCGCGCGATCGGACTCTCACCTGCACCCGGTCTCCCTGCTGTACAAGCGGAGTGTGCTCAAACAGATCCTCATACAGCATGGCCCCGCGGGGGATAATTCGCCGTGACCGCAATCCTTCGAGGGAATTGTGATCGCAAAGAACCCGCCGCCGGATGTCGGTGGTCTCCCTATGCAACGTCTGGACATCTTCAGACCCCGGCGCTGCATGGCGTCCGATTGCACGTCCGGCAACCAGAACATTTGCATAGGTCCTTATCAGCATAGATACCAGGCACCGGTGGACAATCCGTCCATCCGACTCGATCTCCACACGCACCGCAAGCGCACCTTTCCACTGCGTCCGTGCATCAGCGGCCACGTGCAAACGATAGTTCATGCCGGGGACTTCAACGTTCTCCGGCACCGCACGGAAGGTGATTTCCGCCTGCTCATTTTCAGCAGCGCGTTGGTCGGCCAGAAATGCCCGCACGGCCTCTTGCAGTTCTGCAGCTGGCACCCTCGTTCCTCCCCGCACACCGGAAGCAACTACCAGGAGAACAAACACGAGGCTCCACAACAGCATGCTATGTGGACGGCCGGCCATGAGGCTACCGTTTCACGTTAGTGGCTACGGTGAGCATGTCTTCAACTGTCTTGATGGTCTTGGCGCTGATCTCGTACGCACGTTGGGCCGTGATCATCCCTACCATTTCTTCCACAACATCTACGTTTGAGGACTCCAGATATCCCTGCATGACCTCGCCGAACCCTTCGTTCGTCGCCGATCCCGTAATGGGTGCTCCGGAGGCGCCGGTCTCCACGTAGAGGTCTCCGCCAATCGCGCGCAACCCCGCAGGGTTGATGAACTTCGCGAGTTCAAATTGGCCGAGCTTCGTCGTCTCAGCATCGCCGGCGTTTTTTGCTTCAATCGTGCCGTCACGGCTTACGGTGATTTCGGTCGTATCGGAAGAAAATGTCACCGCCGGCTCGACAAAGTATCCTTGCGATGTCACAAGAGTTCCATCCCCGGACATCTTGAATGATCCATCACGTGTGTAGGCAAGCGTTCCATCAGGGCGTCGTATCTGAAAAAAACCTTCTCCCTGCAATGCAATATCCAGCTTATTCTGGGTTGGCTGGATGTCCCCCTGCGCGAATGACCGTGCGGTCGCTACGGGAACAGAACCATTTCCCACTTGCAGCTCCGATGCCTGTTGCAGATTCGGATTCTCAGAAACGCCGGTGGCCTTCAGGGTCTGATACATCAGGTCCTGGAATTCCGGCCGGCTCTTCTTGAATCCCGTGGTATTGACGTTCGCCAGGTTGTGAGCGATGGTGTCAATGTTGAGTTGTTGGGCAAACATGCCTGTTGCCGCTGTACGCAGTGCGCGATTCATACTGGTCTTCCTCTCTTCGTGTTATTACACTCTACCAATGTCCATGCTACGGTCCAACGTCGCGTCCTGCGACTGAATGATTTTCTGGTCTGTTTCAAAACTCCTGCTGATCTCAATCATGGCAGTCATCTCTTCAATTGCGTCCACATTGGATTCCTCAAGGAAGCCCTGGCGGACGTGCAGCTGATCCTGAGGAACATTGACTGGAATCTGGTCCGGGCCTGGTATCAAGAGAGATTCATGGTCCTTCTGGAGTTGGTCGGGATCGGCCACGGTCACAATTCTCAGCCGGGTAAGCGGCTCACGATCGGCGAGCACTTCTCCTGCCTCGTTGATGGTGATGTTCCCTTGTTGATGTTTGTCAATGCTGGGTACCACGACGTTGCCATTCTCGCCTTGCACATGAAACCCTTCGGCTGTCACGAGGCTGCCGTCAGTTGCAAGTTTGAAGTGGCCGTTCCTTGTCAACCGGACACCATTGGGTGTCTCGACTGCAAAGAAGCCTGTTCCTTCCAGTGCGAGATCAAAGGGATTGTTTGTCGGCTGGAGCGAGCCCGGCGCAAGATCCACGACTCGCCGCACGTTCGTTCCGGTGAGATCACTCCGGCCGTCAGAGGAGGGAGCTCCGGACTCCTTCAGCATCTCGATGAATACCCGGTCCCTTTTGAATCCGGTGGAATTGATGTTCGCCAGATTGTTGGCGATGACTTCCATGCGTGTCATTTTCGGACGCATGGATGCTTCGGACGTATAGATCCCTTTGATCATGATCCCAGTTCCTCCTTCTTCTCCGCCGGACGCATGGAACGCAACTTCACCGCAAGGTCCATTTCTCCGCGTCCCACGCCAAGCTTTCGCGCGAAATGGAGGCGCTGATTTGGTGTTGTAGCGCGGGTGAGCGTTTCTTCCATCCGCGTAGGCGACAATTGCGGCGTGGCGCGGTCATGCAACCGTCGGGCGAGAGTGATTTCTTCGCTGCCGCGTCGGAACGAGCGGGCGAGCTGCAGTGATGTCTCGTGGGCGACGTCCGATTCATCGTCCTCATAAGGTTCATCCACCAGCAATTCGTGGCTCGCAGTCCCACGTGCCGGTGCTGTCGGGTGCGGAACAGGAACTTCTGTCCGGACTGATCGCGGCGTCATCACAGCGTGCTTGGCCGGTTTCTTCCCGAAGGCAAGGGCCAGCGCCGCACCGCTCCCGGTCAGGACGATGACCACGATGGCAGAGAGCGCAAGAGCGACTGCAGGCGCCAGGCTGGCATGAGCGGGCTGTTGCATGCTCGTGCGCGATGGCGGTGGTGACGATTCAGCGTGCAGTTGTTCTCGTGCAACGCCCGGGATGTCGATGACCGCATTGCTGGCCGGCGCATATGATTGCACTGCGATCGCTTTGGGTGGCTCCGATTTCACAGGGGTCACGCGCCGCGTGGATGCAATGGATGGTCGTGGCAGGGCTGACTGCCCACCGGTCGGCAGAACATCAATATAAAGGGCATTTCCCGATGCCGGAAGTACGCAACGGTAGGTTGTCGGTGTCCGAACCATGAGTGACACCATGGTGCTGTCACCGGGTAGCGGCGACACAGAGATGGCTGTGACAAGACCCGAGTTCAACAGTTGACGCCGGGCTTTCATGGGAATCGCTACACCGGTGTGAGAGAATCCCAGCCGGACAACTCCGTCTGATCCAAGCGTGGAGTATCGCACCTCGCCGCGGAACAGAAGTGTCACGCGACTATAGCCCGCCTGCGCGCTATACCGCACATCTGTCAGAGTCGCATCCTCCCCCGCCGTAGCGCGCGGGGAATTCCACAGGAGGCCTGTAAGCATGCCCATCACTATCCAGTAGCGTATCATCGTTGGACCCTCCACACCGGAAGAAAGATCGTGAATGCCGTTCCTTTGTCAATTTCGCTCTCCACCCGCAGTTCTCCTTTGTGTTGGGCGATGATTTTGCTGCAAATTGCAAGACCGAGCCCCGTTCCCTTTTCTCCCTTTGTGCTGAAGAACGGTTTGAAGATCTTCTCCTGAAGCTCCTTGGGGATGCCGCATCCCGTATCGCCAATCCGGATGGAGACGTGAAACCCCGCCAATGACGTCGCGATGGAAATTGTCCCGCCTTTGGGCATTGCATCCCGTGCATTAATCAAGAGGTTCAGAAACACCTGTTGCAGGTAGTTGGCATTCCCTCCCACCGCCGGGAGTTCTTTATCAAGACGAAGGTCCATCGTGATGCCATTCCCTTCGAACTCGTGTTGTACCATCATCACAATATCTTCTAGGGCCTTGTTAACATTGATGGGCTCGGTTGCCACTTCCTCGGAGACGTTGCGCGAGAAGTTCATCAGGCGCAGGGTGATATCTGACAGGCGCTTCAACTGTTTGCTGAACATGTCGATCCAGTTTGGCAGCGGGCGGCCGGCCTGCACCAGCTCGAGATGGAGCATCAGCACCTGGAGCGGATTCTTGATTTCGTGGGCGATCCCTGCGGCGAGTTCACCGATGGCCGCCAATTTTGCCGCCTGCACCATTTGTGCCTGCGATGCCTTCAACTCCTCGTTGGCTTTCAGCAGTTGCTGATACGTGCGCCAGTTCTCGACACCGACTGCGGCCTGGTTCGCCAGCACGGACAAGAGCTGTATGTCCTGATTGGAGAATTCCTGCTGGGCCTTTTCAGTGTGGATGACGAACACCCCGATCCCCTGACTGCGCAAAATGAGCGGCACAATCACGAAGTTCCGCGCGCTCGACTTCGACAACATGTGCTCAAGGTCCGGAATGATCACGGTTTTCTTTTCGGAGATCACCCAATCCACGATACCCGCTTCGAGCTGATGTTGCGCTTCCTCGCCCAAACGGGGTGAACTTTTGGAAGACAGCGGAAGGAGCTTGCCGGAGGTGGACTGGAACAAAAAGATGTTGCAGTCCAGCACAGGCACGACCTGGCTGGCGAGCTCGATCAACGCGCTCACAATCAACTCGGGTTCAGTGGCCGTGCTGATGATATTCGACAACCGTTGCGTCGCCACCAACTCGTCGATGGAGCTCCTGATGGCAAGATTGTTCTGCGTAGACTGCACGTTATCCTGGCGAAGGATCTCGATCGTCTTTTCGAGGGCCTTGATGTAATTCTCACGGCTCTCAATGAACTGCTCGAACTGAGGCAATCCTTCTTCCAGCAACTGGTAACGGTTCTTGCGTTTTGCAGCGTGTTCCATGAGCTCTCGCCTCTTACCGGGCATTCTCAAATTGGGTGACCTGCTCCAGATCGGCCTTGATCAGATCACGATACGACTGCATGTACTGGTCGAGCACTTGAGGATCAGTGAGCTGCAAATGGTCGAGCGACTGGGAATCGAAATCGAGCCCTTTGTCGAAGTCCACCGCCTGTGCACTCATCCGTATAGCAAAAACGTCCGCACAATGGATCAGGGCGACCAAATCCTTGTTCTTGTCGGCGCGTGACGGACTGTGGTGAAAACGGATGGCCTCCACCAGATGATCCGGGAGATTCCACCGTTCCGCCAGCCATCCCCCAACCTCGGCGTGCGTCACGCCCAACACGCTTTCTTCCGCTTCGATGGCATTCAGGTCCGTTTCCTGCAGGATTTCCACAATGCGTTTGTATTCATTCCGGAAATACCGGTGCAATACCGAGATCCCCATGTCATGCAACAATCCACCAACGAAGACTTCACCGCTCACACGGTACCCCAGGTCCCGCGCGAGCCGGCGCGCAATGACCCCGCTGGTAATGGAGTGATCCCAGAAGCCTTTGGCATCAAAAACAGCATCGGATTTCTTCTGTAGTGAACTGACCAGTGATATACTGATCACGATTTCCTTTAATGCGTCGTACCCGAGAACAATGATGGCAAAGTCAATGGTTGATATCCTGCGCGGGAAACCGTAGAATGGCGAATTGGCAATCTTCAGTACCTTCGCTGTTAGAGCCTGATCGGTGGAAATCAGTTTCCCGAGCCTTGACGCACTTGTCTTGGGATTGTCCACCAGTTCCACCACTTCCATGGCGATCGTGGGAAGTGCAGGCAACTGGATGATCGTCTGCACTTTCTCCTTGATGTAGTCCGGTGACATCATGTCAGATCGTCTCGTCGTTTCTCATTGTCAGCAATGCGGGATGCCAGATGTGACAGCGCCCGGGTGTGGAGCTGTTCGGCTTCATCAGCCGCCATTCCCAGCACGACGGCCATTTCTTCGCACGCTAAACCCTCTTCGTAGCACAGCGCAAGTGCGAGACGTTCGCGTGCCGGGAGTTCTGCGATGGCATTCGCCAACCACGTCCGGGCGGATGCGTCGTTCTCTGGCCCTGCCGGCAGTAACGATACCTCGCTGCTTGAGGCCAGGTGTTTCAGGGCTCGTGTCACCGTGCTGTTCACATTTCCTCTCCCATCTAGTTTAGAACTCCCTGTTGTTCACATCCCTCTATCCCAAGCATGGCACTTTCCGTCAGACCTCCATGGCAAGGAGACGGCTGCGAAGTTGCCGCAGCACTTCGGAGTGGATTTGCGAAACACGACCTTCCGTCAGATTCAAAATTTTGGCGATTTCCGTGAACTTCAACTCTTCGTAATAATACAGTGCAATCACCGTGCGATCCCTCTCGGAGAGCCGCTCAATCGCCTCCGTCAGGGTGGCACGTGTCTCTTCATCTCCAAGTCGCTCCAGCGGACTCGGAGCCTCAGAGGCTGCTTGATCCAACGGTTCGGGGCTCTGGCTCTCTGTCACAATTTCCACTTCGCGGACGACTGTCGACCCGCTCCCCAGCATTTTCCGGAATTCCTCAATCGACATGAAAAGTTTGCTGGCGATCTCCTCATCGAGAGGTTCGCGGCCGTGCTCCTGCATCACTTCGTGCGCAGCCTTGCCGACTTTGCGTGTGGTCTCGCGCACTGAACGTGGCACCCAGTCCAGCTTCCGCATCTCATCGAGAATCGCTCCGCGAATTCGTGGAACGGCGTATGTTTCGAACTTGACGCCCTGGGACGGCGAAAACCGATCAATAGCCGTCAGCAACCCCAGGACACCAAAATGCACGACGTCGTTGTATTCCAGACCGTGCCCCCTGCCCTGTTGCTGCAAACCGAATTTGCTCACAACATACCGCACCAGGTCCATGTACTGGAGAACCAGCTCGCGCTTCAGTCCCGCCTCATGCGTCTGTAGGAATTGCCCCCACAGATCCTGTGTCGCCATCTCCGTCATTCAGTCTCGCCCTGATACGCTCACGATGGTGAACCTGTCTGTTGTGAGTGCGGTTCAGTCACCGGTGAAGCCTGGCGATGTTCCGCACGCGGTTTCTCGGGCGCGCTCTTCTTTGTTTTCTTCATCGACGCAATGATCACGAAAATCACCGCCTGCACGAGTACAATGGCGATGAAGACGATGAAGGAGCGCAGCACCATATCCAAAAGAGGCATTCCTTGCGTGCCGAAATACAGAGCTGACACGAAGAATCCCAGCAGACCTACTTGAAACATGACCTTTGTCATAGGGCCACCGACAAATTGACCGACCCATGAATTTCATTTTTCAAGAGCGTGCGCGCCAGCTTGTGTATGGAGAGGGCCGCCGTAGATCGGGGATAACGCCGCACCAATGGCTCCTGGTTGCGGATTGCCTCACTAACACGTTCGTCCCGGGGAATACACCCGGCACATCCGATTTCCCTCCGCAGGAAATGCCGCACCGCAGCCTGTAGCTTTTCGAACGTCTCTTCTCCTTCGCGAGGCGTCCGCACGCCATTTACCACTACACTCACCGGCTGCACCATCCCGCCCAGGCTGATCACCTTGATCAGGGCATACGCATCCATGATAGCGGTCGGTTCCGGCCCCGTCACCAACAACACCGTGTCCGCTTCTTCCGTATACTGTACGATCTCGGGGGTTAAGCCGGCAGCGGTATCGATCATCACCACATCCACAGCACCGTCCATCCCGATCAATCCACCGACGAGATCGCGCTGCGCGTCCGGGCCCAGCTGCGGGTAGTCCAATTCACCGGAGCTTCCCGCCAGCAATCGGACACCGTCGCCGAGAGTCACCAGGGCATCTTCTATGTCGCACTCTGCGCGCAAGACATGGGCGAGACGAAAGCGTGGTGTCACCCCGCTCATGATATCCAGGCCCGCGAGGTTCGCATCGGCATCCAACAGCACGACCTTCACCCCGAGATCCGCAAGCACCATCGCGGTGTTGAGGGCCAACGTACTCTTTCCCACACCGCCTTTGCCACTGGTCACGGTAATCACATACGGTTTGGGGGCGCGTGACGCCTGCGCATAAACTCCTGCAATCTGCCTCATCCGTGTCGCCTGATCATGCATGGGCCGTTTCTCCCGCGAAAACCATTGCCGCAAATTGTGCGGCATCAATCGTCCGGATATCATCCGGCACCGCTTGCCCGGTCGTCACGTACGACAACGGTAGGTGATGCCGGTGGACGAGGCTGAGCAATGGTCCATAGGTCACAGCTTCATCAAGTTTCGAAAAGAGGAGCCGATTCGGCTTCACAACCTTGAACTGATCGACGATATCTTCTGCGGTCCTGAGATTGGTCGATGCATTGACGACGAGATGCGTTTCATCCGGGTCGGCCGCCGTAACGAACCTGGCCAGGTCGGTCAATTCCTTGCGCGAGCGCTGACTCCGTCCGACCGTATCCACGAAGATGATGTCCTTCGCGCGGAACTTCCGAAGAGCCGTGGGCATCTCTGAAGGCTTGTACACTACTTCCATCGGGATGTCGGCAATTCCTGCAAAGGTGCGGAGCTGTTCAATCGCACCAATGCGGTAGGTGTCTGCCGAAATCAAGCCAACATCCTGCCCGTTCACCAATTTGTGGATTGCTGCAAGTTTGGCAATCGTGGTCGTCTTCCCCACACCCGTTGGGCCGACCAGAGCAATCACGCGCGATTTCTTCTTCCGGGCGCGTTCCGGACCGGCCTGGGGAATCAATCCTGCGAGCGCTGCAACAATCTGCCGTTCGAGATACTGCTTGTTAGCCATCTGATCCTGGTTCGACCGGGACAGCACCGCCTGCACCACATCCGCTGCCAGCTGCTCTTCCACTTCATGCTGCACCAGTCGGCTGAAGGCTTTTTGCAGCGTGTCCGGCAGAGCGGGCATCCGTGAGTATTTCAGATGCTCTGCAATGGCCTTCAGTGTACCTTTGACATCTTCCATGTCGCCGCGGAGTTCGACGAGGTCCCCGGGATCTTGGGCGCGGCGCGACGGGCGATGTTCATCCCGGCCGCCACGTTCGTACTGCGTCGCAATCTTTCGCAGGCTCGCGAGCGTGTCCTGCTCTTCAAGCTCCTGCGCGTTGTGTCCAAGCTGCTGCTGGAAACCCGGTGCAGCAGGACGGCTGCGGTAGGCATTCTGCTGCCCCGGCACGATGTCATCGATCGCGGCAGTGATTTCAAACGCATCACGACCAAAGAAATTCAGCGGTCCGCCGCGAGGGATCCTGCGGCTGCTCACAACAATGGCATCAGGTCCCAGCTCCCGCTTCATCTGCTCGGTGGTCTCTTTGAGCGTGTGCCCGATGAACCTCTTAATTCTCATTCGCTGCCTCGAGTTTGCCTATGAATTCAACCTCGGTGTCCGGTGGCAATTCCGTAAACGACAACACGGCAATGTTCGGAAACGATGTGTGAATCAGTCTGTGAAAATAGGGTCGTACCGTCGCCGCACACAACACCCTCGGCGTCACTCCATGGGCCTTGCACATCTCACTGTTGGCCGTCAGACTGTGATGCACCGCCTGGATCGTTTCGGGTGCAAGGCCCAGACTGGGACTGCTTTCTCGCTGGTTCTGGAGGGCGGAGGTGATCATTTGTTCCAGCGGCGGATCCATGGCGATGGCATGAATGACGCCGCGCCCATCGCTGTACAATCTCGCGATCGTCTCCGAAAGCGAATGACGCACATATTCCGTCAACACGTCGATGTTCTTGGTGACACGCGAGTAGTCGGCAAGGGACTCAAGAATCGTCACCAGATCGCGAATGGGTATGCCTTCGCGCAGAAGATTTTGCAGTACTTTCTGAATTGTACCCGTCGGCAACAAGTCGACACTGAGTTCTTCGACCACGGCGGGATAGTCCTTTTTGAGATTCTCAATAAGTTTCTTCGTGTCCTGGCGGCCAAGAATCTTGTCCGCGCTGCTGCGCAATATCTCCTGCAGATGGGTTGCGAGCACCGCCGAGGGCTCGACGACCGTGAAGCCCATCAATTCCGCCTGTTCCCGCTCGCCCGCCAGTATCCATATGGCAGGCAGTCCGAATGCCGGTTCCTGCACTTCGACGCCCGGCACCGCGCCGTCTGCGGTTCCGGGATTCATCGCGAGGAAGCGATCCATCAACAACGTACCGCTTGCCGCAACATTGCCGCGGATCTTCACGACGTACTGATTGGGGTCAAGCTGCAAATTGTCTCTCACTCTCACCGGCGGGATGACAATGCCGAGATCGATTGCCAGTTGCCGCCGCATGTTGGTGATGCGTGCGAACAGGTCCCCGTCGCGTGCTTCGTCCACAAGCGTTATCAGCCCGTACCCGATCTCGAGTTCAACCGGATCAACCTGGAGATAGTCTTCGACCTTCTCTTCCTTTGGCGCCGCTGCGGGAGCCGCCACGGGTTCCGACACCTGCACCTTCTGATGCTGCATCGTTACGTATCCCACACCGCCCGCCAGCACGCCGAGCATGAGAAAGGGAATGGTGGGAAGCCCTGGAACGATCGCAAACATCAGCAACGCTCCTGAGGCGATCAGCATTGCCTTCGGCCGTCCGAACACCTGACCCCGGATTTCCTTGTCGAAGGCATTGCCGGCTGCACTGCGGGTAACTATCAGACCGGACGACACGGCCACGATCAAGGCCGGTATCTGCGTCACTAACCCATCCCCTACCGTGAGTAGCGTGTAGGTCTGAAGCGCATCCGTGAACGCCATGCCCTTCTGTGCAACGCCGATCACAAACCCGCCGAGGATATTGACGATATTAATCAACAATCCTGCGATGGCATCACCTTTGACGAATTTGCTTGCGCCGTCCATTGCACCGTAGAATTCCGCTTCGCGCCCGATTTCCCGCCGGCGCTCACGCGCTTCCTTCTCCGTGATCGTGCCGGCGTTTAGATCCGCATCAATCGCCATCTGCTTCCCGGGCATGCCATCCAACGTGAAACGGGCCGCCACCTCAGCAATACGCCCGGCACCCTTGACGATGACGACAAACTGGATCAATACCAGAATCAAGAAGATGATGAACCCGACAACGTAGTTCCCCTTTACAACGAACGACCCGAACGCAGAGATTACTTCCCCTGCGTACGCTTCCCCCAGTATCAATCGGGTCGACGCAACATTGAGTCCGAGACGGAAGATTGTCAGAATCAGCAATAACCCCGGGAAGACCGAGATTTCCAGAGGGTTGGTCAAATACATCGACACTATGAGGATCAGAATGGCGATGGCAATATTCGTCGCCAGGAGAACATCCAGGAGAATCGGCGGAATCGGAATGATCATCAGCGCAAGAATCAGGATCACGCTGACAGCGAGAACCACGTCGCTGTTCGCACCGATCATGCGGAGAGCCGGCAGATTCATTATGCTGCGTGCACGTGTTGTGGCAACAGCTTCCATGTTCTCAGTTCATTTCGTAGGACGACTGCTTCTGGTTTCTGAGGCGGTAGATGTAGGCCAGCAACTGTGCCACCGCCTGGAACAGCTTTTCGGGAATCTCCTCACCGATATCCACTGACCTGTAGAGCGCTTGCGCGAGCGGCCGATCTTCGACGATAGGTACCTGATGCTCAAGGGCAATCTCTTTGATCTTCAATGCCAACAGATCCGCCCCTTTGGCAACGACATTCGGCGCGTGCATCTCGTCTGCATCGTATCTCAAGGCAATTGCGAGATGGGTCGGGTTGGTGACCACCACATCCGCTTTGGGAACGTCCGCCATCATGCGCCTGTAGGCAATCCGCCGCTGGATGGTGCGCACCCGATTCCTTACCATCGGATCGCCTTCCGTCGCTTTCGTCTCTTCTTTCACCTCTTCCTTGCTCATCCGCATTTCGCGTTCATACTCGAACCGCTGGTAAAAGAAGTCGAACACTGCAAGGACCATGAACACCAATCCGGTGCGCAACCCTACGCTGAAGGCAGAGCGACCGATGAACCCGAGGAGTCCCACTACGTCGCTCTGGACGAGCGCCGGGCTCTCGGCGATCACATCCTGCACCGACCACCAGGCCACCATGCCGACCATCCCGACTTTGGCAAGGCTCTTGACGAGTTCGATGAGCGAGCGACGTGAAATGAGTATCTTTTTGACGCCGGTGAGTGGATTGATCTTTTCAAAGCTCGGCCGCATCACTTCCGGGGAATACACGAATCCCACCTGAAGGTACGCCGCCGCAACACCCACACCCATGATGCCGAGGATCACCGGAGCGAGAAGAGCACCCACCGTCATGACACCACGCACAGCCATGCCATGAAGATTGGCCAGCGTCAACGTCGTCGTTCCGGAATGCAGAAGCGAGTCCCGCACGACCTCCGCCAGGCCGCCCACCAGAGCCGTGCCGCCGAAAGAAATGATCAGCAGACCGAAGAGCAGCACAAACGCGGAGTTCAACTCTACGCTCCGGGGTATCTTTCCCTTCCGCCGCGATTCTTCTCGCTTCTTGTCGCTGGCGGGTTCGGTTTTTTCCTGATAGGATTCGTCCGCCATGACTTACAATGTCCTCACCAAAAGCACGAGTTCTTCCTCGAAGTGCAGCAAGAGCTGTTTAAATGCATACACCAGAATTGGCGCCGCCGCCATGAGTACCATGACCCCGACGGCAATCTTAATAGGAAAGCTGATGATGAACACGTTGACCTGTGGTGCAACCCTCGCCAGCACTGCAAGTGCAAGGTTCAGGAGAAATGATGCCACCACAATCGGTGCCGCGCATTTCATGCCGACTATAAAGATCAAACCGGTCATATGCAGAAATTGGTCGACAGTTGCCGCCGTGAGTACCAGACCTCCGAGCGGCACAGCATCATAGCTCAACACCAGTGCCTGGAGGATGAACTGTGGGCCGTTCAACAACAAGAACACGAGCACCATCGCGAGGTACAGGAAATTGCCTATGACATTGTTGGGCCCTGTTTCCGGATCAAATGCCGTCGCAAGAGAGAGCCCCAGATCAAAACCGATCAATTCGCCGGCGGCTTGCGCCCCTGCAAAAATGAGCCCGGAAGCGAAGCCGATCGCCAACCCCGTAACCGCCTCTTGCATCGCCAGCACCGCGAGGGAGCCCAACGCCAGATCCACATGGATCCCGCGGGCCATCATGACGGGGTAGAGCACCAGCGCCATGAACACGCCAAGTCCGACTTTTGTCTGCACCGGCACGGCAGCGTGCCCCAGTACCGGCGCCAGCACAATCATCGACGCGGCACGCAGAAATAGGAGCATGAACAGCACGAACTGGAGGACGTATACTTCCATCGGAATCAGTGGCCCAGACCCGGTATTTGATTAAAGACGTTCACGGTAAACGTGATCATGATTTCCATCATCCACGGCAGCGTAAGAACCGCTACGATTGCCACGATGATGATCTTCGGGACAAAGGTCAGCGTGATCTCCTGGATCGACGTTGCGGCCTGGAATATGGCAATGAGCAAACCAACGATCAGCGACAGCAGCAGCATTGGCGCAGAGACGAGCAACGTTGTGTAGAATGCTTCACGGAACAGGTACACCACCATTTGTTCTGTCATCGCCCGCTCCACTCAGTGAAAACTTTCGAGCAACGAACGCACCACCAGATGCCATCCGTCCACGAGGATGAACAACAGGATCTTGAACGGCAACGAGATGAGCACGGGGGGCAGCATCATCATACCCATCGAGAGAAGGATGCTGGAAATCACCATGTCGATCACCAGGAACGGGATGAAGAGCATGAACCCGATCTGGAAACCTATGCGGAGCTCGCTGAGCGCGTACGCAGGAATGAGCGCATGGATCGGCACATCATTGCGGCTCTGGGGTTTTTCTGCGTTCGCAAGCTTCACAAACAGGGCGAGATCCTCTTCGCGCGTTTGCCGCATCATGAACTCTCTCATGGGGACGACGCCTTTGTCGAACGCTTCCTGCAACGACACTTTCTTTGCCAGATAGGGCTGCAGCGCCTCATCGTTTACACGCGTCCACGTCGGCGCCATGACGAAGAAGGTCAGAAACAGTGCAAGCCCGATGAGGACCTGGGACGGAGGGATCTGCTGTGTGCCCATTGCCTGCCGGAGGAAATGCAGCACGACGACGATCCGCGTAAAGGCCGTCGTGAGAATCAGGATGGCCGGTGCAAGGGACAGAATGGTCATCAGAAAGAGAATCTGCAGGGTAATGGAGACGTCTTCCGGCTTGGTCGCCTTGCCCACTTCGACCGACAGCTTCGGTATCGGCAGGCTCTTGTCCTGTGCCACGGCGCTGAACGCAACCGCCGACACCAGGAGGAACAGCACCAACATCCGCATCATGAAACCACCTCCGTCTTCTGCCGGCGGCGAATCGTGCGGAGTGTTTCTTGCAGATGCGCGGAAAACGGGAGACCGGACAGGGATGTCCCAGGCGTTTGGGCCGGAGAAACGGCCTGCACTTCTTCTTGCGTCAGCTCTGTCAAGGTGTGCATCCCCTGCTCACTGAGGCCAAGCACAAGCACCTTCCCTGCGACGCGCACAACCGCAATCGACTTTTTCGGTTGAAGGGAGCGCTTGCCGAGCACCTCAATCTGCACCGGCATGCGTACGGGGCCTGTCCCGGGGAGCACAAAACGCTTCACCAGAAACAGCAGTCCCACCATCAAGGCGAGCACTGCCGAAAGCGACAACACCATCCTGAACACAATGCCTTCCATCGCCTACTTTCCTCCCAAGCTCTTCACCCGTTCCGCGGCATCGACGAGATTGGTAATACGGATGCCGAAGTGTTTTTCGATAACAACGACTTCTCCTTCCGCCATTTTCTTCCCGTTGATGAGGACATCCACTGGCTCACTGGCGAGTTTTTCGAATTCGACGACCGAACCGCGCTGCAAGTCTAGAATGTCGCGGATCATCAGGTTTGTCCGCCCCAGCTCAATGGCCACTGACAGACTGAGATCCATCAACAGATTGAGCCTCCTGTCAATCTCTGCCACAGGACCTGCACTCGATTCAATCGGTTGGAACTGTGCACTTCGCACTTCCAGTGGTGGAGGCCCGCCCGCACCCTCCTGCAAACCACCCGTGGTGTTTTCCATCAACGTCGGATCTTGCATCTCCCTATTCTCCTGTTGATTGATTCCGCACCGTGCGTGTGACTTTCACCGCCATGTGTCCCTTCGACACACCGGGACGCCCCCACACACGCGTCTTCGCACCGATCTGCATCTGAATTTCGTCGCTGATCGGAATGTTTGTTCGTACAATGTCCCCTTCTTCGAGCTCCAGAAGTTCACCCAAGGTCAATGACGTCTCACCAAGCAGTCCGGTCACCTGCACCTTGGTGGAGCCGAGTTGCCTGATGATCGGTTCCGACCAATCCGATTCGCCTTTCACCACCGACAGACCGCTGAAGTGCTGCAGGTTGAGCTTGGCAAGCACATCTTCCAGCGCAAATGTGGGGAAACAAAGATTCATGAGATACTTTTGGACACCGATGACCACTTCGAAAGATACCACCATGACGATTTCACTGGCGGGGGCGATCTGCACGAAGTCGCCTTCGCTCTCCAGTCGTTCCAGCTTAAAAGACAGTTCCGCCACCGTTTTCCATGCACGCTGGATATCGGCAAGAGCGCGTTGTACGATCCCCTTCACAATGCTCTGCTCGATCTTGGTAATCTGCCGTGCATTCTTTTCCCCTTCCGCAACACCTCCCATCAGATGCTCAACCATGGCGAGCACGAGTTGCGGACTGAACTCGAGCACCGCAAGGGCGTCCGACTCGAGAATGCGGAAGACGTACAGGCAACTCGGGCTGGCGATTGATAACACGAACTCGGAATAGAACAGCTGATCGACGGACAACACATTGATCGTCACCGTCGTCTGCAGCCGTGACACGAGGTATGACGCCAGGGTCTCGGCAAAGTTCTCGTGCACGGCTTGAAATGTGCGCAGCTGGTTTTTGGAGAGACGGTGCGGCAGGCGGAAATCAAAGGTAATGGCTTCCCGCTCCGGCTTCTTTGGTTCAGTGGGAACCTCCGCGGCTTCGATCTGGCCTGTCGAGATGCCGGAAAGGAGGCTGTCAATTTCCTGTTGTGAAAGAATCTCAGGCACGTATCACCCGTTACTGGATAATGAACTTGCTGAAATAGACGTTCGTGAGTGCTCCACCGCGCAGAATGCCCCCGATCTTCTGTTCAATTTCCTTGCGGATTGATTCGCGCCCTTCGATGTTGACAATCGTGGTAAGATCCTTGGAGGTGAGAATGGTGTTGAGTACATCGCGCACCATCACATCCTTATTTTCAAGTTCTTTGAGTGCTTCCGGTGTGGTGACTTCGAACCCCACTGTCGTCAGCAGGAACCGGGTACCGTTGGTGCCGGCAGGATTGACGATGAGGTCTTTGACAACGTAGATTTTGCCTTCGCTTTCACCCTCACCTTCCTTCTGTGAGCCATGTCCTTCCTTTCCCCCTTCCGCTTGCCTCTCAGTCTTCTGCGCTTCCGTTCCGCCGGGCGCCTGAGGCGATGGGGCCAGGAACTTCGTGATGAGGAAATAGACGAGGACAAGTTGGACGACCAGAAGGGGCACGCCAAACATGATGAGCTTCTTGACGGGAAGCTTCTGGGCGGGCACCGCCTCGGGGGAAGCCGGAACACTTTGCTCCGGCGAAGCTGTTGTTTTGGCCATTTCGTCGATAGGGATTGTGGCACACTTGCGTCACTTCTGTCAAAACCTGTGCCACGAAATTACTTCGAAATCCTGCGCGAACAGGGGTCGGTGGGACCTACTTGGCGGGCAGATGAGAAAAATTTGATGGTTAATATCGATCAGTTGGTGGCCACAGTGAGCCTTTCCTGTCGAAATTAGCCCGTTTTTCGAGAAACTGGGATGCAGCGGCGATGGTACGCAACAACCTTTTCAATCACTTCTTCGACACTCTCTCTGACCATAAGCTTCTTGCCTGTGGTCGTTGAAATGAGCGTGTCCGGGGTACGCTCCACGAACTCGATGAGATCGGCGTTCACGACGATCTTTTCTTCTTGTTGTTTTGCCAGTTTTGTCAATTCGATCATGAGGAATGCCGCCTTGGAGTTGCCGGGCATCCCGCCATGCGGGATACCCGGCCCGTCTCCACCTGTGTTCGTGATGGTTATTCAGATTATCGCTTCAAATTCACCACTTCCTGGAGAAACTCATCGCTCGTCGTGATGACCCGCGCGCTGGCCTGGAAACCGCGCTGTGCGACGATCATTTTCGTGAACTCATCCGCAAGGTCAACGTTTGATTGCTCCAACGATCCTGCATAGATCTTCGTGGTTCCGCCTGCATTGACCACACCAGGTGTGCCGGAGTTGCTGGTAATGTTGAACGCGTTTTCGCCGGCTTTCTCCAAACCGCTCGGATTGCCGAACTCGGCAAGCATGAGCTTTGCCAGCGTCTGAATCGTCCCGTTGCTAAACGTCCCCCGGATCTGCCCGTCCGACTCAATTTTTACGTCCATGAGGCTGCCCGACGCGTACCCGTCCGCCACGCCTGTGACGGCTGATGAACCTGCATTCTGGTTCAAGCCGGAAAACTCGCCGACTGTCCCAAAGTTGAGTTCAATGCTCAACGGGTCTGCGCCGGTGGTCGGTGTAATGGTGATCGGAGTGCCGGTAGGCAGTGCCTGTAGCCTGCCTTTGCTGTCGAAGTTCACCGTGCCGCCTCCCACAACAGTCGGTGTTGTTGCCGGAGCTGTGGCAGGGATGCTGGCAGACCAATTCCATGCATTCGATCCGGTCTTTGTGAACTCCAGTGTCAACACGATGGGGTTGCCCAGAGAGTCGTAGGCGCTGGCCGAGGATCGTGTAATACCTCCCGACTCCGGCGGTCCGGCAGCGTAGGGAACTGCCGAGCTGTCAAGATTGCCGCTGTATTCGATCTTCGACGTTGCTTTAGCCGGAGACTTGATGCTTTTGTTGATGACGATGTCTTCAAGTGAGGTTCCCTGCGGGACCACACCCTGCGCATCAGCCATCTTCCCCTGCAGGATTGCACCACTTCCGTTGACCAGACGGCCATCTGCATCCAGCTGGAAATTCCCCGCCCGGGTGTACAGCGGCTGGCCATCCTTGTTCACAACGAAGAACGCCGATCCGAACAACGCGAGATCGAAATTATTCCCCGTCGTTTCGATATTTCCTTGATTGAACTGCGTGTCCAGCGTGTTCACCGCCATCCCCAATCCGACCTGCATCGGATTGGTACCGCCGAGGGAGCTCGTCGGGCGGCTTGCACCGCGCAATGTCTGCGCGTACAGTTCACTGAATGTCGCCCGTCCACTCTTGAACCCCACCGTATTGACATTGGCGATGTTGTTGCCGATGACGTCCATCATGGTCTGTTGGTTCCGCAATGCGGAAACGCCGGAGAACAAAGAACGCAAGAATGCCATACTTCTACCCTCCACTCAATAGTTGTTGTTGAACAGTTCTGTCAGACTTCATTCGGTCAGTCTGACGGGAGGGGCCTCCTCATGCGAGAGGGCCAGCCCCGGATCTACTACGATTGTGCGATTACTGCGCTGTCAATGTTGGTGAACACGTTCTCTTTAATGTGCTCACCGTCTACTGCTGTTACAACTGTTCTGTTCTTGACGCTGACGATAAATGCCAGGTCCCGGAGCAGAATGAGCGAGTCCTTCGCCCCTTTTTCTTCGGCACGCGACACAGCCCGCTGGAGACTCACCATATCCGTATCGTTCAGTCGGATCTGACGCGAATCCAGACGCTCCTGCGCATGTTTGGAAAATTTCAGACCACGGAGTTCTTCCTGAAGGACATTCTCGAACGTCTTGTCCTGAACACCACCGACAGTCGGCCGTTCTTTGAGCCCCTCAACTCCGCGGGCAGGAACAAATGGCACCCGCACGTCATTGATGTAGGTGTTAGCCATTGTCCTTCCCATTCACAATTTCGATAATCTGTGACAACGGGATTTCCACGCCGTCAACAACAAATACCGTTCCATCGCTCTTGAAGCGCACGCCGGTGACCGTGCCGGTAACGAACGCGTTCGCAGTGATCGACGCGTTTGCAGAGTCAACCGCTTCAACAGAGAAAGAGTAGGTTCCCGTTGCTACCTGATTCCCATGATCATCCCGGCCGTCCCACACGGCAGTCCCGTCACCCAGCTTCGCACCGTCAACCGTGATGGTGCGCACCAGGGTTCCTGAATCGTCGCAGATCTTGACCGTGACCGTAGCAGCGTCCTTCGCGAGCGTATACCCGAGATTCATATCCCCGCTGCCCGCGACGTTAAACGAGTCGCTGGAAGCCTTGACGGTCTTTCCAATCATGGTGGCGGCCAGAGCGTTGTTGATCGACTGGGTCATCACCTGATTCGCCGAGATGCTTTCCGTTAGACTGCTGTTGATGTTGGAGAGCTGCTCGACGGAGCTGAACTGCGCAAGCTGCGTGGCGAATTCCGTGCCCTTCATCGGGTCCATCGGATCCTGATTCTGCAGCTGCACTATCAACAGCTTCAAGAAATCATCCTTCCCCAGCGCGCTTTTCCCTTTGGTGGTCGTCGTTGAAGGTGATGATGTGAGGGGAAGTGTTGTGTATGTTGTGCTCATGGTTGTCTCCTTACATGACCACTTCCATGGTGTTGTATCCCAGCAACCTGCCGGTGTCGTACTGTTCGATGGCATCCGTTGCGTAGAAATGACGTTTGCCACCCTGACGGCGATAGCGATCGCCCTGGTCCCCTCCGGTGTCGCGTGCCAATGATTGTCCGCTGTGATAAACGTCCAACCGTTGCACATCGATACCACGGCTGCCCAGCGCATCCCGGAGTTGACCCATGTTGCTTTCAAGTGCCACCTTTACCGCAGCGTTTGAGACATCGATCTGCGCCTGCATCTGTCCCCCTTCCATGCGTACGCTGAGTGTAACCTCACCAAGCGATGCCGGAACGAGTGTGATGCGCATTTCGGATGTTTCTCCGCGGACCTGCAACGCAGCCTCCTTCACCACCTGGTCGATCACATTGCGCGCCGTCTCCAACGGCAATGACGCAAGAAAATCAGACATACGTGATGAGGTCGACTCCACTCGGGGGCTCGACGGTTTCACCGTGCTGATTTGTGGCTGCGCATGTTGGAACGGGTTCTTCGCCGTTTCTCCATCTCGCAGCTCCGATTCAGCAACCGGCTTGGCCGCAATAACCACCTTTGCCGCACCCTCTTCGGCCTTCACAGAAACCGGAGCTTCCTGCTCCGCTGTCTCCGCTTTCGCCTGCACCGGCTTCCCCGGCGCAACGTGCTGCGACGTATCGCCCGTCTCTGATTCAACCGGGGAACTCTCCCGTGAGACAGTTGCAGACGCGAGCACCGTACGCGTCTCCGGTTCCATCCGGGTCGGATTCTCACTCCGTGAGGTGACCCTGGCGGCACTTCCATCCTGCCTGCGTTCGCCGACCGACGAATCCTTCACTGATTGCTTGCCGGTCTGCAACAACGATGACAGAGAAGGCCGACTTGCCGACACCGTCTTCTTGTCTGGCTGCGCAGCAGAGACCTGAGGCGGAGGTGTGGCTTTTTCACTCCGATCGGGTCGTGCGTCGTCCGCAGCGACAGACACGTCGTTGTGTCGGGTGACGGAATCGGCCGGTGGCCGCAGTTCCAGCCCCGTAACACGCAAGTCAGAGTCTTCCGTCACAGGCGTGACCGCAATCGGAAGCGGGATTGCTCCCGGACGCGGCTCATGCGTGTCCATCTTTACGGCCTGTTGCTGAGTTGTCACCACCTGACCCTGAGGGTCGGGTGATGCGATGTTCTCCAGAACCGCCGGCTCCGAAACCGGCGGTGCGGGAACAGGCGAGACGACCTCCGCTATCCCCGGGGGAGAAGGACCCGGCGGTGACGACAGGAGAAGGGTAGGCGCACCCGGTTGCTCTACTGCCACAGAGCCGGCTGCAGCAGGGATGATCGACTGCACAGAAGCATTCGAAAGCGTTGTGGTGCTGCCACCATCCGCTCCCGACTGCTGCGCGGCGGGCGCAGGCAGCATCGATAGTGCCGATGCCATCTGCACTGAACCCCCAATCATCATCTGTAGCAGAATACCGAGGAACCCATCCGTGTCCGTCAGTGTCTCCGCGGATCCGGGAAGTCGGCCTGCCATTCCCATGACCTCCGGCATGTCGCCGAGCGGTGCAAGGAGTGTGGCCAAACCAATCATGGCGTTCACCTCATGATGCGCGCGGCACGATCCGGTTGAAGCGCTGCCAGGATCTTTGCCGCCTGGCGCTTTTTCATTGTGAGTAGACAGGTTTTAATATCACCGTCCGGGAAATCGTTCAGGATCCGGGCAGCGCTGGTCGGATCCATATTTTCCAGGACCTTTGCCATGGACTTGCGCTGTTCTACCTGCGAGCTGTCCGCTGCAGCTATCGCCTTCTGGCTAGTGTCCATGACCGCACGGAGCTGGTCCGCAAGGTGCGCGGACTTCTTGCGCTCGTCCTGGAGCGCCAGCTGTAATACTATCGTGGAATCTTCTCTCTTGGGAAGTGGCCCCGCCACCACGCTGGAGTCTCCCGCCTGGAGATCCTGGGGTGCCGGACCATACATCCTGGCAGCCAATGCGTTTCTCGCCGTGCTGTCGGCCGGTACGGCCACAACGGCAGCAGGTGGACGCATTGCCACGAACACCACTGCCATGATCGACGTAACAAGTGTTGTGACTGCAAAGACTATGATATAGGGAAGTAGTTTCTTCATAACTCTACAATCCTGACTTCATACGCTGCGCGAGGATGTCAATCACCCGTTGCGCTTTGCGCTCCTGTTCCTTCTCCTGCTCATCTTTGCGTCGCTGGTCGATCTTTTCGATCATTTGTTTTGATTGCGATTTCTCCAGCAGTTCTCCACGCTTACCTTCTTCCTGTGTGATAATCTCTTGGACCTTTTCTTCCTGGCGCTGGATCTGTCGTGACAGGCTCTGGATAAATGCCTGGCTTGTCTGAAGATCCACGGCTTTGGATTTCATTTTGCGCACGGCGTCCGACATCGCCGTGCTCTGCCGGTCTTCAAGCGATGTCAATGTTCCTTCCTCCTGGACACGGTTGATCTTGATCACCGCCAGTTCACGCTGGGCCTTCTTCACCTGGAAGTCCTTCACGCGGATCACTGTTCCAAGATGTGTTTCGGATACTCGCATACCGTTTTCAGTCTGCCATTATGCCGGTCAATTGCGCAATACTTTCGTCGAAATCCGTCTTTTCAGCGGCCCTCTGCCGGAGAAACGACCGGATTTTCTCCCAGTTCCGCAGCGCCTCGTCAATGCGGGGATTACTTCCTTTGACGTAGGCACCGATGTTAATAAGATCCTCCGCCTCCCTGTAGGTCGCCATCATGTCCAGGAGTCTATGTGCTGCATGGCGGTGCTCGTCGGTGGTGATTGCCGGCATCACGCGGCTTACGCTTTCGAGTACATCGACCGCCGGATAGTGCCCGGCAGAGGCGAGGCGGCGAGACAACACAATGTGTCCATCCAGAATCGAGCGCACCGCATCCGCCACCGGATCGGTCATGTCGTCGCCTTCTACCAGCACAGTGTACATCCCGGTGATACTGCCGCGCCGGGCATTGCCGGCACGCTCCAGGAGCTTCGGCAACATCGCAAAGACCGAAGGGGTGTATCCCTTGGTCGTCGGCGGCTCCCCGATCGCCAGCCCGACCTCCCGTTGTGCCATGGCAAGACGCGTCACGGAGTCCATCAGCAACATGACGTTCATACCCCGGTCGCGAAAGTATTCGGCGATGGTGGTGGCAAGAAACGCCGCCTTCAATCGGATCAACGCAGCCTTATCACTGGTGGCCACAACCACGACCGAGCGTTTCAGACCCTCAGGCCCGAGTTCATGATCCATGAATTCCCCCACCTCGCGGCCGCGCTCTCCAACGAGAGCAATGACGTTGACATCTGCACTGGTGCTCCGCGCAATCATGCCAAGCGTCACGCTTTTGCCCACACCGCTTCCCGCAAAGATTCCCACACGCTGGCCATTGCCGCACGTCAACAGAGCATCGATGGAGCGAATCCCTGTGCGGACCGGTCGTGTGATGCGTTGACGCTCGAGCGGGTTCGGTGGCGCGTTGTAGATTGACCGCACTTCCCGTGTGACAATCGGCCCTTTGCCGTCGATGGGATTACCAAGACCGTCGATCACCCGCCCTAACAGCTCCTCTCCCACACACGTCGAAAGAGTCCGGTCGGTCGCCACAATCTCGCTGCCGGGACCCACACGCGCCGCATCACCGAGAATCATCGACAGAACGCGGTTATCACGGAATCCGACGACTTCCGACAGGCAAAGATCCTGACCATCCCTCGACTTGATCATGCACACATCACCCAGCGAACAGTTCGGCCCCACCGATTCGATCACCAGTCCAATAACCTGCTTGACGCTTCCATTGACCTTCAACAAGTCGATGTGCCGCAGTCTCGTCATGTAGTCCGACAACGAGGATTGAGGCTGCCCCTCTTCTGCCAGAACCGTATCCTGCCGTATGTGCGGCGTACTCATGGCACCAGCTCCCCGCCATCGTGTACAGCACCGAAGAGAGACGTTTCGATCTGACGGAGCTGCGTGGAGATGCGGGCATCGACATTTCCCGACGCGCTCTCGATGATACACCCGCCGCGCTCCATTCCCTCATCTATTTCAATAACCACATCGCGCAGATTGTCCAGAGACGAGAGGAACACAGCACGGTGCGTACGTACAGCCCCCTCGTCAGAAGGATGCACCCGCAGCTTGATGGATTCAACACCCACAATGCGTTGAATGGCCTCTTTGATTTGCGTGACAACGATGTCATCCGTCAACGTCACGTCACGCCTGATGATCCGCTCGGCCACGGCTATGGCAAAACGATACGCGTCGCGTTCGACGGTCCTCTGGAGTGCTTTCATCTGGTCGGCAATGCCGGCAAGGAGGCTGGCCACGCGTTGATGCTCTTCATCGCGCATGCGGGCGAGCGTTTCGCGGAACTCCGTCTCGGCAATCTGCTGGCCCTCTTCCACTCCTCTCGCGTATGCATCGGCAAGAGGCTCGGCCGGTTCGGACGCATGTGCGTGCGGTGCACAGGGCACAACCGCCGGGGG
The DNA here is from genome assembly GCA_003162215.1 of Ignavibacteriota bacterium. Classification (GTDB taxonomy): domain Bacteria; phylum Bacteroidota; class Ignavibacteria; order UBA10030; family UBA6906; genus Fen-1255. The sequence goes on from PMMO01000109.1 coordinate 27,742, forward strand.
GGCGGGTTCATAGAACGGTGAGAATGATTTTTCACCGTAACCAACGGCCTCTGCGTGGACCGGCTGCGGCGTCTGAACACGTATCAGCCGTACCCGCGCGCGGGGAATGCGCCGCATATGAACGACCTCAGACAAAGACCTCCTCCGAGCCACCGCGACCGGCGATCACAATTTCGCCCTGGTCTTCGAGCTGCTTCACTATTTCGACAATACGTGTTTGCGCCGATTCCACCTCTTTGAGGCGTACCGGGCCCATGTACTGCAGCTCTTCCCTGAGCAGATCGCGTGCGCGCTCGGACATATTGCGCAGCACCTTGTCCTTCAATTTGTCGTCCACGACCTTCAAAGCAAGCGCCAGTTCGCGCTTGTCCACCTCGCGCAGGACGCGCTGAATGCCGCGGTCGTCAACGTACAGCAAATCCTCAAACAAGAACATCAACCGCTTGATTTCACCCGACAACTGCGGATCCTGCTGGTCGATGTGTTCCAGGATCATTTTCGCTGTTGCACTGTTGCACTTGTTCAGCACAGAAGCCATGGACTTCGATCCGCCCATCAAGCTCATGCTCTGACTTATTTCCGTCCGCGCGATCTCTTCCACGACGTCTTCCACTTCGGCAAGCAATGCCGGCGACACCTTGCCGAGAGTCGCCATCCGGAGACTGACGTTATTCCGGAGGTCATCGGGGAATTCGGTCAACACCTGGGCACCCTGGTCAGGAGTAAGATTGGAGACGATGAGCGCGATGGTCTGTGGATGTTCCTTGGCAAGAAACCCTGCGAGTTGCGAGGCATCAGCCTTCTTCAACATGCCGAAGCCCTTGAGGTGCGTCAGCGCCTTGACCTTCTCGAGCACGTCGGTCGCACGCGAGAACCCCAGCGTGTCTTCAAGAAGCTTCTGCGCGTAGTCGATACCCCCCTGAATCACATACTCCTGGGCGGTAATCATGTGGTGGAATTCCTCCACGACGAAGTCCACCAACGACGACGGAACGCCCCTCACGTTGGAAATATCGATCGTCAGGAGTTCGATTTCCTCTTGCGAAAGCTGACGCATCAGGCGTGTTGCGGTCTCTACGTCCAGCGAAAGCATGAGAAGCGCTGCTTTCTGTCTGGGGGTCAATCGATCTGCGCTAAGATTGGGAATCAACACGTATTCTACTCCTGCTTATTCTTCGGCTAACCACACTTTGAGTAACCGTGCGCTGTCTCCCGGCTTTTCGCGAATGTACTCCGATATTCTTTTCCGACGTTCATTCCGCAATAGCGCATCCGTACTGATCTCTTCCTCGGGACTCGGGAGCTCGATGACGGCCCGTTTCGCTTCAAGCTGTGCACTCAGCGACGGGATATCCGTTTCGAGCACCGGCAATTCGATCCGCGACCGGAACCGCCGCAGGAGCGACCAGAGCACCAGCACCGCGCCGAGCATGGCGACACCCAGGAAGAGCTGCTCTTTGTATTCCGTCCAATCCGCAAGCGGGGAGGAGCGGTAGATGAACTCCTGCTCCGGGAGATGCGTACCAAAGGTCAGATTCGTCACTGACACTTCATCATTCCGAACGGGGTTGAATCCCACCGCCTTCCGCACCAGGTCGGTTAACTGCCGCATTTCCGGCTCAGGACGCGGCTGTATCTCGGTCACCTTCTGGCCGTCGCGCGTGACCGTCGTCGGCACTCCGTTTACGAGAGCCGCGACAGTCAGGCGTTTGATGTTGCCGATGTTCTCAACGATGTGTTCAACGGTCTTGTTGACTTCGTAGTTGGTGACGGTGTTCGAACGTGTGGACGGCGGGAGCGAATCCCCCGACGAAGACTTCTCTTCGCTGATTTGTTCGCTGCGCACAACGGTCTTGTCGGGATCGTACTGTTCAAGCGTCCGTTCCACCTGGCGGAAGTCCAGTTCGGCATTGACCTGCACGAGAGCATTCCCGTTCCCCACAACGCTCTCAAGAAGTGTCTGTGCTTTCTGGCCAAGGTACGCTTCCACGCGTTGTTGCGTTTCGTACTGCGTCGTCGTCAGGGCAGCGACGGAATTCGGTTTGTGGACATCCGAGAGCAGCTGACCCCGTGAATCCACGATCGTGACGTTGCTCGACTCGAGTCCTTCCACACTGCTGGAGACGAGATGCGCAATTCCTTGAACAACCTCCGCTTTCAAGGGCTTGCTGCTTTTGAGCTTCAATACCACCGATGCTGTTGAGGGCTTTTCGTCTTCCTTGAAGAGCACCTTCTCCGGAACGACGAGGTGCACCCGGGCCGCCTCTACTTCCTCAATGGTCAGTATGGTCCGGGCCAGTTCACCCTCCAGGGCCCGGCGGTAGTTCACCTTCTGCACGAAGTCTGAAACGCCAAGGTTGGTGCGGTCGAAAATCTCATAGCCGATCACACTCGACTGCGGAAGGCCTTCGCCCGCGAGAGCAAGTCGCATCTCGTAGACCTTTTGCTTCGGCACAAGGACGGACTTCCCGCCATCCTCTAATTGGTAGGGGACGTTCTTTTCTTTCAGTTTTGCAACAATCTTCGACGCATCTTCCGGGCTGAGGTTGTTGAAGAGGGTACTGTACGTCGGAGCATTCACCAGTGTCACGAGGAGGATGATCCCGGCGATCGCCGCGAGTGTCACAAACCCGATCATCATCTTCTGACCCAAGGTGAGCCGGCCCACGAGGCCCGTCAGTTGCTGCTGCAGTTCTGCGCGATCAGCCATGGATTACACCTGCATCCTCATGATTTCACGGTAGGCGTCGAGAGCCTTGTTACGGATTTCCATCAAGAGATCGAAGCTGGTCTTGGCTTTCTCTACGGCGACCATCACCTCATGGAGATCGACGGTTTCCCCCACCACCATCTTCTCAACCGCCTTCCCCGCCTCATTCTGCAGGCTGTTCACGTCAGCCATCGCCCGCTCCAACGTCTGCCCGAAGGACGCATTGGTTTCCTTGAGCGTTCTGTCAATCAGCGTGCGTTTGCTCGTTTGCGTGACATTGGGAACCAATGTCAACGCCTGACCGATCTTCATGGTTTATCCTTTGCGATCCACCAGAGTACCGGTGGGGGCACTCTTCTGTTGTTCGCCTGTGCCCGAATAGGCCTGATAGGCACGTATATCTTTCCGGGATTCGGGAAAAAGTCCCTCGAAGTATGACATCTCGTCCGTGGACAACACCGGTGCATTTCCCGCGCGGGAATGTTCATCCTGTGAGGACATACCTGTCGGCGCCTCTGTTGCCGCACGCCCGCCGTGATTTCTTACAGTACCGGTGAAGACCGGTGAGGATTGTATTGAGCGCACGTCCATACCTAGATCTCCAGAGAATCTTTCGCCATATTTTTCGCGGCGTTGATCGCCACAACGTTTGCCTCAAAAGAGCGCGAGGCAGAAATCATATTGACCATTTCTGTTACCACATTCACGTTGGGCATCGCCACATACCCGTCCGCGTCGGCGTCGGGGTTTCCCGGATCATATACCATGTGCGGCGGAGCGGGATCCACCGTCTGCTTCGCGTCGATGGCATTCATCGTCGCCGGATCACCCTGTGCGCCAAAGTCGGCCCCCTGTACATGCCCTGGTTGTGTCGTGCTGAGTGGAACGCTTGCCTGCTGGAATGTCGACGCAAACACCTGGGCACTGCGGGCTTTGAGCTGAAGTATCTTCCGCCGGTATGGTCCGCCGCTTTCGGTTTTCGTCGTTTCTGCGTTTGCAAGATTCTCCGCAATGTTGTTCATGCGGCGACGCTGCACGCTTAGTCCGAGAGAACTGATGTTCAACCCAGCAAAGATCTTATCCAGTTTCATTGCGTTCCCCTGATGCTCTTCTGAATACCGCGGAACGTGTCGCCGATCAGGCGGGCTGCAAACCTGAACCGCAATTGTGTCTTCGCAAGCTCTGCCATCTCTTGATCGAGATCGACATTGTTCACCCCGCTTGCAAGGGCATCAGTTTGCTCTCCCACCGGCGACGTTTGTACCGTCGGCGTTGTTGCTCCCGCAGTCTCCGCGCCGATAGGCATGTGCCGCGGATCGGTGGTCATGCCCGGAATGCTCCCGGTCTGCAACGCCCCCGAAAGCTCCTCTTCAAACTTTACCGACCGGGTTTTGTAGCCTGGCGTCGCGATGTTTGCCAGGTTCTCTGCAATCACCCTTTGTCGGAGGGCGTACGCATCCAGGGCCCTGTTGAGAACAGGGATCTTCGTTCCATCAAAGAGTCGCATAGTTTGATTTGAGATTGTTGCTGCTTCACTTACTGGCCGTCCGAAACACACCTCCTGCACTGCGCCACTTGCCGGCCCTCACCTCCATGTTCCGGCCGCCCAGATTCTCCCACCTCTGCTACCGCGTGGAGCCACTCCGTCGATGCTGCCAGACGAGGGGGATCCCACCTTCACCCCCCCCGCCCGACACATCATGAGCCTAGACTATCGTCCCAGCCGTCGTAGTGGTATTGAAGTTTCTGAGTGGATGCATTCCTGCGTGAGACTACCGCATACGCGGTCACCAGTGTGGCAAGTATCCCGGCGATAAAGGCCAGGCCGCCTACGCCGAAGTTCACGTTATTGGGGCCTTGTGTCATTTTGTTGCGTCCTCTATTTCATGAAGCACTTGGGTGAATTCTCGCCATTTCGTATATCAACTGCGGTGCCAATCTCTCCGATCCTTAAAGGACGGCCAAACTGTTTCACTTCTTACTCCTGGATCGAGGGCCGACCCGGTATCTGTGGTTATTATTAACCATCTGATGGCTACTCTTTGTCATACTCCAGCCGAAGGCTCGCAGAACGGCCACATTTGCATAGAAAATCGACACCTGTCACCCGGTCTCCATCGCGCTGCACAAACAGCAGGGGGTCTTCCGGGTTCTTATCATCAACTCCAACCTCCTCCACACCCTTTCTCACCACCTGCTTGCGCTTAAGCACATTCCTGTGGGGCCCCGTCGCAAAGGGTTCTGCACCCCCCAGCGTGAAATCTGCCAATTCTGTGAACTCCTCTGTTCTTTTTCCCCGACTCATCACGACACCCCTTGCGCAATATGTGTAAGAGCTTGAGGAATATCCTCAAGCGACAACACGAGATCGGCAACTCCTTCATCCACAGCTGCTTTGGGCATGCCATAGACCACGCATGTTTCTTCGTTCTGGGCGACTACCAAGCCACCCATCTCTTTGATGCGCTTTAGTCCTTCCAGACCATCCTTCCCCATACCCGTCATGATAACGCCCAGCAGCGGGCCGTAGCACGCCGTGACGGCGGACAGCATCATGACATCGGCGCACGGACGATAGAGCGTGTTGAAGGGTTCAGCGGAAATCTGTGCAATCATCTTTCCACCGCCGCTGCGAAATGTAAGATGTTCCCCCCCCGGTGCAATGAGGACCACACCCGGGGCCAGAACATCTCCTTCCTCGGCCTCTTTGACACGGATCTGGCTTAAGCCGTCAAGACGTTCCGCCATCGATTTTGTAAACCGCGGAGGCATATGCTGCACCACGGCAATCCCGAGTGGAAAATCCTTCGGAAGCTTCGGAAGCGTCTGAAGAAGAGCAAATGGTCCACCGGTGGAAATGCCGAGCACAACAGCGCGCAGGTCTTTCCTGATCGGCCATGAGCTCCGTGCCCCTGTTGCCGTTGACGGCGCGGATGGACGTGCGGCCGTAACGGTGTTCCCTTTTACACCCTGGAACGTGCTACGAATTCTCTGCAACCGGAATTGGAGCGAACGGCTCTCGACAATCTGTTTGACCTTATGAACGAGTTCCTCTTTGATCTTGACGATGTCCAGAGACACAAAGGAGAGTTCCTTTGGAATGAAGTCCACAGCGCCAAGGTTGAGGGCATCCAGGGTGGCCTTTGCCCCATCGGTGCTAAACGAACTGACCATCAGCACGGGGAGGGGCATCTCTTTCATGATGATTCCCAACGCTGTCAGGCCGTCCATGCCTGGCATTTCAATGTCCATTGTCACCAGATCGGGCCGAAGGTCACGGATCTTCTCGATGCCCTCCTTGCCGTCGCGTGCAGTTGCAACCACCTTGATCTGGGCGTCCGATTCAAGCATCATGGAAAGTGACTTCCGCATGAACGCGGAATCGTCCACAACTATCACCTTGATGATCCGTGTCATTGGCTGTCCGCGAAGAGCTTCATCATTTCGCCAACGTCAATAATCATAATGACGCGGCCGTCACCGAGAATCGTCGAACCCGCAATACCCGGAACCGTTCCCAGATAACCACCCAAAGACTTGATAACGACTTCCTTTTGTCCCAGCATCGAATCCACGACAATACCCAGCCGTTGCTGCGCCAGCCCAACAACGACGATGTAGATCCACTCGTCCTGTTTGGACCCGTTGGCCGTTGTCCCCATCACCCGATGAAGACGCGCCAGAGGCAGAACGGTTTTGCGCAGCCGAACGACTTCACGTCCACCGATGGTACTGATATCCCTTGCCTCGATGCGCACGACTTCGAGGACTTCTTCGAGCGGAATGCAGAACACCTCCTTTGCCGCTTCAACAAGCAACGCCTGGATGATCGCAAGGGTCAAAGGGAGCTTGACAATGAATTTGCTCCCTTTCCCGAGTTCCGACTCGATCTCTATGATGCCTTTGAGTTTGATGATGTTGGTCCTCACAACGTCCATTCCGACACCTCGGCCGGAGACGTTGGTGACCTTTGCGGCTGTGCTGAACCCGGGAGCAAAAATCAGATTGAAGGCGTCGGTACTCGACATTTCTCGCGCCTGGGCCTCCTTCAGCACCCCCCATTCAATTGCTTTGGCTTTGAGTTTCTCAGGATCCATGCCGTGGCCATCGTCACCCACGGAAATGACAATATGGTTTCCCTCGTGCTCAGCCCGAACGGTGATGGTTCCCTTTTCTGGCTTCCCTGCCGCCCGCCGGTCTGCAGGCGATTCAATCCCATGATCTCCAGCATTGCGCACAAGGTGGACAAGCGGATCGTTGAGTTCTTCGATTATCGACTTGTCCAGTTCTGTTTCTTTACCAGCCACGATGAGTTCGAGTTCTTTCCCGGTTTCTTTCATGAGATCACGTACAAGGCGTGGCAGTTTGTTGAAGACTTTTGCAATCGGGACCATGCGGGTCTTCATCACGGCCATCTGAAGTTCGGTGGTGATGAAGTCGATTTGGGAGCTTGTTTCCGTCAGATTCTTGGAGAGGGGTGTCCCTTCGCACTCCTGGCTCATTTGGTAGGCGATTTGCGTCAGACGGTTACGGCCGAGCACAAGCTCACCGACCAGATTCATGAGGGTATCCAGACGCACGACATCCACACGTATTGTTGTATCGACCGGCTTCTGCGCAGTGGCTTCAGCAACGTTCCGAGGCGGAAGTTCCTTACCGGCATCCGGGGGAACCTGAGCTGCAAGCGGCACCGGTTTGGGCGGAGACACAGCTGCAGGAGCAGACGCCTCCTGCGATAATGCGCGAAGCCTTGCAAGGATGGGGTCCAGGTCGATGCGCTGGATATTCCGCGATTCGATCTGCATAAGCAATTCTTTCATCAGGTCGTATGCGTCAAACATGACATCCATCTTGTCTGACGATACCTGGAGCTCGCCCCGGCGCTGCTTGTTCAGTACATTTTCGAAGCTGTGTGCCAGCTGTGTCATTTGTTCCAGGCCAAGGAACGATGAGGTTCCCTTGACGGTATGCACCGCGCGGAAGATGGCGTTCAACAGATCGGCATCTGTCGCGCCCTTTTCCAATGTGATGAGGTCCTGCCCGAACTTGTCGAAGGTCTCACGGGTTTCGACAATGAAGCTTTCGAGAATCTCCGCCATTTCATTGTCGAATGCCGGCCCGTTGCCCGTACCCTGATCACTCATTGTCCGCCTTGTTCCATTGTTTGATGATCGCGTCAGCATTCTCCTGGCGTTCAGTTGATCCCGTGAATGAAGCATTCCCATCGAATGCCGTCGCCTCCCCGGGGGAAGGCCCGGCCGGAGATCTCTGTCCCGGTTCAAGCTGGCCGAGAGCTTCGAGCAGCTGGCTGCGAACGGTCTCTATCATGTGAGACACACCGGCGATTTGCTGGGACGTAATGTCCTGCACCTGAAGCGCCATGGCAATATTCATAGAATCCTGGCGCGTGTCTGCCAGGGCCTGGCTGATGGCTTCGAGCGATTCGGCGGTATTAGCCGGTCCCTGCCGCAGCCTTTGGATAGCTCCTTCGGCGACTTCGATGCGACCGGTCATGCGGTCCAGGACATTGAGTATCTCCACCGTCGCCATCTCTGTTGCCTGGGTGACGTTGTTCAGCTGGATCGAAGCACGTGGAATCGCCCCCGTGGTCTGCTCGATGGATTGCTTGATCTGGTCCAGCACCGGAATGATGCCGAACAATGCCTCCACCGCATTTCTCATTGACATTGGTAGTGTCTCTCTTGTGTTCTCTCGTGCTGCACTCTACGTTTCATTGTCATCTGCTTTCGTTGATCAAATCCCAGTCCGCACTCAGGCCGGTTTGCCATTACTGCTCTTCAGAATGGCGTCAATCTTCTCTTTCAAGCCCTGAGCTGTGAAGGGCTTCACGATGTAATTGTTCACCCGCATTTTCATGGCGTCAATGACGTCTTCCTTGTTCCCCCGTGTCGTCACCATCAGAATGGGGAGCTCGGCAAACTCCTCATTGCCCCGGACCCATTTCGTCAGCTCGAGACCGTTCATTTCCGGCATGTTCCAGTCGGTAATGAGAAAGTCGGCTCCCTCACTCATCAGTTTGGTCATGGCGTCTTTGCCGTCGGCCGCCTCGACGATCGCTGAGAAGCCGAGAGTCTTGAGGGTATTAACGACAATGCGTCGCATCGTCAACGAATCATCTACCACCAAAAACTTTGTAGCGCCCATGTCACGTCCCTGCAATAGATGAACACAATGAATACATTAGTCTGCCCAGTTCACATACTTCGACACTTCATACTGTATCTTTTCGAGACTGAAGGGTTTGACGATGTAGGAATTCACACCCAGCCTTGTCCCTTTGTCCTTGCTGTCATCATCGGTTAACGACGTCAGAATGATCACCGGAAGATCTTTGTAGGCCGGATGTTCCCTGAGCGCTTTGATCAATTCGAAGCCATCCATGTTTGGCATGTTCAAATCGGTGATCACCAAATCCACCTGCTGGTTGGGCAACTTCTCCAGTGCATCCATGCCGTCGCATGCTGTGACGACCCCGAATCCCTGCATGGTCAACGCCACAGAAACAAACTTGCGCACCGTGGCGGAATCATCAACCGCAAGAATCGTCCTCCCCATAATGTCTCACTCCTTCTTGTAGGCAACAGTCTTGGGAAAGCTTTCCAGCTTGAATGCGGTGGATATGCCGTGGAGCGATTCTGCATAACCGATAAACAGATACCCCCCGCGGTTCAGTGCGTTATACAGATTGGAGACAACCTGAATCTTCGACTGCGTGTCGAAGTAGATCAGCACGTTGCAGCAGAAAATTACATCGACATTGGTCACCTGCCGCATGCGTGTCTGTTCGTACAGATTCATATGATCGAAACGGACGAGGCGTTTGACCTCGTCACGCAGCAGATACCGCACATCTTCGACGGTAAAGTACTTCTCCAGGTAGTGTTTGGGCATGTTGCGAATGGAGTATTCCCGGTAGACTGCTTTGCGGGCAGTCTCCAGGACAGCATAGCTGATGTCCGTTCCGACAACCTCAAGTTCCAGCCCCTGGTACTTCGTCCGGAGCTTCTCGAGATAGATCATAGCAATCGTGTGGGCTTCTTCGCCCGAGGAGCTTGCAGCGCTCCAGACGCGCAATTTCTGACGCGTGAGTGATCCCCTTCGTGCCAGGATCGCCGGCACCAGTGTTTGCTCAAAGGCCTCAAATTGCGGTTCATTCCTGAAGAAGAACGTCTCATTGATCGTGATGGCATCGTAGAAGTGCCTCAACTCTTCCGTACGGCGCGTGCCGTACTTGATGAGTTGAAGGTAGTCTTCATACGAGTTGAGCCCGAGGAGCTGGACGCGCTTGCCGATTCTCCCTTCAAGGAGGTACTTCTTGTTGTCCTGGAAGTAGATCCCGGTCAGCTGATAGATGAATTCCCGGACCACGCGGAACATCTCATCCGACATCTTCATCATGGGTGTCATCGGCGGCTTGGCCACTAACGGCGCTGCTATGGTCACGGTGTTCGTGCTCCTCACATTTGGGGCGCGATATCGTATCCCTTGCTGTGCAAGGTGCCCATTGCCACTTCACGGACCATCTCATCGTCGTCCTGGAGAAAACGCGTGATGAATTCCGGGGCGCGCGCATCAGCAATCGCCGCAATGACTTCAATGACATGAATGCGCAACCATGGATCAGGATCGTTCATGATCGCATCAAGGAACTCCACCGCCCGGTCACCATCCAGACGGAAGAGCACGTCCACAATGACCGCCCGCGTTTCCTCATCAGCTTCACTCCACTGCGCTGCGATGGCCGCAAACGAACGGCCAAACACCTCTTCATCGCCGCTGTTGATGGCTTTCCGCATAACATTCTGGATCGTCTCCATGGTGAGGCGGCCCAGCAATCCGATGACGGCTTTTTGCTGCCCCTGAGGCACCTGTTCGAGCGCTGCTGTCGACACATGCAGCGCATCATCCCTCTGCAACAGTGCCGGCACGGCAATGGCATCAACTTCCGGAGAGGATCCAAGCGAATGGATCAGGGCTGCCGTCACATCGCTGCCGGAATACGCTGACAGCCCTTTGACTCCGCTGACGCGCACAGCTGGATCGCTTTCCTTCAATGCCCGGAGATAATCATTCTTCAAACTTTCCTGGGCGGGGAGTGCTCGACCCAGTCGCTCGGAGATGCGAACCATCGCGTGCAGGCGTGCGGAACGGAGCGTCCCCTTCACCGCCTCCAGGGTCTGACGCAACTCGGTCAGCGCATCGCCTCCACCGAGAACGCCGAGGGCTTCGATAATGGCAAATGGCGTGACGGGATCGGTGGCAAGTGTGTCAAGGGATTTCCGGAAGCGATCAATCAAGAATGGCTCAGCATCTGCGGAACCGATCTTGCCGAGCGCCTCGGCAACTGCCGGGCGGGCGTAGCCATACCGGTCATATGTCTCGTAGAGCCCTTGCATGCTCGCTGAGCTCTTCATGTTGCCGAGCGCTTCGACGGTCGAAACCACGACATTGTCATCGGGATCATGCAGGAGGGGCAACATGCGTGGGGTCGGTTCATCGCTTCCGATGAGCCCCAGAATGTCCACGGCAAATTTGCGCACGTCCCGGTCCTCATGCTCGAGGTACGGGAGTATTGCCGGTATGGAGGTGCCGCCCAACTTCACGAGAAGTTCCGCCACGAGGTTCCGCGTGACAATGTTGGTGTGCCCTATGTATTCGACGATTGCGCGGGCCACGGCGATTCCACCGGTGGCGAGCAGCGATCGACCGGCGGCATCCCGCACTCCCTTGCTTTCATCCTCCAACGCCGCAGCCAGCGCAGTGATGGGCGCAAGACCCGGAGCGGCGGCGAGTTCCTCCGCAGCCCTACGGCGCACATCCGGCTCATTACCGGAAAGAAGTATGGCGATGTAGTTTCGGGTTTGGGGCGTCATCGCCTCATAGTCTCTTTCCGTTGGCCGTTTCGCTACAGCAAACGGGTTTCAAGGATTCCTCCCCATTCAATCATCGTTTTGGCATGGACGGTACCATCTTGATTTTCACGAGCTTGTAGACCGCTTCTTTATTGCCGGTTGTGAAATCAACGTTTCCTGCGATGATTTGCGGCGTTTCCTCCACAACTCCAACGGCTCCTTCGCTCCCGTGAGATTCCATCATTCCCCCTGCGGGTGATTGCGCAGTCTTAGCGCCGCAATTTGCGGCTGTACGATATTCTTGTAGCACTCAGGACAGATCCCGTGCGAGAATTGCGCCTCCGATCGGTTCGTGATGTAGCTCTCTACAGCTTCCCAGCGTTCGCCGTTCACATGAATTCGCTTGCATTTCGGGCAGATCGGGAGCAATCTCTCCAACTGCCTTACCTGACTTTGCAGTGCCAGGATCCGCTCTGCCACGCGAAGCCGCACAGTGAGCTCCGCGGTGTCGGCGGGCTTGACGATGAAATCATCAGCCCCTGAACTCATGCCCTCGATATATGCTGCCTTGTTCTCAAGAGCCGTCAGAATGATGAGATAGGTATACTCGGGGCGGTTCACCGAACGGATGCGGCTACAGAGCTCGGGTCCACTCATCTTTGGCATCATCCAGTCTGTAATCACCAGTACGGGTCGCTCGCGTTCGTACGCTTCCCATGCGCGGACGCCGTCTTCCGCTTCCAGCACCTCATACCCCATTTTTTGCAGCTGAGCCGAGAGGATCGTGCGCGATGCCTCGTCATCCTCAGCGATGAGTGCTCTCATGCTTTGCTCTCAGAGTAACTACATTCGTTATGCAATTCTTCCTTTACGTATTCGAATTCCTTTTCCAGCGCGTGCAACGGCACGTCGACACTTGTGAGATTTCCCTCCTGACTTGCAGCCTGAAGAGTCTGGCTCATCGCCATCATCTTCATGACGCCGATATTCCCGCAAATGCCCTTTAAAGAGTGCGCTGCAGTGAAGAACGCACGTGCATTGTTCGTTTCCAGGGCATGCCACATGGTGATGATGCGTACCGGGGCGTCATCAAGAAACGATCGAATCAACCTCTCGAACAGGGCAGGATCCTGCCGCTTGCTCAGGTCCTGAAGGTACCTCAACCGCTCGTGGTCAATGCGCAGTGCAGGCTTCTCTTCCGCAGGGGTCGTGTGCTGGCGATCTGATGCCGTTGACGCGTCCATGTGCACCCACGCTGCAAGCTTGTTCGCAAGGTCTTCGAGCATCACCGGCTTGCTGAGAAAGTCGTCCATTCCGGCGTCAAGGCCGCGCTCTTTTTCCCCCTGCAGAGCGTTCGCCGTCATGGCAATGATGATCCGGTGCTTTTTTTCCCCCTCCGACCGCCGGATCATCCGCGTTGCCTCAAACCCATCCAGCACCGGCATATGACAATCCATGAAAACGACATCGAACTCCTTCTCTACAAGTGCCTCCACAGCCTCCTGCCCGTTGGTCACAATCTGCGATTCGCATTCGAGCTTGCCAAGCATGATCGATGCGACGAGACGGTTGGCTTCATTGTCTTCGGCGACGAGCACGCGTGTGCCGCGCATTGAACGATTCTTCCGTGGCGCAGCGTGTGTTTCCGTTGCCTGCTCAACGGCGCTCTGGACAATATCGAACGTTGCGGAAAACCAGAAGGTGCTGCCCTTCCCGACTTCGCTCTCCACGGCAATGATCCCCTGCATCATTTCTACGAGTTGCTTGGAGATCGCCAACCCGAGTCCCGTTCCTCCGTATTTCCGGGTCGCGGACCCATCCACCTGGGAGAATGATTGGAACAGTGCCTTCAATCCGGCAGGAGGAATGCCAATGCCGGTGTCGGTGACATCGCACCGGATAGAGACCTGGCGATCGGTGCGGTGCGGAACGGTCACAGTCACCGTAACGCCGCCATGCTCAGTGAACTTGATGGCATTCCCGACGAGATTGGTAAGGATCTGGGAAAGACGGATGGCATCGCCCATCACCGCCGCCGGAATGCCGGGATCATAGTTGATGTTCAGGCGGATGCCTTTTTGCTCGGCACGACCCGCAAACAAGTGCACGGCCTGTTCCACCGTCGCACGGATCCCGAAGGGTTGCTGGTCAAGAGTAAGCTTTCCCGCTTCAATCTTGGAAAAGTCGAGAATGTCGTTGATCACCGTCAGTAATGCCGTGCTGCTCCCCTGGATGATCTGCAGATATTTCCGCTGGTCCGGCTCAAGCCGCGTATCCCGGAGAAGATCCACAAGTCCCATGATGCCATTCAACGGAGTGCGGATTTCATGGCTCATGTTTGCCAGAAATTGCCGCTTGGCGATGTTGGCAACCTGGGCCTCTTCCAGGGCGCCCTGCAATTCACGGGTACGTTCCTTGATCGCTTCTTCCAGCGTGCGGTTGTAGTCGATCATTTTTTGATACAGAGCAGCATTTTCCAGTGCATTCGCTGTCTGGAACAGAAGGATCGACAAAAGGTTCAGCGACACCTCGGTAATCAGCTGTTCTTCGCCCGGCAGAACACCGACGAACATGCCGATGACGCGCGAACGCGTAGTCAGCGCATGGAGCACGATGTTTGTCGCAGAAGTCTTCGCGGGAACCACAAGCGCGCGATTCTGATTGAGTGCCCATGCAAAGGTCCCATCGTCGATCTGCAAATCGATCTCGCGTTGCAGTTGAGCCATGTGATCGGCGGGGGTGCAATCGGTAATGACCAATTCGCCACCGTCGTGGGGCTCGGTCATAAATGCTGTCACCTCAAGCGACAGAATGCGACTGACGTTTGACCTGGTCGCTGCCATGATTGTGGAGGCATCCTGGTCGGGATTGATGCTTGTCTGGAAATCGCCCAGCGATGCGACAAAGTCAAGCGCATCAAGGACACGCCTGTTGACTCCTTCCAGGTGGCGTACACGTCCTTCCGCCTGACGGAGTTGCTTTATGATGTCACTGAGTTCTTCCATCTTATGCATCCACCATCATGGTTTGGAGGGCATCGTGATATTGACGGTCGACCTGTTCTTCCACACTGCCGAGAACACTGGGATGGAGCCCCAGTTTCTCCCACGCACTCGGATCAAGCGGCGGGATATAGGTCTCCCCGCTGGACCCCAGATCCATTGCATGGACAATGATGTCCGAGATATGAACGATGGCCGTTTCCATGGGGAAACGCGTTGCGGACGTCGGGTTGTGATGATACATCACAATTTCTTCCAGACTTGTCGGGAGTTTCCATGTCTGCAACAGGAGACCGCCGACCACGGCATGGTTGAACCCCAGCGCCTCCCGCTCTGCTTCGTACAACAGCATCGGCGCGTTGCGCGCACGATGCAGGATTTCCTGGCTCCTGTCGGTGAGTTTTGTGTAGAGGATGAGTCTCCCGATGTCGTGCAGCATGCCCGCAACGAAGAACCGTTCCGCGTTATTGTCACGGCGCATGGTCGCCAGCACCCGCGCCGCCAGGCCGCAGGCAATACTATGCCGCCAGAATGAATCCATGCTGACAAGGTTCGACTGAATTCCTTTGAACATCTTCATCACCGACGTGGCCAGCGCAAGAGCGCTGAGCTGTTGCGTACCCACAATCGTCACTGCCTGCGAGATCGTTTCCACCTTCGACGGAAAATTGTAGAAGGCACTGTTGACGATGCGTAACAGACGCGCAGTCAACCCGGGATCCTCGCGGATGACTTTTGCGATATCCGACATCGATTTCTTGGGATTGTTGATCGCCTCTTCCAAGCGCAGATGAATCGTGGGAAGGGATGATACTTCGACATATCCTTTGAGAAGATCACGTGGACTGGTGTCCATCCTGGGCCTCCGTCTTCGTGCGTACATAACGCAGAGTGGCAAGTCGCGCGAGCTCCTTCGTGCCCGCATGCTCCATATCCGCGAAACGGAACAGTAGCATGATTTCTTGTTCCGCCTTCTCGCGTATCACCGGATCGATTGTCGCGGCATCATGGGCAGCGACATCCTCCAGCGCCACTCCCTGAATATCAGCTTCGGTGATCCCCCACATTTTGAAGATCCGGATGTGCTTGTCGGAAATCTCGACCCCCTTGACAAGCAGGGTCCTGCCATTCCGATCCTGAACATCCGCTGCAAGCACCATGCCGGCGCGTACATCACTAATATTGATTTTCCCCATCGATGGTTCCCTTATGTGTCAGAGCTTGCTGCATTCCGGACAGAGTGTATGCTCGAAGGCGGTCTCGGTTTTCTCTCCCATGTAGGATTCCAAAGGATGCCAGAGATTGGTATCGTCGCGGATCTTTTTGCAGTAGGAACAGATCGNNAAAGTCGTCTGCCCCCGCCTTCATGCCTTCGAAGTACCTTTCCCTGCCACTCAGCGCGGTAAGCAGTATTACATACGTGTAGGCACGATGTTCCACAGAACGGATGCGCCGGCACAGTTCGAGACCATCCATTTCGGGCATCATCCAGTCGGTGATCACCAGACGGGGATGTTCCCGTTGATAGATGGTCCATGCGCTGTTCCCGTCCGTTGCCGTCAACACATCATGTCCCATTTTACGCACCCGTGCGGCAAGAACGAAACTCGATACCGCATCATCTTCGGCAATCAATACCTTCATCGGA
>PMMO01000106.1 GCA_003162215.1 Ignavibacteriota bacterium
TGAATCGGCTGAAAGGATGAAAGAGTAGTTAATCACAGGAAGGAGGGAATTATTGCACAGTATACGTTAAATCGGTATATTTCGCCATAAAAGCTCAGTCCCGCCTCATACACGCCGCCTGAAAGCGCCTACCAACCCAGAAACACCTTCATCGAACAACCCAAAGTCTCTCTCTGCGCGTGATCCCGGAGTTAGAACGTTCCCACTAACACAGCCGCCTGTATCATGAACCCTTTGCCACTGATCTCACCCGGCACGCCAAGCAAATCATACTTGCCATCCACAGTCCACGAGGGGAATGACATGCCTACATAGCTCGCGCCGACACGCACCCCCAGCCACGCCAACAACGCATACTCGACGTTCACCGTCGGCGACCATATGAAAAATGAACCCGACAGCACGCGCGTCGTGTTGCCCGGTGCACCCGCCGTCCAGGAACCAAAAAGCTCCTGCTCCCCTACCCAGGTGTTGCTGCCGCCGTTGCTCTGACGCAACGTGAGGTCCATCCCCCCGCCACCTAACATTCCACCAACAGCAATGTCAAGATGCTCCCTCACCGAAAACACGTACTCTATCGTGAGCCCCCCGAAACCCACACGAAGCTCCGCATCGCGGCGTATGCTGTTGATATCTATCGAGGTGCTCTTGAGCACGCCGGTCATTCCCATCCCGCCAACACGAACGTTGGGAAGAATCATGATGTACGCGGCGCCCCCCCCTCCGGTCATGAATATGCCGCCCTCTTTTAATGCAGCCCCTTTTCCGGCAGTCAGAAATGTGTTGATTGGCTGGACGTCAACAAAAAGCCAACCCGGCGTGAAACCGCCGAACAATCCAACCTTTACGGCACGTGTCCGTTTTGGAGGAATGGGCTCTTCCTGCGAATATCCGACAGTGATAAAAAGGCTGAGTAGTAGGCTGATGCCAATCAATCGTTTCATGTGTGCTCTCTCCCGAGTGAAAGTGGCTTCCTGGCGCCCCTACATCTACATGATTCTACACAATGAGACGTACAGTATTCCGCTTTCTGAATCCCGCCATATGAGCGGAATCCCGAAAGGCGGGACTCGTTCCAACTCTGAAAAAGAACGGGGCGTGTCCGGAGATCGAGTTGGACGGTACTGAGACAGGCAAATGTACGAAACCGCAGAAAGAGAAACAAACGGCATTGAAACTGCCAAACTGTTGAAACTGCCAAACACCTTCTCTATATTGATCCATCGTACAAATGAACATGCCCAAACGCTCTCTGGCTTACCTCGTCCTCCTCTGCGTGAGCTTCATGCGCGCAGAAGACCCTGCTGACCATCCCTCAGCTTTCACGTTCCTCCCCGGCAGAACGATTTTCCCCGAAATTCCCGCGAGTTATGAAGAACCCCGTGTCGGCCTGACAAAAGACATCAATTCTGCGCATATGAAGCTGGACATCGGCAGCGCGATGGATTTTGTGCAAATCTCCCTCCGTGCCGATTCCACCCAAAATCTCCGCTTCGGCGCCGACCTCTTTGCTTATGCCCTTGTCACGTCGTACGAAGGACTGCGCCTGCAGGTCGATGCACTGGATGGATACTTCGGAGGACATGTCGTATATCGAATGCAACTGCCTCAATCGGCACTGCTCCTCCGCTTGAGAGTTCTCCATCTCAGCTCCCATCTCCTCGACGGGCATTTCGACTTGAGCAACGGCGTCTGGCGCGACGGCCGCTTCCCCAACCCTCTCTCACGTGACTATGGCGAGATCACCGCAGGATACCTCTGGCAGCGGAATTCTTCGGAGGTCTTCCTCTATGCCGGCTTCAGCCAGGCTACGCTTATCCGACCACCCACAATGAAGCGGCTGAATACCATGTGCGGGGTGGCAGCCCACACCGGAGACTGGGTTGGATCTTTCGCGGGAAGTCCGGTGCACTTCTATGCGGCGGACCATTTCAGGGTCTGGGGACTGGAGACGCTTTCAGGGACAAACATGCTGGAGGTAGGCGTAAAATTCGGAGAGTGGAACGGCGCAGGGATCAGGATTTTTATAAGCCACCATTCAGGGCTGGAGGTCTACACACAGTACTTCGACATGAAGAGCGATGACTGGGGTCTGGGCTTCGGACTAGAACCCTAACTCACCTGCACGCCCCTTGAGGGCTGCGATGACGATACTGATATGCTCGTCGAGAGGAACACCCAACTCCTCGGCTCCCTTCTGAATATCCTCCCTGCTCACCGCCCGCGCAAACGCTTTGTCTTTCAACTTCTTCTTCACCGATGAGACCTCAAGGTCGGCAATCTTGTTCGGCCGGATAACCGCCACGGCCATTATGAAACCCGACAGCTCATCGCAGGCAAACAATGCCTTTGCCAGAAGCGTATCGCGTGGGACATTCGTGTCCGGAACGTGGGAAAGGATCGTGCGGCGGAGCTCTTCCGGCAACCCGCGCTCTTTGAGTATCTCCGAGCCTTTCATCGGATGGTCGGGATACTGCGGGTACATCTCGTAGTCGAAGTCGTGCAGGAGTCCGACGACACTCCACTCCTCCTTGTCGCCCCCCAGCTTCCCCGCATACGCTGCGACCGCAGCTTCCACCGCGAGCGCATGCTTGCGCAGTGCGTCGGACCGGGTGTATTCACAAAGCAAATCGAACGCCGCCTGCCGTGTCACGTGTGTGCCTCCGACGGGTGAGTGCGCATTCTCTTCAGTTCAGACTCAATCGATGAGAGCATGTCGGGCATGCTTCGGAGCACGGCATCGGTGAGGCCGGGCCCCGCATCAAACTGCTTCCCCTCAATGCCGTAGAGGAGGAGCACGTGCGGAAGGGAGTGCAACTGACGCGCCAGTTCGATAGCTTCCACAACACCGAATGCATGACTGGAGTAGTGCACAAGGTGAGCAGGAATGCGCTTCGA
>PMMO01000026.1 GCA_003162215.1 Ignavibacteriota bacterium
CGACACGGTGGGCTATGCGATGCCGTCGGAATATGGTGCAATGTTCCATCAGGTGCGCGAGCGCGTTCGGGACATCGACCGCGCGATGCTGAGCGCACACTGCCACAACGATCTGGGTTTGGCGGTTGCGAACTCCATCGCTGCCATCGAGAATGGCGTGCGGCAACTGGAATGTACCGTCAATGGAATCGGTGAACGCGCGGGCAACGCCGCTCTCGAGGAAATCGTTATGGCGATAAAAACGCGCGGTGAACGGATGGGCGTGCATACGGGCGTTGTTTCGGAGGAGATCGTCAAATCCAGCCGCTTATTGTCCAGCATCACCGGTATGATGGTGCAACGCAACAAAGCAATTGTGGGAGCGAATGCCTTTGCGCATGAGGCAGGGATACACCAGGACGGTGTGTTAAAGAGTGCCATCACCTACGAGATCATGACACCGCAATCCGTCGGGATAAAACACAGCACATTGGTTCTGGGGAAGCACTCGGGAAGACATGCCCTTAAACAGCGTTTTGCCGAACTGGGCTACACGTTGACGCCGGAAGAACTCGACCGGGCCTACACATCCTTTTGTGCGATCGCCGATCAGAAGAAGGAAGTCGCCGATGAAGAGCTCGTAGCAATTCTCGAGGACCGGGTGACATCACCGGAGGAATACTATCACCTGGAAGAATTGCACGTGAGCATAGGCACTCGGGTTCGCCCGACAGCCACAGTGGAGTTGCGGAAAGGGGATGCGCGGTTTGTTGATTCTGCGACGGGCGATGGGCCGGTGGACGCGGCGTACCGCGCGATTGAACGGATCACCGGCATTTCCGGGAAGCTTACGGAGTACGTGCTCAAGTCGGTCAGCTACGGGCACGACACGATTGGCGAGGCGTTCGTTCGGGTGGATTTTGACGGCGTTGTGTTTAACGGCCATGCGGCGAGCACGGATGTTATCACGGGAAGTGTCAAGGCGTATCTTGAAGCGCTCAATCGCGCCCAGAATTCGGTCCGGCTCAAACAGGGAGGAGCCGCGGCGTCAGTCGAGGGGGAGCATACACGATGACACCGCAATCTCCACGAACGTTGTTTGACAAGCTCTGGCAAGCGCATGTCGTACATGAGGAGCCAGAGACGCCGACGCTGTTGTACATCGATCTTCATCTGATTCATGAAGTAACATCCCCACAAGCATTCGAGGGTTTGAGGCGGCGTGGACTCCGGGTGCGGCGTCCGGAACGCACAGTAGCGACTGTCGACCACAGCATCCCGACGAAGCGTGGTCCCATTCAGGATGCTCTTGCGGCGGGACAGATTTCCACGCTTGAGCGGAACGCGCGGGAATTCGGAATCGCGTTATACGGAACCGACCATCCCCAACGGGGCATCGTGCATATTATCGGTCCGGAGCTCGGACTCACGCAACCCGGGATGACCATCGTGTGCGGCGACAGCCATACCTCGACGCACGGCGCGTTCGGTGCGCTCGCCTTCGGCATTGGCACGAGCGAGGTTGAGCATGTCTTCGCAAGCCAGTGCCTCCTGCAGCAGAAACCGCATTCCTGCGAAGTGCGGATTGAAGGGAAGCTGAGTCCCGGTGTGGGTGCTAAGGATGTCATCCTTGCGCTTCTCGCACGCATCGGCATAGGTGGTGGAACCGGCAGCGTCTTTGAATACACAGGGCCCGTCGTCCGGTCATTTTCCATGGAAGAGCGCATGACGTTGTGCAACATGTCCATTGAAGGAGGGGCGCGTGCAGGGATGATCGCACCGGATGACACGACCTATGCGTATCTCGCCGGCCGTGAGTTTGCCCCGGCCGCGTTTGACGGCGCGGTGAAGAAATGGGGAACGTACCGCACCGATGACGGCGCCCGGTATGACACAACAATCACTCTCGATGTCACCGACCTGGGGCCGATGGTAACATTCGGAACAAATCCGGGGATGGGTGCACAGATAACTGCGGCCGTGCCCGATCCTTCGGCAATTGGAGATGCATCACAACGCGCGTCGCTTCAGAAAGCGCTCGAGTACATGGGATTACGGCCCGGGAGTCGGCTGTCCGGGCATCCGATTGACGTAGTGTTCATTGGCAGCTGCACCAATGCCCGCATCAACGACCTCCGGCAGGCGGCGATGGTGATGCGCGGGAAAAAGGTCGCCCCGGGTGTGCGTGCACTTGTTGTGCCCGGGTCCTATGCGGTGAAGCGTCAGGCAGAGGCCGAAGGATTGGATCGGGTGTTTGTCGAGGCAGGGGCCGAATGGCGTGAACCCGGCTGTTCGATGTGCATTGCCATGAACGGCGATGAAGTACCGGCTGGGAAATACGCGGTCAGCACAAGCAATAGAAACTTCGAAGGTCGTCAGGGCAAAGGAAGCCGCACGTTCCTTTCGTCCCCCTTCACCGCAGCAGCATCTGCAGTGACCGGACGCCTGACGGATGTCAGGAGCATGCTATGAACGGAAATGTCACAGGACGGGGGGGTGAAGCGTTTCGCACGGTGACGTCGCGCGTTGCGGTTTTCCCTCAGGAAAACGTCGATACCGATCAGATCATTCCGAAGCAGTTTTTGAAGCGCATCGA
>PMMO01000186.1:0-37608 GCA_003162215.1 Ignavibacteriota bacterium
ATCTCCATCTGCTCGAACTCCCGCGTGCGAAAGAGAAAATTCTTTGTGTTAATCTCGTTCCTGAAGGCCTTGCCGATCTGCGCAATGCCAAAAGGGATCTTCTGCCGGGAGGAGCTCTGGATATTCAGGAAATTGACGAAAATGCCTTGTGCAGTTTCGGGACGAAGGTACACGACGGCACTCGCATCTTCCACCGGTCCGACGAAGGTCTTAAACATCAGGTTAAACTGCCGCGCTTCGGTAAACTTCCCCTCCGCCTGGCACTTGTGGGCCTTGCGTCCCTTGTACCCGGGATTCCCGCACATGGCATCTTCAATTTGATCCGCCCGGAATCGCGCCTTGCATTCCTTGCAGTCCACCATGGGATCCGTGAAATTCTCAACGTGGCCGGAGGCTTTCCAGACCGTCGGATGCATCAGGATCGCGGCATCAATCCCTTCGATATCGTCCCGGTACGTCATCGCCTGCCACCACTGTTCCTTGAGATTGCGCAGGAGTTCCACACCCAGCGGACCNNAGCAATGAAATGTTCTTTTCGCGCGGATGCTCGGTGCCGACGACCGTGGCATCGAGATCGGCAAGCGCACTGACGAGCGCACTATGAAACTCGAAACTGGAGAATTCCGGACTCACCTGCAGCCGCACTTCGGGCACGCCGGAACTCGCCTGCTTTGAGGAGGGTAATCGCATGGCGCCTCGCGGAATATTGAACGCCGCAGCCACCGCCTCCACTTGCTGGGAAATCGTCCGCATCTCACCGTGCACACCCTGTGGCGACGCTTTGTGCACCTGAGAGGAATCAGCACGACCCGTCAGCCGGATGAGAATAATCAAAGCGACCGCGCAGACAGCAAGCAATGCCACAATCCAGATTCTTGTCCGTGGTGAGAAAGTCATACGCTATTCTCCCCGGAAGAGCGGCGCACGCTTCTCCCGAAACGCCCGCACGCCTTCGTGAAAATCCTCCGTCGCACAACACAAGCCAAACTGCTCTGCCTCGCGCTTCATAGCATCAGAGGTTGACGCATCTTCTTCAGCAAGAATTGCGCGCAGCAGGGCGCCCACGGCAAGAGGTGCCTTGGCTGCCAATCCGTGGGCCAGTTCCATGACAGATGGAATGAGACGCGCCCCGGGCACTACCCTTTGCACCAAACCAATCCGCAACGCTTCCACGGCATCAATGTGCATTCCGGTCAGGACAAGCTCGAGCGCCTTTCCTTTCCCCACAAGAGCGGCGAGACGTTGGGTGCCGCCATAGCCCGGCATGACGCCAAGATTCACTTCCGGCATGCCGAACTTTGCCGTGTCTGAAGCCATGCGCAGATGACACGCAAGGGCCAGCTCACAGCCGCCACCGAGGGCGTAGCCGTTGACCGCCGCAATCACCGGCTTCCCGAGATGCTCGATGAAATTCATCAACGCTTGTCCGTCCTGCGAAAAAGCCTGGCCCTGTGCACGATCCAGCGTGGACAGTTCGTCAATATCGGTTCCGGCGACGAAGGCTTTGTCGCCGGCGCCGGTGATCACCACCGCCCGCACGGCAGCATCATCGTGCAGTAATTCGATAACAGCGCGCAATTCCTGCTTGGCCACGGCATTCAGCGCATTCAACCGGGCAGGTCGATTGACCGTGATGCGGGCGACATTTCCATCCCGTTCAAGGAGCAATGTTGTCAGCGCTTCACTCACTATGCCCTCACAATACAAAGAGTAGTTAGGCGAATCTTCACAGGATACTCCTCTGTCGATTGCTACACCACTTCTACCCTACTTTGATCTCCGATCAAGAAGCGATGCACCAGCGGTTTGCCCGTGGCTTCGACGATTTCTACATCGTTACCAAGAATACTCCCTTCGAGCCGGATCCCAATATTGAGGATCCTACACTCACGGAGAATAATGCTGTATTCCACTTCACTCCGCCGTACCACGGTCTTGCTGCCGATCGAAGAAAAGGGGCCGACATACGAATCTTCGATGACACAATTTTCACCGATGATTGCGGGACCCCTGACGACGCTATTCACGATGCGGGCGCCACGCTCCACAATCACCTTTCCTGCAATCGTCGAGCGATCATCCACTTCGCCCTGGATGTCCGGCGTGATGTACTCCAGCACGAGGCGGTTGGCCTCCAGCAAATCAGTGGGCTTCCCCGTGTCCTTCCACCAGCCGGTGATTTCCGCAAACCCCACCTTGTACCCCTTATCGATCAGATATTGATGCGCATCGGAGATTTCGAGCTCGCCCCGTGTGCTCGGAGTGATCGCCTTCACCGCTTCGAAAATATGATGATCATACAGATAGATGCCTGCAACCGCAAACGAACTCTTGGGCTGTTTCGGCTTTTCTTCCACCGAGACAATCCTTCCGTCGCGGATTTCCGGCACGCCAAACCGTTCCGGGTCCTTTACCCTGGAGAGCGTAAGGTAACAGTTGCAGCCGCTCCTGAGGAACTCATCAATGAAGCGCCGCACGCCACCCACCACCAAATTGTCGCCAAGGTAGAAAATGAACTGGTCCTTGCCGACGAACTCCTCCGCCAGCGCCACAACCTGCGCAAGTCCTCCGGGTGTCAGCTGAGGGATGTACGTGATGCGGATTCCCCATCGTGAACCGTCACCTATGGCCCGTGGCACCTCATCGCTGTCGGCATTGATAACAATGGCGACCTCTTTGATACCCGCATCTGCCGCAGCTTCAATGGCATAGTGCAGAATGGGTTTGTTCGCGATCGGAATCAGATGTTTGTTCCGGGTATGGGTAATCGGGCGCAGCCGCGTGCCGCGGCCGCCGCTCGCAATGAGAGCTTTCAATGGGATTCCTCAGGCTCAAACGGTTGGTTCAGATATGATAAGGACAGCTGTGAGAGATCTTTCACCTGCGCGTTCGTCAGGGAGTGCTTCTCCATCGCCAGGCGCAGTGTTTCGAGAGTCATGCGCGCATAATACGGAATCAGGGCGGGGGCATACCGTGTGATTGCTTCAAAATGACGTGCAATGGTGTCTGTCCCACCGCGTGCAACCGGACCTGTAAGTGCCTGCGAGGGAGACGTGCTCCGCACGTTGATGATTGTCGCCTGAAGGATCGGCAAGAACGCGTCAAGAAAATCGCGGCGCCCCGGGGCAATATCATGGTAGAAGGCATCCAGAATCCCCAGCAATGTGGTCAGGTGATTGGATGCCACAACACAGGCGGCGTGATAGAATTCACGCATCTCCGGAGGCACAAGGAGGATCTTTCCTTCCAGTGCCCGTGCGAGCCTGCGGGCCATGCGAATTCCGTCAGGTGGCCCATCCACGCCATAAACAATCCCCCGGGCTGAAGGCACAATCTTCCGTGGAGAAAATTCTCGGGGAAAGGTCTGCAACGGATGGAAAGAAAAAACGGTCGCCCCAACATCGCGCAACGGCGCCAACACGTCTGCCGTAAGCATGCCGCTCGCATGGCACACCGCAATGCCCTTCCACGACAAACCGGTGCGGTTCGCCAGTGCACGCGCTACATCCTGCACTGCTCCATGCGGCGTGGTGATCATGATCACCTGGGTCTTCTGCGGAATCACATCAAGAGATGTCGAGACCGTGCGGCAGGAAAGGAAGCGCCCGCACCGCCGGGCGGAAGATGTGCTTCGTGAGACCACCGCAGTAATCCGGTGACGATTCTCTACAAGAATCCGCCCCAGCACT
Organism: Ignavibacteriota bacterium; assembly: GCA_003162215.1. GTDB lineage: Bacteria > Bacteroidota > Ignavibacteria > UBA10030 > UBA6906 > Fen-1255. The sequence continues at coordinate 3,690 of PMMO01000186.1, forward strand.
GAACCCACCGTGCCTGCGCCGATGATAGCGATATGAAGAGTTGGTGAACGCATTGGTACGGCGCTTATGTAGTCATCACAGCCGAACAGTAGCCAACAACGCTGTGACAGTCTCCGGTGATCTGTCCGGAGTGCGTGTGGCCGAGGATCCGCAATCGTCGGGCACCAAGGGCACGCGCCGCGATCATCACAGCAACCACTGGCCCGCCACCGCATGCTTCCGCCTGACCTTCCTCGAGATCACTCATCAATCGTTCCGGCTCAAATCTCTCCAGGTCTCCGAGAACGATGCCATCCCGGCGTTCTGCTTCAGTAGCGGTATAGAAATGCGAAAGATCGGTGCTTGCCACGAGCAAACTCGATTCACCCCGCAACACGTCCCCGAGTTCTTCACCGAGAGCGTAGCAGGTCTCCCGCGATTGATCCCCCATCACGAGCGGGAGGAAGCGGAAACTGCCCAGCGCCTTCTGGAGAAATGGCACATGCACTTCCACTGCATGTTCAGCCCCATGCCCGGCAGCAGAGGACGTGACCACATCCGAGATTGCCAGAAGCCGATCTCTCAACGCTGTATCCACAGGCACCCGGCCTAAAGGCGTTTCATAGGCATTCCCGGGATACACGGAAACCCCCGCAAAATATTCCCTGTGGCTCGGTGCAACCACGACTACTGTTGAATACTCGATTCCCCTCAAAAGGGAATACGCCGCAGCAGCTGTCGGTCCGGAATATATGTATCCGGCGTGGGGAGCCACCAGCGCAACCGGTTTTCCGTGAACAACAGTGCGTGACGCCTGTTGCAGAAGGGTATCAATCTCCTGTGCAAGCTCCGCAGCGGTGTCGGGATAGAACATCCCCGCAACAGCCGCCCTTCGTACCGCATCAAGAGGACGCGACATGGGATTCCTCATGCTCTTCGAAGACCGTGGCCGAAAAGATGAAGAGCTTCGTGTTTTCGTCCCGCCATGCCGTGCGTGAAACTCCCGCCTTGCGTGAAACATTCTCCAGAAATTCTTCCCTTCCCCAGCCGTATTCTGTCGCCACCTGGGGAAGGAGCAATCCCCTATGCCATCCATGTTCCATCAGCAGTCCATGGGTGCCGACCGTGATCTCCTGAATCGACTTAATACGTTTCATCGGGGAAAGAACCGATATTTCAATATGTACGCGCCGGAATTCATCAGTCGTGAGCGGCGGAAACCGCGGGTCTTCAAACGCCGCTTTTTCCGCTACTTCGTCAATGACACTGGAGAGAGGGTCCGATGATTCGATGTAGCCTATGCAACCACGGAGATCATGGTTGAGCCGCAAAGTAACGAACGCACCTGCAGGGTCGGCAAGCGGTCCGGTCAGCGCTCCCGCATACTCTTCTGCCCTGATTGCTGCCGGTACGGCTTCCGGATGCCGCAGGTGCAGTCCACGGGCAATTGATGCCCGGGCAATACCCAGCGCTGCCCGGCGTTCTTCTGCACTGAGCATGTTGAGCTACTCCTCATAATCATAGAAACGTAGTCAAAACCACCAAGAGTTGCAACCAACCCGGGGCGAACCACACCTTGCTTCTGTGCATGTGCTTCAGTAGATTTCCACGGGTTTTTTTTCACCAAGGGACGAAAAACCATGCCTTTGATGGTAAGTATATCAGGAATCCGCGGCGTCATCGGCGAAACGCTGACACCGGAAGTGATTACCCGCTACGCCGCTGCATATGTCGCCTACTGCCAGCGCCGCGTGGACGGTCCGCCAACCATCGTTGTGGGAAGGGACGGACGAATCACAGGAAAACCGGTGATGGACACATTGTGCGCAGCGCTCGTCCTCGCCGGAGCCGGAGTCGTCAATATTGGCATTTGCCCCACACCAACAGTCCAACTGGCGGTGGAACATGAGCATGCTCAGGGAGGTATTGCGGTCACAGCAAGCCACAATCCCATGCAGTGGAATGGCCTGAAATTCATGGCTTCAACGGGCTTGTTCCTGGACCCCGCGGAGAATATGGAGTTCTGGGAACTCGCACGCGAGGCGCCCCGCTATCAGCCATGGGACGCCATAGGCAAAGAAGAGGTCAACACGTCCTGGCTTAAACGTCATATCGAATCGGTGCTGTGTCTCCCCCTGCTTCGCCCTGACGTCATCCGTCGCCGCCGGTTCAGCATCGTCCTCGATTGCGTCAACGCCGCGGGCGGTATGATTGTCCCCGACCTGCTGCGGGAACTTGGATGTGTTGTCGAAGAAATGAATTGCGAAGTCGGCGGAGTCTTCCAACATACACCCGAACCACTCCCTGAGAATCTCACCGATCTTGCCGCGCGGGTCGCTGCATCTCACGCCGACCTGGGCATCGCCGTGGATCCGGATGTCGACCGTCTTGTCCTGATTAATGAGCGCGGAGAACCCTACGGTGAAGAATACACAATCACGACGGCAGTAGACTTTGTGCTCAAACAACGGATGCGGCTGCAATCGCCCCCGGCGACCCCACACGTCGTCATCAATCTCTCGACCACACGGGCGGTGGAAGATATTGCGCACCGCCACGGAGCAGACGTTGTTCGTACGGCCGTGGGAGAAATCAACGTCGCAGCGAAGATGCGGGACATCGGGGCGCTCATCGGGGGAGAAGGAAGCGGCGGAGTCATTCTCCCGGCTGTCCATCTCGGCCGCGACGCCATCGTCGGCATCGCTCTTATACTCCAGCACCTTGCAGAATCGAATGGGACGCTCAGCCAGCTGAAGTCGTCACTGCCGCAGTATGCCATCGCCAAAGGAAAACTGGAACTCCGCGGCGTTGCCCCCGATGACGTGCTCGCCACAATGCGTGCACGGCACGGTTCGAAAGGCAAGATGAATACGGACGACGGCATCCGCATCGATTACCCGGAGTATTGGGTGCATCTGCGAAAGTCCAATACTGAACCGATTATTCGCATCATTGCCGAGGCATCCACGCCGGACCTCGCCCAATCCGTGGTCGATGCCTTCCGGAGAGAAATCGTCGGACTGATGGGATAGTATCCTGAACTTCAATAATCCGCAGATCACAGTATGAAGATCCTCGTCACCGGCGCAGCTGGTTTCATCGGCTGCCACCTTGCACTTCGACTTGCCAGCCGGGGGTATGGGGTTGAGGGACTGGACGCGTTCACTCCATTCTATGACACGGCACNNGACAATGCACGCACACTGGCCGATGCCGGCATCCTCGTGCATCGGCTCGATCTTGCTTCTGATGATCTGCGAGGCTGCCTGCACGATGTAAACGCGGTCTATCACCTTGCCGCACAGCCCGGCCTTTCCGCTTCCGCATCGTTTGAGACCTATCTGCGACAGAATGTTACCGCAACCTATCGCTTGATCGAAGCGCTCCGTGAATCATCAGCGCTGGAAATGTTCATCAACATCTCTACCTCATCAGTGTACGGAAAGTACGCAACCGGCGATGAGACAACGGAACCACGCCCGACATCGTATTACGGCGTAACAAAGCTCGCTGCCGAACAACTCGTCATGGCCGCCGAACGTGAGCGGAAGTTGCCGGCATGCTCATTCCGGCTGTTTTCGGTCTATGGACCGCGTGAACGCCCGGATAAACTCTATCCGAAACTCATCCGCGCTTTGCTCGAAAACCTCCCGTTACCTCTTTTTGAAGGGAGCGAAGAACACCGCAGAAGCTACACATTCGTGGATGATATTGTCGATGGACTGGTGACCACACTCGATCATTGGGGTGGTTGCAGGGGACAGATCATTAACCTCGGCAATGACACTGCGATTACGACTGGTGAGGGAATCAGGATCGTCGAAGAGATTCTGGGCAAAAAGGTCCAGATCCAACGGCTCCCCCGACGCTCGGGTGACCAGATCGCTACACAAGCGAACATCGCAAAAGCCCGGATGGTGCTTGGCTATGCCCCGCGCGTACTGCCTGCCGCCGGTCTCGGTATAACTGTCGCCTGGAATCGTGACTACCTGCAACGGCATGCTCGACAATGAGAGGTAATGACAACACCGGCAGTCTCCAGGCGTGACATCCTGGTCCTCTCCCGCATTCCCGGCGTCGGTCCCGCACGCCTCCGGTCACTCATATCCCATTTCGATGGCACAGCGGCGGTTCTTCAGGCTTCCCCGGGGGAGTTACTGAAAGCCGAAGGCGTGGACCGTCGCACTGCTCTCTCTATTGTATCCTATCTGCGACACGGAATACCACCGGCGGCAACCCAATTTGCCAACGACCAATTGCGGAGCATGGAACGGGCCGGAGGCAGATTCCTGACGTTCTGGGACGCCGAGTACCCGGAACATCTGAAACGCATCTACGATCCGCCCCCCTTTCTTTTTGTCATCGGCAGTCTCATTCCCCGGGATGCCGCCGCTATCGCTCTCGTCGGCACACGCAACCCGACTGCATACGGGCTACGCGTGGCGGAACGCTTTGCGATGGACCTTGCCGCCAAAGGAATCACCATCGTCAGCGGATTGGCACGTGGTATCGACACGGTTGCCCACAGGGCTGCGCTGAAAGCCGGCGGCCGGACTGTTGCCGTCATCGGATCGGGAATAAACACTATCTATCCTACTGAAAACAGCGACCTGGCTCATCGTCTGGCTGCAAACGGCGCGTTGATGTCTGAGTTCATCATGGGAGCCAAACCGGATGCCACGAACTTCCCCCAGCGCAACCGCATCATCAGCGGTATGAGTCTCGGCACCGTCGTCGTCGAAACCGGCGTGGAAGGTGGCGCAATGATCACCGCCCGCCTGGCGCTCGATCAGAACCGTGAGGTGTTCGCCGTTCCCTCTCCGTTGAGTCCCGGTGGACGGAGCGGTACCAACCTGCTGATTCGCGAGGGGAACGCATCGCTTGTCGAATCAGTCGAGGATATTCTCCAGGAACTCGCCCCGAAGCTGAAGGGACTTGTCCCCGACCTTCCACTGCGACCCCAATCACCCCTTCCTCCTCTTACATTGTTCGAACAAAAACTGATCGACGTGCTCGACGATCATCCCCAACATATCGACATCGTCGCCGAACATTCGGGTTTCACCACCGCAGAAGCCCTCGTGCATCTGCTTTCACTCGAATTCAAAGGTGTGGCACGACAGCTTCCCGGGAAGCTCTTTCTCAAAGGGTGATTTCTTTCATTTTTCCAGAAATAATGGTATACTTGCGATGGTATGATTATTGTTGGTAATACTTTTGTTGACGAAGCCGTCACTTCCTCAGCCTTCTGTTGCGATCTTAAGGCCTGTAAAGGGGCATGCTGTTGCCTGGAAGGCGGGCGCGGCGCGCCATTGACTGATGAGGAGGTCCCTCTCATCGCTACCGCTTTCCCGTTCGCGAAAGAGTATCTGGACATTCGGAGCCTGGATGTGATCGACCGGGAGGGGCTTGTGGAAGGATATGCGGGCAGTTTCGCCACGCCGTGCATCGATCATCGGGAATGCGTTTTTGTCTATTTCGACGGCGGCATCGCCAAGTGTGCCTTCGAACGCGCCTATAATGAGGGCAAAACCAACTGGCGGAAACCCATATCATGCCACCTGTTCCCGATCCGGCTCAGACATCTCGGGCTGACGTTTCTGCGGTACGAGCAGATGCCGGAGTGCCTGCCGGCCCGTGAATATGGCGCGGCCGCCAATATTACATTAGTGGATTTCCTCAAGGATCCATTGATCCGTGCGTTTGGAGAACCCTGGTATATGCAGTTGCGTGATCAGCAAATCGAGATGACCTAGCACGTCCCCATGCTGAACATCTCCCTTCAACATAGGATGATGATGAAGCTGTCGCCTCAACAGGTGCAATATCTGAAGATGCTACAGCTCCCCACCCTAGCACTTGAACAGAAAATCAAGGCCGAACTCGAAATGAATCCCCTTCTCGAGGAGGGGTACGACGAAGAGGCGGAAGCCACAACCGAACAGGAAGAGCCGGAAAAGGAAGAACTCACTGAAGCGGAGGCCACCAAAGCCGAAGAGGATCACACGCCGGACGAGGACGACAAGTACTCCATCGAAGACTATATGAACGACGACAACTCGGGCTACAAGGCCCGCGAGCCCTTCGATGCTGAGGAAAAAGATGAATTCCCCGTAGCCGACACCCAGCCCCTGTATCACCGCCTGATGGAACAGTTCAGCATGCTGGATCTGGATGATGAAGAGATCATGATCGGCCAGGAGATTATCGGCAACGTCGACGAGGACGGCTATCTGCGCCGGGACATTCCGGCGATCGTGCAGGACCTGAACCTCACGCACGGGACCACCATCGCCGTGGAGAAGGCCGAACTCGTCCTCAAGAATATCCAGCATCTCGATCCTGTCGGTATCGCCTGCCGTTCACTCCAGGAGTGCCTCGTCGTCCAACTTGAAGTCGCACCGATTGACCCGGCATGGAAGGCCCTCGCACTCCGATTGCTGACGGAGTTTTACGACGATTTCACTATGCGTCACTTCGAGGAGCTCTCCAAGAAGCTCGCCATTACTCTCGAAGACCTGAAGCGGATCCTTGAAATTGTCCAGCATCTCAACCCGAAACCGGGCGAGGGAGCATTCAATGCTCACGAAAACTACGTCGTGCCGGATTTCATCGTCATAAAAACCGAGACGGATTTCCTGATCTCCCTGAATGACCGGAACATCCCCCCGCTGCGAATCAACAAAGCGTACCGTGAACTGATGTCGAAACGGAAGAAAAACGGAGTCTCGGCAGAGACCAAGGACTTCATCCGGCAGCGTTTTGAGGCGGCGAAGTGGTTCATCAGTTCCATCCACCAGCGCCGTGAAACGATGTCCCACGTGATGCGGACGATTGTCGAGAAACAGCGCGACTTTTTCGACACCGGCGAAGGGCTTCGTCCGATGATCTACAAAGACATCGCCGAAGTCATCAACATGGATATCTCGACCATCAGCCGCGTCGTGAACAGCAAATATGTGCAGACGGATTACGGAGTCTATTCGCTCAGGCACTTCTTCAGCGACTCCATCAGCACCACCAACGGCGAGGAAGTTTCCAACAAGGAAGTGAAACGGAAGCTGAAGACGATGATCGATGCCGAAGATCCCCTGCGACCGCTGAGCGATCACAAACTCGCACAGATGCTGAACGCAGACGGGTTGAACATTGCACGCCGTACCGTCGCGAAATACCGCGAGGCCATGTTCATACCTGTCGCCCGCCTTCGCAGAAAACTTACCTGAGGCGATCCCTCACAACCATGACCGACATCATCCATGCCACGACCGTTCTCGGGCTCACCCACAACGGCGTTACTGCGATTGGCGCCGATGGGCAGGTGACCATTGGCCAGACGGTGATGAAACACAAGGCACGAAAAATCCGCCGTTTGCACAACGACACGATTCTTGCAGGCTTTGCCGGAGCTGCAGCGGATGCCTTCACGCTCTTCGCCAAGTTTGAAGACTACCTGGAAAAGCATCACGGCAATCTGCAGCGATCGGCGGTGGAGCTGGCCCGTGAATGGCGTACCGACAAGTACCTCCGTCAGCTCGAGGCACTTCTTGCCGTGCTTGACGGATCGACGGCCCTGGTGATTTCCGGCACCGGCGAGATCATCGAACCGGATGATGGCATCGTGGCTATCGGCTCGGGTGGCATGTATGCCCTTGCAGCGGCACGGATGCTTGTAAAGCACTCTTCCCTCCCGACTCGCGAGATTGTCGATGAAGCGCTCCACGCCGCAGCCGACATCTGCATATACACAAACAACAACATCGTCATCGAAGAACTTTGAACCACCACCGCGGCACGGAACATCTCATGCCTGTCCCATCGCAACCCACTACCGTCCGGGAACTTACGCCGCGTGAGATCGTGCGTGAACTGGACCTCTATGTCATCGGACAGGATGCGGCCAAGCGGTCGGTCGCGATTGCCCTCCGTAACCGCTGGCGCCGCCTCCAGGTGCCTCCCGGCCTCCGGGAGGAAATTATGCCGAACAACATCATCATGATCGGCCCGACAGGCGTCGGAAAAACAGAAATCGCCCGGCGGCTCGCCCGTCTTGCCAATGCCCCGTTCATCAAAGTCGAGGCATCAAAATTCACAGAAGTCGGCTACGTGGGGCGGGATGTGGAATCCATCGTTCGCGATCTCACGGAATACGCCATCGACATGGTGAAAGCCGAACGGCGCGTTGAAGTGGAAGACAAAGCGAAAATTCTCGCCGAGGAACGGATGCTGGATCTCCTCCTCCCTGCACCGCGACGGCGCCCGGCCGAGAACATCGACGAGAACACCAAGGAGCCTGACGACGCAGCATCGACACGCGAGCGCCTCCGTGAGCGCCTGCGGACCGGCCAGCTGGAGCACCGTCTGATCGAATTGGATGTCCCGGCCAGCGCCACCCCCTTGATGCAGGTGATTGGTCCCATGTCGCTCGATGACATGGGTATCAATCTCCAGGACATGTTCGGGGGTATGCTGCCGAAGAAAATGAAGCGACGCAAGGTCTCTGTGGCAGAGGCCCGTGTGATCCTGGTGAACGAAGAAGCCCAGAAACTCATCGATCAGGATGCCGCTGTCAAAGATGCGCTGCACCGCGTCGAGAACTCGGGAATTGTGTTCATCGATGAAATCGACAAGATCGCCGGCAAACAGGGGCATGCCGTCGGCCCGGACGTCTCACGCGAGGGTGTGCAGCGCGACCTGCTGCCGATCGTCGAAGGTTCAAATGTCATGACCAAGTACGGGATGGTGAAGACCGATCACATCCTGTTCATCGCTTCAGGTGCGTTCAGCGTCGCTAAGCCCTCAGACCTCATCCCGGAACTACAGGGACGCTTCCCGATCAGAGTGGAGCTGAATAGTCTGACGGAAGAGGACTTCGTAAAGATTCTCACAGTACCACAGAACGCTTTGATCAAACAGTATGCTGCTTTGCTGGAGACGGAGGGTGTGCATCTGGACTTCCGCGAGGACGGCATCCGCGAAATCGCGCGCGTCGCAAGCGAAGTCAATGAGCAGGTGGAGAATATCGGCGCGCGTCGCCTCCACACAATTCTGACAACCCTACTTGAAGATACGTTGTACCTTGCGCCCGATGAACTCCCCATCGCAACCGTGGTCATCGACCGCGAACGCGTACAGACACGCCTCGCGAGCATCGTCCGCAACAGGGATCTGTCGAAGTATATCCTCTAGCTACCGATCTTCTTCAGATCCTCACACGCATTCCCATCGCAACCGATCCGTGGGCAAGGCTCGCTTCTGAAAGCAGAAAGTTGAGATGCTCTGAAGCAAGATCCAGATCGAAGACACCGAAATGCAGGCCGAAGCCGAGTGCAAAGTTGTATTGATCGGGTCCGCCGAATGACACGCCCGTGCGCAGCGGCAGAAATCCCCACGGCTTGAACTCCAGACCCATGGAGAAACGTCCCACCTGTGCTCCACCTGCACCCTCCACAAGACCGAGGTTGTAATCACAGGCGAACATCCACTCGCCCCAGAGGAACTTCTTGAGGGCCGGGACCTTGTCGAGCTCCACCGCAGCACCCACACGGAACGTTGTGGGCAACGACGAACTGAACGCATCACACGACGTGCGATTACCGGTTACGGCATTTTCCAGCGAGTCGCGCTGGCTCTGATCCATCGGGTTATCCAGAGTGACGCTTCCCGATGACACAACCTGCTCGAGATTCCGCGTCCATTCCACCGAACCGATGTCGGTAACACTCATCCCCGCACGGAGGTAGTCGGTGACGTCGGACGCAACGCCCAGATCACATCCCCACCCCGTGCCGGCAGGAGCCGGGAAGGGCTGGTAGGCGGCGTTCGCAACGCCCCGAATCGGATCGATGCCTGCCATCCGGCCATGCATGTCGATGCTGCCATGCAGAATGCCATCCGTCCCTGTCGTGAACTGTGTGTTGAACCGATCAATTCCAAAGTAGCCGAAGCCGTGTATGACTTTCACCGCAATTCCCGCCGAGAGAGAATTCAAAAATGAGGGACACGGAATCGCCTGCCCATAGGAAAGCGCATATTCGCGCAACCAGGTCGCATAAGCGGAGGTCTGTCCAAAGTCGTATGTCGAACCTGGCGGGTTTCCGTACAATAGGAACTTCGCATAGTCCTGCGGGACCATGACATTTATCGACACATATTCAGTGACCGTCAGCGCGATTATACCGTAGCTCGGCAACTGAACAGAAATTCCGATCGGACGGGCCTCCACTTGTGCCGAGGCACGACCGACGCCATCCGGGAAAGAGGCGAGAATGGCCTGTTTGTCTGCATCAGTCAGCAGACGTCCGACACGACCGTCAGAACCCTTTTCGCCCGTGAAGTACTCTTTATACAGGCCGTAGTTCATGAAGTTTGAGCCGACGTGCAGCCCCAGAGGCATGAGGCCGACGGTGACCGTGCCTTTGTCGGGTGCAGCAAGATTGGCGGGATTGATGCCGACGGCATCGAGGCCACGGGAAGAGGCGACAAACGTTCTCGCCATCCCCATCCCTTGAATATTCGTCCTCTCCCCACCGGCAACAGCACTTCCTGCCCATACAGCCATTGCGACTGCCAGCGTCACCGCACCGATCCGTGCCTTCATGGATTCACCCTGTAGGAAAATTCTGACCACACGCGCACATGCACGTTGTCGGTCGTTCGAAAATTCACGGCTGCCGTACCGGGTGTGGCTACACCCATACTCATGTGCACATACACCGCATTGTTAAACTGCGTCACTTCCGTCCCCTTGAGTTCGATCAGACGGCTCGAATGAGCTGATGCCTGGACATCGCCATTTGCGACGATACCCGCATCGATCGCAACGGAGTCCCCTTCACTTTGCGGAACCGTCAACAATGGCTTGCGTGCTTTGTCAAGAAGCACGAGCTTCACCTTCACTCCCATCGGCAGACCGTTGTCAATCTCCACGTGCATCCTCCCCGAGTTCACCGACTTCATTGTCTCCGGGTCGATGAGGTGATCGGAGCTTCCATCGCCATTTGTGTCGCCCATGACCAACGTGTCTCCGAAACAAGCGTCGGCGATACGCAGATTCATGGGAAGAGAGAGGTCGACATTGCCGGCAAACGCACTATTGCGTCCGACATTCGCCGGCATCGTCGTGTCATAGTCCGGATTAAGAATCACATTGCCGACGACCCGCAGGGAATCGGGAATATTGCCGGATACCTGCGTCAGGAAATTTCCCACATCCCCGGGGGCAAAGTCGATAGCATTAAGCCCCATGTTCCCCTTGGTCACGGGAACCTGCAGGGCGATTGTGTTGCCGCTTTTGTCCTTGGACTCGAGACGCAGATTCAGTTCCATGGGAACGTTCATGGAGGTGTGCGGAGTGAACCGCATGTTCGCACCCGGAATGTAGAGTGACCCTTTGAACTTCTTCGTGAAATCTCCGAGCTTGAGGCCGACACGCTGATCAATGGCAATCACTGTCGGTCTGAGGACCGCAATGGCGCTGTCGGCAATCAGGCTTGATGACCCAACCGTCGCGAAAAAGTAGTCGGTGGAGTTAATTGTCACATAGCTGCCCGACCTTCCAGCCACGTCGGCTGTCATTTCGGCCGCCAGTGACCGCACATATCCGTTGGCGGGATCGTGAAGGCGGAAGTGCGCCAGATCAACTGTGACGTCCTGCGAATCACGCGCACCAAGTGACAACACCCTCTCGTACGGCTGACCGAATTGCGTGAGAAGCTCCGCCACCCGCAGATGGAGGGTCGACGGAAGGCCCACTGTGCTCACGAAATGGAAATTGAGCGTCCCACGGTTGATCCACGCGTCCTTCACGAGCGTCTGCGTGTTGAGTGGAACTGTGCGTGTGACCTGTGTATGCTGGGGATCGATATTCGACACATTCGCCGAAACGGCAACGAGATTCTCAGCCGTTATCGTAGCGACAAGCATAGGATCGGGAATCGTTACCACGGAGGTGCCACTTCCAGGGCTGGAGACGCGCATATTCTGCAGACGGATCCTGTGCTTCACTGTAATACCTGCAATGTCGGCACTGACGGAACGTTCACCTCCGGCGTCGATCGGTGTCGTACCGAAATCGAATTGCCCGATCGTTCCCCCAGTCTCGTTCACAACTGCAATGGGAGACTCAATCGTCATGGTCACAGGCATGCGGTTCTGTATACGCAACGTCACCGTACCACTTTGGAGCAATGCGCTTTCGACAAACGGAACATCGGCGCCCGCTGGTGCTATGTCTGTCGGCGGAAGCGGAGGAATGACCGTGGTCTGCCCTCCGGACAAGCTTGGAATGTTTATCGGCAGTTCGAACGGTTGGCTCTTCACCGTGAATGCTCCAAGCTGCGAGATAAATGATGAACTGATCGGATCGAGTGCAATGCGATCTCCGACGAAGGTGGGTTGTGCCTCCACCGAGGTCTTGAGCATCAACTGGGTGCTTCCTGGAATCGCCTGGAGAAGATCGGGTTCCTTTTCTGCAATCTCGGCAAGGGAATATGTCTTATCCGCAACGGGGGCGGAAAGATCGACGTCCCAGCGCGGCATTACGGGATCCATGGGCTTGTCTATGCATTGGAATGCGCCGACTGCAAGCGCGAGGGTTAGTGCGTGCACCGTGTTTGTAAGGGCTTTTTCCCGATTCATCATCATGTCCTCTCCGACGTCTCCGCTGTTGATACACTGGGACCTCCTGGTACAGNNATACACTGGGACCTCCTGATACAAAGCCGGTGCCAGCAAGGGAGGCCGTGTGGCAGGAATCACAAACAGCCGGAACATGTTGATGTACTTCAGGTTAATGGTGGGAGTGCTGCGCAGTGTCAGGAAGGCCCGGGTGGCCCGAAAGCAGAGCGGCGTGTCGTTTCTACAATGTCACGAACAAAACGTGGTAACATGTCAATGCATCGCTTTCACTCCCTTGTGCCAATTCTGAATTCTGGTTCGGAGCCCAGAATTCAGAATTGAATGCGTGGTTGTCACCCATGTCTCTTCAGTGCACTTTCTCATCACTGACGACCGGCTGGAATCCGAATCCCGACGGCCCTTCGCCATGGATCTTGATTTCGCCGAACTTCATCTCATATTTGCCGATGTTGTCCTCAAGTGCACGGTGCAGCAGCTTGGCATGCTGAGCAGTCATGATGACGCGTGCATGGACACGGGCTTTCGGCACGCCGGGAAGCACTCGTGTGAAATCGATGACGAACTCTGCCGGCGAATGGGTGATAATCGCAAGATTGGAATAAATACCTTCCGCTTCTTTTTCGCCAAGCTCGATATTGATCTGTTGCTGCTGGGGCACCGGGGCGTCGCTCATTTGTATCTCCTTCAAAAAAAAAGCCCCACCCGTTGTTGGGCGGGGCTTACGTTCAGGGTTCTTGTTACTTGCCTTTGGAGAGACGATCGTACCTTTCGAACGCGGCCTTCGACTTCTCGACCATGTTCAAATTCGCATACACTTTGCCAAGTCGCTGCAGAAGGTCCAGATCATCAGGACGTATCTCTTGTGCCTTCTCGAGGTACGGAAGGGCTTCTTTGAACTTCTCCTTATAAGAGAAATCCGTCTTCACGTCTTTCCCCTTGTTCTTCGCGCGTTCCGCCTCGACTTGCTTGTCGGATTCCGCCTTCATGGAGACACCCCAGTTGAGATACGCTACACCCAGATTGTAGATCGCGTCGCCATAGTTTGCATCGATCTCAACCGCCTTCTTAAATTGTTCAATGGCCTCGGCGAACTTGTCCTGCCTCGACAGGAACACTCCATAGGCAAAACGGAAGACCTTGTTGTTCGGGTCTTTTTCCACGGCTGTCCGCGTCAGGACAAGAGCCTTGTCGGTGTTTTTCGTACGTTCATAGACGTCGATCAAATTATTGATATTGTCGGAATTTGTAGGATTGGCGTTGTAGGCTTTCTCAAACGTCTGGGTCGCCAGGGCGAACTCCGACTGTGATCCGGCGTCATCCTTTGCATTGACGCGCTCCATGGCCATGTTGTAGTGTACCTGGCCGGCAAGACGGGCGGCTTCCTCAAAATCCGGCTTCAACCTGACCGCCTCTGCCAGATCCGCGAGAGCAGATTTCATGTCCTGCTTTGCATAGTAGGCCAGGGCGCGAACATAGTAGGTCCCCGAGCTATCCGGCACCATGGCGATTGCAGTACTGAAGCGATCGATTGATTTCTGATAGAACGCTGCGGTATCCCGACCCTTATTGTAGAGGTTGACACCATCATTGTACATCATCGCCCAGACAGCCAACCGGTTGCGGGCGATCTCTGCTTTGTGCGCATCGCCAATCTGGAGGGCGTGCGTGTATGCCTCGTTCATCTCAGCATACTTCTTGACCTCAAGGCGTACCTGTCCCAGAAGGAACCACGCCTCTTCATTTTTGTCGTTTTTGGCCAGTTCCTTAACCAGGCTCGCTTCGGCCTTGTCCCACTGCTTCTGATTCATATACAACTTGGCGCTTGTGGTCTCGGCAGACCCACACTGGAATCCAGTCGTGGAAATATAGATGAAGGCCAGCAGCAGAAAGCCCAGTGGCAAATAGCGTTTCATGAGTGCTCCTTGAATGGGGAAGATATAGCGGTAATCGTATGAATATATTCAAAATGGGTCGGAGAAGCAACTACGACATTCGGTCGATTAGTAATTGATCCGGATGATCGGTGACAACTGTATATAGTTGTCATAGTGCCAGGAAGGGAGCGTCCCGAAGCCGGTAAAATACCGGATATCGACTCCCAACCAGTTGCTCAAGACCAGCTGTGACTTGACCACAAAGAATGAATACCCATGAAGATTGTAGTTCAACTGCGTGCTGATGGCATACTGAAGGAGGCTCCCATCCTGAGAGATGCCCACTTCAAAGAAAGGAACCCAATTGTTCGACGTAGGCTCCAGACGTGTGATCGGGGCCGGGAACTGGCGAATGCTGTGAAGATCGTGCCAGGACAATCCTGCACCAACGTCGAAGATGCCGAGCAGGTGTTTCAGCGAACCCCGGAGTGTGAGGTAGTTGCGCACGGAATAGAATGAATCCGGTACGCCGGCACCATACGCCTTTTTCTCGGTTATTGCGACAGCACCTTCCACCGAAAATTTCATGTACTGCCCGACTTCGGGAATGTTGTATTCGGGAATCCATGATACTCTCGCGAATACACCGGCGCCGGATCCCTGAAGAATGCGATCCTTAAGAAACGCGTTCGATACACCGGTGCGGGTCTCAGGCACAGTGAAGTTGATGGATTCCTCGTAGCCAACCCAGATGCCGAGTTTTTCGTAGTCCCTCTCCTTCAATGCAATTTGTGTATTGTCAACATAAGAAACCTTGAGCCCGCCGATGATGCTGCTCTTATACCACGACGGAAGGCTCAGGTAGTCATTCCCCAGCTGGCCGAACAATGACACCGCCCACCGTCGCTGCCGCACCGGCCGTGGGACGTTCGGGTCTTTCATCTCGGAAGGATCAGGAATCAGCTGTGTGTCTTGCCAGATCATAAAAAGTGGATTGAACAGATGCAGATACAGATCAAAGGAGATCTGCTGCTGGGTTGCGAGACGTCGGGTTGAGGTGCCGTTGATCGGATACGCGCGCGATTTGATTTTTTCGTACAGTTCTCCGCCCAGCAGTTCCGTCATGTATACCTTGTCGGCAATAGGGGCAATGCCATCAGTGACCTGGGGCGCATAAGGGCTGAAGAGCACAAGCCGTTGAATCTCGCTGTCGAACCGACGAACGCACATGATTTCGACGTAGTCCTGGTTGATCAGAGAGGCCAGCTGCCGCTGTGCTTCCGGGTGGAGAGCGTTGCGCTGCAGATCCCGCACCGCCCCTCTGGCCATCAGCTTGCCAATGATGTCATGCACAAGTTCACGGTCACCGACGAACCACGTCTCATTGTTGGTGCCCTCGGAATACTCGAGGCTTTCGTAAATCCGCCAGATATTGGCGGACGCCGTATCGATCTGTGCGCGCCCCATCATGGTGATGAAACTCAACAGTGCACACACCAGGGTCAGAAGTCGTTTCATGGTATCCATCCTCTTGCCCGTTAGAAGCCGAGCCGGTATCGGAATTGCATCAGTGTTCCCCCCGCCGTTTCCCACTCGAAGCGGCCACGGCCGAACGGACCGATAACATGGGTCCCCTCCAATCGCAACTCGTGGTATCCGATCTTGAAGAGGCTAAGCCATAATGTCAGAGTGACGCGATTGTCAAAGTATGACACCTTCCCGCCAAAAGCCGTTTTTACCTGTGACGCATGCACGTATTCAGCGGCGACATATGGCTGAATGCGACTGGACCAGATAACGCCTGCACTCTGTGCAACTTTCTCCTCACTGTCGTATTCGACGCGCGCAACGTTGTACGTCCCAGCACCAAGATCCAGACGGATGATGTTCAACCGCTTTCTGGTTGCCTCTGCGCTGTAGAATTCCGGCTCGGAATCAAGATTGAAGTAAAAAGACATCGACCCACGCCATTGGGTCGTTGACCAATATGCATAGTGTCGCCCTTCAGGGCCGAGCGTATTGATAGGATCAACGTACTCTGTCGATCCTGAAGAAAGATAGAAATTCAGGTACGGCAGATTCCACCACTTGGAAGTCGCGATCTCGAAAGCAAAACCCGGTGTAGCGACGTTCAGCGTCGGCACCTCGAAGGAAACCAGCGGAGTGAACGGATATTTGAAAGCTCCGAGGTCCTCGGAGAAACGGTGGGCATTGAATCGCGACTTGACAAGCAGTTTGAGTTCGAGAAAGTCCTTGTCGAGAATATCCCGCTTATCGCCGGTCGCATTCAACAAGAGTCTACCACCCCAGGTGATAGCCGTGTTCTGGTAGGGCAGCAAACTCAACACGGGATCGTCAAGGCCGATCTCCACACCAAAACCCGGTATGCCCAGCGCCTGCTCCGAATACAGGAGTTCATGTGCCAGGGTGATCCGCGACATGCTAAAGTCCAATGTGTACCCCAGCCGTCCGGACCCGTTTGCTCCGGCGCGCGCATCAATGAGATTCCGGGTCGTGAACGTCTTGACAAACAGCGTCTTCTGAACCGTATCGTCCGGTGACAGTTCCTGCACCCGCCAGTAGTATCGGGTACCATTGTCCAGGAAGGGAAGTGCCGCTGTCGTATCGAGTGTTGATTGCTGGAATCTGACTTTTGTGAATCCGGTATCCCCGGCAACCGTCACGGCGTACCTGGCAGCCGGTGTGCTGCGTTGCCAAAGAAGAACGACAGTGTTACTCACACTGTCGGTCTCCTTTGTCCCGGGCCGAATGACACTTGGTCCGTTCGAGCGTTCAGATGCGGGGAGAGTTCCACCCGTCTTTTCGCGCGGCAACACCACTCTCCGCGTTTTTTCCTTCTCGAGCAGCGGGATCAGAAAACGGCTGTTGGCTTTTGAGAAACTCCAGAAATCCCTGTGGTTGGGAAAGATCTGCTGTGATGTCTTACCCTGAATCGGGACTTCCAGCACATCCCGCGACACGGCGATGTTGTCGACGATGTACTCAAGTATCTGCTGCTGTTCTTCGCCGCTCAGCCGTGCGATGTCTTTGATGTGAAGCACCGTGCTAAACACGCGTTCGCCGCTCTGCGTTCTCCCGAGGAGCGTCGAATCAGAACCGACTGCGGGCTGACGTTGAATCGCTGCCGGCACAATCTCAAATTTCCCAGGCGCATCCTTCAGGCCTTCATTCACCAGAAACAGAAGCTGACTCGGAGCGCCATCCGAAAAGTCGATCTCCCGACCGTCGGAAAGAACTACGATGCGCAGAGGGAAAGTCTCAGGATTGATGGGAACAACCTTGATACGCGTGGATTTGAGGTCACGCTCAATTTTTCGGTCTATACGAAGATAGTACTCCTCACGCTTCATACGCTCCTTCAACGCATCGCCATTGGTCAGCGTCTGGCCCCATACTCCACCTTGACCCACGATGGTGATGAAGAAAAGAAGCGCACCTAGTCTGCTGTTCATGGTGTGTGACCTGTCTGAAAAAAGAGGGTTGCCGGCCGGTGTTTTAATACACGAGGGCACGATAGGTCCTCGTCACACGCCGTTCGAGCTGCGTATCGAACGTCAGCCTCAGCGTCACTAACTTCGGTTCATTCGGGGGCCCGCTCTGCAAAAAGGCAAAATTCGGACTGATCACGATATCGGTCCATACCCCTCCGATGACCGGAGGAGAGTAGTTGCTGAGAAACTCGGGGGGATCCGACTCGACTGTCAAACCGTTAATCTTGGCCTGTGTAACGATCAGCGCATTCCCCTTGCGACCCAGGTACACATAGCTGAAGAGTCTGGGATTGTAGGCCCCCCGGAGATCCATGGCGAGAACCGGCAGGCTGTCCACCTCCGTCTTCGCATTACCGTCCCATAAGATGCCAATTGCATCAAGGATGGGCTTCCGAATCCGGAATCGCCATGTGCTCTTGTGGACAGCAGAGTCTTTCGGATTGATATAGTCGAACGTCCGGCCTGCGTAGTAGCCCCGGGCTTCGAATTCCTTTTCGCTCGCTGCATTCTTCGGATCGTTCACGATCTTGCTCAGGAAGATATTCGAGCCGCTTCCTGTGTCTACCCTGACACCGTTCATCTGCCAGACGCTGTACGTGTATCCCTGCGCTTGCGGAAACTCCCGTGTGGCAAATGCGATCACCGGAGATTCACCAAAGTAGTAGTAGGAATCTTCGGCAAGAGGGGCCGTGAGAATGGGATGGCGTACCACGACNNGGTTCCACTGCTCCTGCTTCTGGATACGTTTCCCTATCTCATCCGTCCCCGCAAAAACCTTTTCGATCACATACTCCCCCGGCTCATCGAATGTGCAGCGAATGCGGTACACAAACGTCTGCGAGCCGGTCCGTTCGTCTTTAAATCCCGCAATGCGGTCATACACACCTGGCCACGACTTTTTCCCATCCTTTGTGCGAATGATCACGGCGTAGGAATCCTTCAGAAATGGCGCCCAAATCTCGTTGTACCATTTCTGAGGCAGTGTGAGCTCGACGCCGGTGGACATCTGAATGGTGGGGACTTCTGCAGTGGTCCTGCCGGATTTCTGGGCGGATGCGCACGTCATGCCCATTGCCAGCATGACGATGAGAGGAACGGCAACGTGTCGTTGCAGACGAAGCATAGCGATGGACTCCTGGTTAGACGATCGTTCAGCCCCCCATCTGCTTCCCGGGTTGCAGACTCTTCTCCCCCTTCTCTACCACCTCGATGCGGATGCTGACCGTATTCCCGTGGACGACAAGAGAATCTTCTCCGAGTCGATCGCGCTGCGGGACGCGCTCCCAGATCATGTTCCTCACTTCACGGGGAAAATCCCGGAGACTGCGATGAAGAACAGCGGAGATGGCAACCTCGGAGCTTCCCTTCTTGTTTCCGACAATCGAAAACGAAAAATCGCCGGTGGTTGTATCAGGCACGAGTCTTAGTTGCTCATTCTGCATCGCAGTATCCACTCCACCCATCCGGTATTCTCTTCCGTCGATGATGGCTCGCAACCCCTTCTTCTCGCCATCATTCCAGAACCCGGTCACCGAAATGGGATTGGCGATCTCTTCTCCCTTAACGACCGTAATGGACTGCGGTCCGGAAATGTGCAACACCTGGGCCTGAGCCTGCGCGAATCGGCCATAGCTTGCTTTGAGTTTCTCCTCCGCCAGATCCCGATCTACAATGAAAATGAGGAGCTCGAGCATCATTGCCACATAAAACAGGAAATACAGCGAGAGCTTCATGACTTAGGCACCGCCTTTCGCCTTTCCCCCCGACCCCGCCTGGCGGAGGGACTCGACATCTCCCTGGAGTCGCTGGATCACCGTGTCGACGTCCGCACGCAGAGTCCGCAGCGTCGTGTCCTTTTCCGCCAAATCGCGCTTGATCCTCTCAAGTTCCGTGATAAGGGTAAGATCAACGGCGCCATGCTTCTCCTCTTCGGGCTTGTAGAACATCATCAAGCCGAGGAGGCCAATCAGCGTGAATTCCAGCAACAATGCCGGGACTATGAAAGATGCATCCTCCCGGGTAAGAACTTCGATACCGCGTAGACCAATAATGAAAATCAAGGCCGCAGCCCCAAGATAGGCAATGCCCTGGACGTTGTTTTCGTAATTGCGGACCATCTCAGCGACCATCCACTGGGAAAACGGATGCCTGTCCATCAGATCCCGTTCTTTGTTCCGCCCGTAGGCCTGGATGAGCGTCTCTCTCTTGCCGGCATCATGCCAGTCTCTGAGCAATCGCAGGGACTTACCGATAGGACCAAAAATGGTTTTCGGAAATAAGTAACTCAGCAGGTAATAAATGCGGCCCTTTGCCCCGCCGTACCGCTCAAGAAGCATGAACAGGATCCCGAAGAAATCGAAAATTCCGATTGCCGCCGAAGTCGCAATGGCAGCGATTCTAAGTACAACCATGATCTCTGGAGACATTGGTGAAATCTCGCTATTGACAGTGGACGTTCATGCACATCGAGGGGAGTGGGGGCAAAGGTTTCATAGGAGGAAGGATCCAAAAGACAAGAAAGAAACCGGACATCCCAGGAAATGCCTGCCTTTCCAATGATCTTAAGAAACACACATGTCAATGTCAAGTAAAGCGAGCTCCAGCCTGCATTCCAGCCTGTTTGGCGCCAAATTACGCGCCCCCGGGTCCTTTCGTTGACTTTGGGGGCTCTTTTGTTTAGGTTTTTGTTCGGAAACCCACAGGAGACCCCAATGCCCACGTACACAAAACTCGTTCCTCCTTCCCATGGCGAACGGATCACCGCGAAAAACGGAGAACTTCAGGTCCCTGATCGTCCGATTATTCCCTTTATTGAAGGAGACGGAACGGGGCCGGACATCTGGAAGGCTTCACAACTTGTTCTGGATGCCGCAGTTACAAGGGCATACGCCAGCAAGCGCAAGATCGTCTGGTTTGAGGTCTATGCGGGAGAGAAATCCAACACTATCTACGGAGAAAATACCTGGCTTCCGGAAGACACCCTTCTGGCAATAAAGGAATACATCGTCGGCATGAAAGGTCCCCTCACAACACCCGTCGGTGGTGGAATTCGATCCATCAATGTGACCCTGCGGCAGATGCTCGATCTCTACGTTTGCCTTCGCCCGGTTCGCTACTTTGAGGGTGTGCCGTCTCCAGTCAAGCGGCCCGAACTGATCGACATGGTCATTTTCAGAGAGAATACTGAAGATATTTACGCCGGCATTGAATGGAAGGCTGGAACTCCGGAAGCCAGGAAGGTCGTAGACTGGCTCCGAAAAGAAATGGGTGTAAAGAATATCAGATTCCCGGAAACTTCTAGCATTGGCATCAAACCTGTCTCACAGGAAGGAACCGAGCGCCTCGTGCGCGCAGCGATCAAATACGCCATTTTGCAGAAACGAAAATCGCTCACGCTGGTACACAAAGGGAATATCATGAAGTTCACGGAGGGATCGTTCCGGGATTGGGGATACCAATTGGGAATGAAGGAATTCGGCATGCAGACTGTCGGATGGGATGACTGTGGAGGCAATCCACCGGCTGGCAAACTCCTCATCAAGGATGTCATAGCCGATGCCTTCCTCCAGCAGATCCTCACACGGCCCGCGGAGTACGATGTTATTGCTACACTCAACCTCAATGGCGACTACATTTCAGATGCTCTGGCTGCCCAGGTCGGCGGTATCGGAATCGCCCCCGGAGGGAACATCAACTATGAGAGTGGTCATGCGGTCTTCGAGGCGACACACGGCACGGCACCCAAGTACGCAGGGCTCGACAAGGTGAACCCGGGTTCAATGATCTTGAGCGGCGAGATGATGTTTCGCTACATTGGATGGAACGAGGCAGCGGACCTGGTCGTCAGTGCGCTTGAAAAGACCATCCGATCCAAGGTCGTAACCTATGATTTTGCCCGGTTGATGGAAGGTGCAAAGGAAGTGAAGTGCTCCGAATTCGCCAGGGCCGTCGCCGGCAACATGTAGGCGACGATTGTTTTGTCCCCGCGAAAGCCGACCGACCGTATCGATCGGCTTTCGCGCTTGAAGGGTGGGATCATTGGCAGCCGCCTCACGCGACTGCTAGAACTCTGGAGTTTTCACGTTTGTTGACTAAATTGGGCAAAAATCGTATCTTTTTCTATGAAACAAGGCGAAAATCCGGACATCTGACAGTATAGATGGCAATGGAACTCAACGAGCGAGAGCGCACCGTACTGCACTATGTGGTGCATGATTTCATCGAGACTGCCACACCAGTCGGCTCGCGGTTCATTTCAAAGCGACACGAAGATGTTCTTGGTCTCAGCTCTGCGACCATCCGGAATATCATGTCCGATTTGGAATACCTGGGATATATTGACCACCCTCATACATCAGCCGGGAGGATACCAACAGATCGCGGGTACCGGTTCTATCTGGATAGTCTCATGCGGGTGGAGGCAGTCACGCCGGACGAGCAACAGACAATCCGCGAAGGGCTGGATGCGATCCAGGATATGGAGGAAATGCTCCGGGAGTCGTCCCGCTTGATCGGCAAGATTTCGCGTCAGCTCTGTGTCGTGACATCACCGCATCTCAGCTCCGGGGTATTTGAAAAACTGGAGCTCGTACCCATCACATCGAGCAGGATCCTGGTGGTCATCTCTATCAAATCCGGACTTGTACGGACCATCATGATGGAAGTCGGCATCGACATCAACCGTGGGCGTTTGAATGAACTTGCCCGGCGGATGAATGAGAAGCTGAGTGGCTTGACGTTGCAGGAAATCCGTGACACCTTCGTGGAACGGATGCGGGATGCGCAGGATGAGCCGACTGGTCTGATTCGATTATTTATCGACTCCGTCGACAAGCTCTTTCTCCCGCCGCGCACGGAAAAACTCCACATCGGTGGAACAGAGAAACTCATCGAGCAACCGGAATTCACAAACCCGAAAGAATTCCGGGGTGTGGTGGAACTGATCAACAACGAAGAGTTCATTATTCACGTCCTGCAGAAACATGAAGAGGGAGCCACCGGGACACAGGTAACTGTCGGCACCGAAAACCAGGACGAAAAGCTGAAGAGCTACAGCCTGGTCACATCGATGTACAACGTCGGCGATATCTCCGGTTCAGTCGGCGTCATCGGTCCGACCAGGATGCAATACAACAAAATGATCCCGCTTGTGGATTATGTCGCACGGACGATTTCCGCAATGCTATCGAATGCGAAAGTACCTTAATGGGTGAAGAAGAACAGAACGTTGAGCCTGTAGAGTCAGGACAACCGTCTTCTCAGGATGCTCCGCTCGCTTCCTCGGAGGACGTGGATCCAGTTGCCGCGCTCCGCGTCCAACTTGAAGAAGCACGGCGCTTGGCCGATACGTTCAAAGACCAGCTGCTCCGAAAAGCTGCAGAGTTTGAGAACTACAAGCGCCGTGTCGAATCGGAAATCGCCGCGATCATGCGGAGCGCCAACGAGGGTCTTCTGCTTGCGTTGCTGCCGGTGGTCGACGACTTTGCACGGTCGGTGAAAGCGGGAAAAGAACAGAAAGACTACGAAGCCTTCTATGCCGGTGTGGAAATGATCCACACAAAATTCCTGAAGGTGCTGGAGAAGTACGGGGTTGTTCCCTTCACATCCGCCGGAAAGCCTTTCGATGTCGGATTTCACGATGCGCTTCTGCAAATCCCGCGGGCGGATCTGGATCCGCATACCGTCGTTGAGGAAGTGGAGCGCGGGTACATGTTGTTCGATCGCGTTCTGCGGCACGCAAAAGTGATTGTATCGACTGCCCCCGAAGCGCCAGAGGAGTCCAATGGCCAAGCGTGACTACTATGAAATCCTCGGCGTCCAGAGAGGGGCTTCACAGGACGAAATCAAGAAGGCGTACCGGAAGATGGCGCTACAGCACCATCCCGACCGCAACCCCGGGAGCAAGGAAGCCGAGGAGAAGTTCAAGGAAATCAACGAGGCNNCCGAGGAGAAGTTCAAGGAAGCCGCAGAGGCCTACGAAGTGCTGGCTGACACAACCAAGCGTCAGAGGTATGACCAGTACGGTCACGAAGGAGTGCGTGGCACCGATTTCCGGCCGTTCACCGACGTGAACGACATTTTCAGCACATTCGGCGACATCTTTGGCGGCGGAATGGGGGGAACGATTTTTGACGATATGTTCGGCGGGCAGACCCGCCACCGCCGCAAAGGCGGTGCGGTCCCTGGATCGGATCTTAAACTTCGTCTCAAGCTTACCCTTGAGGAGATTGCGGCCGGCGTAGAGAAAACGCTGAAGGTAAAACGGTGGAAGCCGTGCGAGTCGTGCCACGGCACAGGCGCGCGGTCCGGCCACTCGATGACCACCTGCCCCGTCTGCAATGGGGCCGGGGAAATCCGGCAGGTTTCCCGTTCGGTGTTCGGACAGTTCGTAAACATCACTGCCTGTCAGAATTGCGAAGGCGAGGGGCGCGTCATTAAGGATCCCTGCACGACATGCAAGGGCGACGGTCGCGTGCAGGGAGAATCAACTATCAAGGTCAATATTCCCGCAGGCGTGACAGAAGGCAACTATATTCCTTTGCGCGGCGAGGGCAATGTCGGCCGTCGTGGAGGCCCTCCGGGCGATATCATCGTAGTGATCGAAGAGGAACAACACCAATACTTCNNCACGACGCGACGATGATGTGACGCTTGATGTCTATATCAGTTTTCCCGAGGCAGTGCTGGGAGCAGATATAGAAGTGCCGACACTCAACGGGCGTTCGCGCTTGAAAATCGAACCTGGCGCAAGTTCGGGCACGGTCCTGAGAATGCGCGAGAAAGGGGTTCCGCACCTCAACAGCTTCGGGCGCGGAGATCAGTTGGTGCGCATCAATGTCTGGGTGCCCAAAGCATTGAACGCCCAGGAACGCGCGGCAATTAAACAGCTTCTCAACTTCGACCACATAGGGCCGGAAAGTGGTACCGGCGGTGCAGACAGGGATCAATCCTACTTTGCGCGTGTAAAAAAGACGCAATCCTGAGGAGTCATGCGCCTCCTGCGGTCGTTACAGGAGAGATTCGGATTCACCCGCAACGAACTCACTGCTGTCCTTGTTCTCTCGACAATCTTTCTTGTCGGGTCGGCCATCAAAATCTGGTTGCCGGCGGTGGCAACACGGCCATCACTCCCGGTATTTTCGTATGCCGCCCTCGATAGCCAGTTTCTTGCGCTTTCGCGGGCACCTCGAGATACAGCTTCGGCTCCGCATCGATCCGCAGCGCGAAAGTCCACAACAACGCTGGTACAGCAGAGCATCGAGTTGAACAGCGCGACTGTTGATGAACTGCAGAAGCTTCCGGGCATCGGCCCTGCCATCGCGCAGCGAATTGTTGCGTACCGGGAAGAACACGGTGATTTTAGCGAACCCGGTGACGTCAGCAACGTCAGGGGTATCGGACCACGAACTCTCGAACGCATCCGCGCCTATCTGGTCGTTCGACCGCGTGCACAACACGCGCAGCCTTGATTCACTATGATGATTTTGACATATTAACCAATGCCGCATACGCAGTCGAAACCATCTGCCGTCGTTGGACTCAGTCTCGCAGAGACTGAAACCCAGGCTGTCGTGCTTGCTCTGGAGAATGCCATTCCCGCAGTCAGCGCTATCGCCGAGTGGCCCGGCGGCGTGCAAGAAGACCCCGCATCGATCGTCCATCGGCTTCTAACATTCGTGACGTCAAACAATGTCGCTGCCCGCCGGATTGCCGTGACCCTCGATATGGCCGCACTCTTCACGCACATCCTTCCCGTCCCCGCCGGCCAGGCTGACACGCTGTTGCACAAACATGCTCACTGGGATCTCGCGCAGTTCTTTCCGGACTCTTCGGAAGGAGAGTTCATTACGGATGTCCACTTGCTCAGCCGAAGTGCCACCGGCGAAGGGACGCGACTGTTGAGTGTCTCGGTGCGCAGGACATTTGCACGCGCGCTCCAGGATGCTCTGGTCGCAGAAGATTTCGCGCTTCACGTGCTTGACGGCGATCACTTCAGCGCCGAGCACTATCTGACATCCCGTCACCCCGACGGGAGCACAGGATCTGTCCTCCTTGTGGGCCTGAAGCGCGGAAGAATGGACATAAGTGTCCTGCAGGATGGGAGCCTGGTGGACTATCGGATCCGCGCCGAATGTACACCCGAAGCATGCACGGCGATTCTCACCGAAGGTGCCGGTACGCACGGCCGACCCCGGAAAGTGTTTCTCTACGGCCCCCGCGCGACATCGAACCTGGTCGAATCGCTTGATGTGAACGGGATTCCGCCAATCGAGGTGTTGAACCCGTTTGTGGGCATGGACATCGCCCCCGGAAATCCCCTCGCAACACACTTCCTGGCAATGCCACACCGTTTCGTCCCTGCGGTCGGGGCCGCCCTTCGGGAGGAATAGAACCCATGCGCGTTACAGGCGGCGAGTTCCGTGGCCGCATCCTGCGTACCGTCGATGATCTTTCGGTGCGGCCGGCCACTGATCGCGTGCGGCAGACGCTCTTCAACATGCTGGTGAACCGTCTGGACTTTGATGATCTGACGGTGCTGGATCTCTTCGCGGGAAGCGGAAGCCTCGGGATTGAGGCATTGAGCAGAGGTGCAGCGCGGGCAGTGTTTGTCGAGGATAACCGTCGTGCCGTGGAGTTTCTCGAACGGAACCTTGATCACCTGGGGTGTACCGGGCGGTCCGAAGTCCTCAGTATCGATGCCATGCGGTATCTGCAACAGTCGGGCGATACCTTCGGCCTCGTCTTCGCCGACCCACCATACGCCTTCGAAGTGACGGCCTCACTGCCGTCGCTGGCATTCTCGCGGAATGTCGTGGCCCCGGGAGGCTATCTTCTGATAGAACACACGCCAGATGTGCAGTTCAAGGATTCACCACTCTACGGCATCGGTCCGGTCAAGAAATTCGGCCGGACCGTGGTCACGTTCTTCACGGGAAAGGGATCCAATGAAACGACCGATCGCAATCTACCCGGGCACGTTTGACCCCATTACGTTCGGGCATGTGGATGTCGTCGAAAGAGCAGCCCAGCTCTTCCCGCGCTTGGTGATCCTCGTGGCGCGCAACTCCTCCAAGCAACCTCTCTTTTCGGGGGAAGAGCGGATCGCCATGGTCCGCGAAATCTTCCGCGGCAAAAAAGGGATTGAGGTGGAGGAATTTGACGGACTGCTCGTGGAGTATGCCCGGAGGCGGAAAGCATCGGTCCTGATCCGCGGGCTGCGCGCGGTATCAGATTTTGAATATGAATTTCAAATGGCCCTCACCAACAGAAAACTCTCCTCCAAACTTGAAACGATTTTCCTTGTGCCGCGGGAACAGTACACCTACTTGAATTCAAGTATTGTACGGGAGATTGCCCGGCTGGGCGGAGACGTCTCCGACTTCGTGCCGGCCAATGTCCGTCGGCGGCTGAGACAACGGTTTTCAAAACATCAATGATGCAGAGAGAGGAAGCGAACGTATGCCGACGTATCAGTACCAGTGCAAACATTGCGGTCACGAGCTTGAGGAATTACAATCCATGTCAGAAGAACCCCTCACCCTCTGCCCGAAGTGCAACACGGAGAGCCTGGCGCGCGTGATGGGCACCGGTGTCGGCCTGATTTTCAAGGGAAGTGGGTTCTATCAGACGGACTACAAGAAGAGCAAAGGGCCGAGGGAAAAGAAAGGGTCGGGGGGAAAGAAAGAATCGGGGGAAAAGAAAGAATCAGGGGAAAAGAAAGAATCAGGAGAAAAGAAAGAATCAGGGGAAAAGAAAGAGTCGGGGGAAAAGAAAGAATCAGGGGAAAAGAAAGAGTCGGGAGAGAAGAAAGAGTCGGGGGAAAAGAAAGAATCAGGGGAAAAGAAAGAATCAGGGGAAAAGAAAGAGTCGAAAGGGACTTCTGAGGAGAAGGAAGGGTCGTAGGCTCGCATTCAATGCAAAATTATGAATTCTGGGTTCAGGATTCTGCATTGAACACGGAAGTCTTCATTCATACCGATCCAGCTTGAAGTTCTCCCCCAGATAAATCTTTCGCACCTCCGGATCGTTGGCCAAAAACTCCGCGGTCCCCTCCTTCAGAATCCGTCCCTCGAACAACAGATATGCACGGTCGGTGATGGAGAGCGTTTCATGCACATTGTGGTCGGTCACAAGCACGCCGATGTTGCGCTCCTTGAGGTTGGCCACAATCCTCATAATGTCCTCCACGGCGATCGGATCAATTCCGGCAAAAGGTTCATCCAGCAGGATGAACCCGGGATCTCCGGCAATGGCGCGTGCAATCTCCGTTCTGCGACGTTCGCCACCCGAGAGCGTATATCCCTTGCTGCGGGCAAGATGTGTGATATTGAAGTCCGACATCAATTGTGCGCACCGTTTGTTGCGTTCAGCGGAGGACATCTTCATGACCTGCAGAATCGACAGAATATTCTCTTCAACGGTCATCTTACGGAACACCGAGGCCTCCTGGGGGAGATAACCGATGCCCATTCTCGCCCGCTTGTACATGGCCATGCGAGTGATGTCCGTACCATCCAGGGTCACATTCCCTTCGTTCGGCCGGATCATTCCGACGATCATATAGAACGTGGTGGTTTTGCCTGCGCCGTTCGGACCGAGGAGACCGACAACTTCGCCTTGCCGGACCGAGACGCTGACGTTGCGCACCACGGTGCGCTTCTTGTACCGCTTGACAAGGCCGTCGGCCCTGAGAGACCGCCCGCCGGATGGTGATGTGGAGGAGCTCATTGAACAACTTCTTTCTGCATTGGTGCCCGGAGTCGTGGGCGATCAACACGCCAGAGAAGACCGGGGAGCTGGTATTCGCGTTCACGCCGGTGAACCATGGGCTCGGGATAATACTGCCCCTCCACTCCACCTGCAACGCGAATCGATTTCGCGCGTCCATCAGCAAAAAACATTATGATCCGGTCGCCGCTCGCCTTGTTCAGTCCATTGGCAAGCGAGTCTTCGTACAGGTGGTAGACACTGAACGCATGAACGTCGACATCAATCTGGCGAAGGACCCTGTCGCGGAACTGCATCGTGAGTGTTTCCCCGGCAAGCTGGTCAAACCGTTCCGGATGCGACGAATCGCTCCGGGAAACCGCAAATGCCGTCCCCATGACCAGGATGCGGTCCAGGATGCGTTTCTTGAGATAGACGTTTATCGAATCGCCGGTCACCTGTGTCTCCTGGTACCAGAGAATCGGTGAGCGACGGAGTTCCAGGCTGTCCCCTGCTGTGTGAAACAGCACCGATCCTGCACGACCGGCGAGGTCTTTCCGGACAAACACCACGCTGTCAGTCGCACGAAGCCGGCGGGTGGAATCCTGGTACGATTCCATGACGCGGCTGTGGACGATAAGGGTGTCGATTGCACCTCCAGTGGTGCTGTCGTACTTCACCAGCACGGGCGAAAGCGTCACACGGCTCGACCGCGCGACGCCATCATGGATAAGGTCGCCGCCAGATATCGTCACGGCGTCCTGTTCGTTGATCACCCGCACCCTCCCCATCGCATGCATCAGCTTGCGGTTTCGTTCATACGTCATAGTGTCAGCAGTAAGAACGGAGGAGGTATCACGCGCCACCACGCGGGAGCTGAAGAATGCGATGCGAGGATCGACATCGTACGCCCCGAAGTCGGCTTCAACGTGTGACACCCCGTCATCAAGGGTGACCCTATCATAAGCTTCAGCATGACGTGTATCACGGAAATATACTCCCCGCGGAGCCGTTATCGTCATACTGTCATCATGCACGATGACGTGCCCGGTCAACAGGACTTTCCCGGAAGAGAGAAACCGGACCGCACGATCGCAGAGAATTGTGACATTTTCCTGCCGGATTTGTACGTGCCCGGACAGCTCACGCACGTCCTCTCCATCTATCACAAGGGCAACGAGGCTATCGGCGTGATCCAGCAAGGTGAGCTTCGATGTCTGACCACCTGCCGGGCGAACCCCGCCACAGAGCAGCACGAGACCGATACAAAGCCAACTCTTACTCATTGCTCAATGCCTGCCCCGTCACTTTAAATATCCGGTAGCTCTTCAATCCCTGGTCACTCTCCATGCCGTGGCCCATGATGTGCTCTTTGGGGGAGACGATGTCTACAAATGCATCGGTGTGGGTCTTCCGGGTGGCATTGTTCCAGAAGAGTCGTTCTGTTGTCAGGATCGTGCCGCTGTCAGAGTGTACAGTAACGTTTTCATTGGCTTCAAGGTCGTGTGTCACATCATCCACCTTGCCGCGGTGCGACGTCAGCCGGGATGTGTGATTTCCATTTTCGTCATAGAAATCCACCCGAACGCTGTCGTCAAGCAGTGTCACGTGCTCCGCGGAGTACATCGCGATATGTCCCGACCAGAGGACTGCCTTCACCTGAGCGGAATCTGTGAAGACGACAGTACTGTTCCAACTCTCTTGCGAAGGAAGTGACTGTTGCGTGAGCGGCGCCACCGAGGGTTTGACTTTTTCCTCACACCCCGCCAGTGACAGCAGAATGAACGACACTGCCAACGCCAGACTTCTCATGCGCCTTCATCTCCCCCTAATCCTGCGTTCACCAGCTCATGCAAGTGCATGACACCCACCGGTCGATGCCGTTCATCAACCACGATGATCTGTGTTATTTTGAACTGCTCCATTTCCTGCAGCACCACGACTGCCAGTGATCCCGATCGTGCTGTCTTGGGATTGCGCGTCATCGCCATGCCGGCAGTGATGTTGGCGACGTCGCTTGTACCCTGCAGGAGACGCCGCAAATCTCCGTCTGTGAGAATTCCCTCGAGCGTTCCATCACCGCGCACAATACAGGTGCAGCCCAGGCGTTTGGAGGTCATTTCAACGATCGCGTCTCTCAGGGGGACGTCGCTCCTCACACGGGGGATGCCGTCACCCGTCACCATCAATTCATCGACCTTGAGCAACAAACGTTTGCCCAGAGATCCTGCAGGGTGGTAGAGTGCGAAATCTTCTGCCCGGAACTTCCGCCGGTCAAGAAGTGCGATGGCAAGTGCGTCGCCGAACACGAGCGCAACGGTGGTGGAGGATGTCGGAGCAAGATCAAGCGGGCAGGCTTCTTCGGGGACGGAAGCGTCGAGGGCAACCGTAGCCTCCTTTGCGAGCATTGAAGCCGCACGACCCACAATGGCGATAATGGGTACACCAAGCCGCTTGAACATGGGAAGCAGCGCATTGATCTCGTCTGTGTTGCCGCTCTTGGAGATGCAGATCACCGCATCATCGGCGCGGAGGATTCCCAGATCCCCATGGACCGCATCTGTGGGGTGCAGAAAGACCGCGGGGGACCCTGTGGAGTTCATCGTGGCAACGATTTTCCGGGCGATGATGCCCGATTTCCCGACCCCGGTGATGATGATGCGTCCCTCACAATTGAAGAGCAGGGCCACCGCACGTGCGAAGTCGCCATTGATGCGCTCCGCCAGTGCGGCCACTGCAAGATGTTCGATGCGGACGACTTCCCGTCCTTTCTTAATTGCAGTCTCTGATGGGTCCATTCAGCCCCTTCTCCTGAAAAGTTGCCGCATGAACAGGGGTATGCCGGAGCGCCGGTCGGGCGGGAAATCCACCTGCAGGGGGACGTGGTGCCGGAGTGCATTATACGCCACGAAGGCCCGGAGCAGATCTTCGTCGGAAAACGACTTGAGATCTTTCCAGAGGAGTGACGGCACAAGCGCGATCCGGGGATCCCGGATCCCTTTGCGGATCATCAGCTCGCTGTAATAGTTCGTAATGGGGATCAGCCGGACGATGCCGCCGGACCGCTCATGGACCCAGATCCTCTTCTCCACCGGCGCGAACGCAAGCGTCACCCCCGCGCCGATGGAGACTTCCCTCACAGGGGTGCCTGTCGCCGGGGAGACCTCTCCGGGGGACCACCAGGAATACGTCCAGCGCCGCTTCTCCTCGTAGTTATCGGGGATCCCCTTCCCGCTTCCGGAGACGATTTCGACATTGATCTGGTTTCCCGCCTCCTCGCGGACACTGATCGTGAATGCGTCCCGCGTGGTCTCCACCATTCCGTACGCAATGACCGGAGAAAGCGGAGAAATCGTGTCAGGGAGGTCGCCGGGTGGCCCGAGGACAAGATCCCCCTCCCCGCGCCGTCCCTCCCCCAGGACCGTCATGGATTCGAGACGGTCACGGAGCGCCCGGTACCCGGGACGGTCCACCGGGAGGACGGTCTCCATGAGGTCGAGCTCCTTGGGGCGCAATGGACGCGGATACTCCATGGGATCATGTTCTCTTATTTGCCGCGCCGGTCGAGTATCAGATCGATGAAGTCACGGACGGCCCCCTGTCCCCCCGCGGCACGTGTGACATAGTGGACGTTCCTCCTGACCTCCGCCAGGGCATTGGGAGGAGCCGCCGAAAGTCCGACGACCCGGAGGAGTGGGATGTCAAAGAGGTCATCCCCGATGAACGCGAACTCCTCATCACCGAAACCACGGCGGCGCTGGATCTCCCTCATTGCGGCCACCTTGTCGTCCGCCCCCTGCACCACATCCTCTATCTTCAGTACCCGCGCACGCGCATCGACAATCGGGGTCGTTCTCCCGCTTATGATGCCGAATGAGATCCCCGATTCCCTCCCCCGTTGTATCCCGTACCCGTCATGCGCATGAAACCGTTTCAGCTCGTGCCCCTCTGCGGTGTAGTACAATCCCCCGTCGGTCAGGACACCGTCGACGTCGAGCAGAACCATCCTGATCCGGCGGGCCCGCGAGGTGATCGATCTGTTCGGGCGGCCCATCAGAGTCCCCGTACGATACGATCCACCGCAACGCACCCTGCAACGAGCGCCTCGAGCAGGTCCAGACGGAGCTGGCTCGCGGCATCGCTCAGCGCGTGGCGAGGATCGGGGTGCACTTCGACAAACAGCCCGTCGCATCCCGCCGCCACGCCGGCACGCGCGAGAGGGATAATGAATTCCGGCCGCCCTGCACTCTGCCCGGTCTCTCCCCCCGGGAGCTGCACCGAATGGGTCGCATCGAACACCACGGGGTAACCGAGACCCCGCATNNCCGGTGTTCCCCGTCGCTGCGACTTTCCCGGCGGCATAGGCCATGTCCTCCGGAGCCAGGAACTGTCCTTTCTTGATATTGACGATCTTCCCGGTCCTCCCTGCAGCCTGCAGAAGCCCCGTCTGCCTGCAGAGAAACGCGGGAATCTGCAAAACGTCTGCGGCCTCGGCCGCGGCGGAGGCCTCACCTTCCGTGTGTATGTCCGTCAGAACCGGGAGATCAAACTCCCTGCGCACCTCCTGAAGGATCTTGAGCGCCTTGTCCATCCCGATCCCGGTGAACGAACTGCTGCTCGTCCGGTTCGCCTTCGCATAGGATGACTTGAAAACCGCGCCGATACCGTGCTTCGCCGCGACGTCTTTCACGACGGACGCCGTCTTCAACACGAGATCCCTGCTTTCCACGACACACGGTCCTGCAAAAAGCACAAGAGGGTTCGCCCCGCCGATCGGGATAGTGCGTATGTTCATGTCATGTTCCGGGTCATGGACGGAAGAAACTACGAAAAAAGGGGAAGACAATCAAAAGGAAGCCCCGACAGGTGAAGCCGGGGCTCATGTACATCGCAGGCGGGAATGGGCTTACTTTACGAGCGCCAGTTTCTTCGTCTGCACAAAATCTCCCGCCTGTATCCGGTAGAAATACACCCCCGACGCAAGTCCTGAGCCGTCAAACCGCACCTCGTGGAAGCCGGCGTCCTGATCGCCGTTCTGGAGAAGTGCNNCCCGCCGTATCCAAAAGCCATCAACGTATGAGCATTGAGGGAGGATACTCCCAACAACTCGTTATAGCTCGTGAAGGGATCCTGTACCCACGTTGATCCTCCATTGGTTGTACGGAGAATCACGCTGATGATATAACCAGCGGGTATATCCAACTCGCC